>NZ_JBFTPS010000025.1:0-103158 GCF_056398605.1 Variovorax sp. 01T432
CTCAACAGCGTGCTGAACATCGCCTGGTTTCTCAACAGCGTGCTGAACATCGCCTGGTTTGACCGTATGGGACTACCCAGACTCTCATGACCTAAAACTCTCGAACCGCCCGGTGCGGACCCGCATGCCGGGTGGTGTGGGAGGGGCGCAGTCTAGGAAGACTGCCCCCTATCCCGATGCCTCTTTGATCGCGTCTCGAATTGATAGTGCACCGCCCTATTCGCCCCGTCGCTTCTTGCGGCCGCGGCCTTGAACCGCTCTGTCAAACAAGGGGTTCGGCAACAGGCGCATGAGCTTGGCCAATACGCCCATTTGCCACGGAATCACTCGGTAGCTCGCTCCTGCCTCGATCGCGCGGAATGCTTGGTCGGCGAAGTCATCCGCCTTCATCAGAAAGGGCATGGCGTACCGATTGCCCCGCGTCAGCGGCGTGTCGACATAACCCGGACAGAGGGTTACGACCTTGACGCCTGTGGAGCGCAATTCACCGCGCAGGCTCTCGCAGTAAGCGATGACCCCGGCCTTGCTGGCGCAATATGCGCCGTGACCAGGAAGGCCGCGAATGGCGGCAACGCTGCCGATGCCGACGAGTCGGCCGCTGCCGCGCGCCGACATCGCCGCAACGAAAGGATGAAAGGTCGCGGCAAGCCCAATGTTGTTGGTCGCGAAAGTCTGGGCGAGCACATCGAGGTCGCCACGATCTGCGGTGTCGACGCCAATGCTGATCCCGGCATTGGCGATCACGACATCAGGGAGACCTTGGTGGGCCAGGCACGCAGCGCCAGCCGCCACGATGCTGTCAATCTGCGCCACATCAGCGCCATAGATCTGGTACCGATCTGCAGGGATCTGCAGGGCACGGGCCCACACTTCGACGTCGACGGTGCGCCGCGCGACGAGGGCCAAGCGAAAGCCTGACCTGTAGAAGCGAGCCGCCAGCGCTTGCCCGATCCCGCTCGATGCGCCGGTGATGAAGACAAGCGGCGTTGTCAGCGCGGTGCCCCCGTCGCTGCCGGAACAGGCATCAGCAGGCCTCGCACGCGGCCCTTGAGATCGGCGACACCGGTCAGGCTGTCATAGTCCAGCGAGTCGGCCGTGAACTGATCCGCGCCGCGCATGAGCGTGACGGGCTTGTTCGACTTCACGCGTTCGGTGTCCGTGTATGCGTGCAGGAATTCACCTCGGAATTCCAGCCGAGGAATGGGCTTGCCATCGGGCAAGGTGGCGGCTTCGCGGATGACGACGGCATCGCCGAACAACTGAATCTCGGTACCGTCGCCGTTCGACAGGCCGCGATTGGCAGTGGCCCGCGTGGTCAGCCCTTCGGGTGAGATCGAGCGCAAGCGCACCTGGTCGACTTCCATCGTGTCCGTGTCGGGAAAGTGTCGGCCTTCCTTGCCAAAGAGTTCGCTACGCAGATCGCCGTTCGGCAGGAAGTTCTTGATGACGAAGCCGCGCATGAAGAAGTCCGGCTCGTGCTTCGGCGCTTCCTTCGCAACGGGTTCGAACAATTTCGGCGCATTGCGGACCAGCCAGTAGGTGCCCAAGGCGAGCGCCGCGGTCAGGATGATCGGCAGATAGATGGTGACGCGATCGAAGCCCTCGCGCAGATAGCTCAGGGCAGACTTCATGTCGCCGCGCCCCGCGCAGCGTCGAGCAGCCTGCGGTAGTGGCCGGTAGCGGTCAGCAGAAGATCGCAGAACTCACGCGCAGCACCCTCGCCGCCGCGGGCTGTCGTGACGTGGTGAGCGATGGCACGCACCTCGGCGTGGGCGTTGACGGGGGCGGCCGCGAAGCCGACCCGGCTCAGGACGGGAAGATCGGGCCAGTCATCGCCGATCGCGGCGGCCTGCAGCCAATCAAGGCCGAGCAGGGCGAGGATGGCCTGAGCTGCCGGAAGCTTGTCCTCGGTACCGTAGCGCACATGCTCGATGCCCAGTGCCTGAAGACGAACGCGCAGGGGTTTGGAGTCGCGGCCGGTGACCACGGCAGGCGTGATGCCCGCCTGGCGCAACAGCTTCAGGCCATAGCCATCTAGGATGCTGAAGCGCTTGAGCGTCTCACCCTGCTCGCTGAAATAGACGCCGCCGTCGGTCAGCACGCCATCGACGTCGAAGAAGGCAACGCGCACATCTTGCGCGGCGAGCAAGGTTTGCACCTTGAATTCGAGTGGCATCAGATGACCTTCGCGCGCATCAGATCATGGGTATTGAGCGCGCCGACAAGGAGCCCGTCCGGATCGACCACAAAGAGGCGGGTGATGCCATGATGCTCCATCAATTCCGCAGCTTCCACCGCCAAAGCGTCCGCACAGATGGTTCGTGGAGCGCGATGCATCACCTTGACGGCGGTGGCAGAGCGAAGGTCTGCGCCGGCCTCGACGAGGCGACGCAGATCCCCGTCGGTAAAGATACCCGCCGCGCGACCGTCGGCGTCCACAATGGCGGCAGCGCCGAAGCCCTGAATGCTCATCGCCCGCATGAGTTCGCTGACATTCGTCGCCTCTGAGACGCGCGGCACATCATCGCCCGTGCGCATGACGTCACTGACATGCGTCAACAGCTTGCGGCCGAGCGCGCCGCCAGGGTGGGATCGCGCGAAGTCCTCGGCGCCGAACCCACGCGCATCAAGCAGTGCAACCGCCAGGGCATCGCCAAGCGCCATTTGCGCCGTCGTGCTGGCCGTTGGCGCGAGATTGAGAGGGCAGGCTTCCTTGTCGACGCCTGAATCAAGAACGATGTCCGCGTGTCGCCCGAGCGTCGAGTCGATTCGGCCAGTCATCGCGATCAGTGGCACGCCCTGGCGCTTGACCACGGGCAGGATGGTCGTGAGTTCCTCGACTTCCCCGCTGTTGGAAATGGCAAGTACGAGATCGACCGCCTTGATCATGCCGAGGTCGCCGTGGCTGGCTTCCGCCGGATGCACGAACATCGCCGGTGTACCGGTGGACGCAAGCGTGGCGGCGATCTTTCGACCGACGTGCCCGCTCTTGCCCATGCCCATTACCACGACGCGGCCGCGTACTTCGAGAATCTTGTTCACTGCGAGAGGAAAGCCCGGCCCGAGACGGTCCTTGAGGCCGAGCACTGCGGCAG
This sequence comes from Variovorax sp. 01T432, assembly GCF_056398605.1. Lineage (NCBI taxonomy): Bacteria > Pseudomonadati > Pseudomonadota > Betaproteobacteria > Burkholderiales > Comamonadaceae > Variovorax > Variovorax sp. 01T432. The sequence goes on from NZ_JBFTPS010000025.1 coordinate 3,096, forward strand.
CTTCGATATCGAAGGTCAGCCGGGCACGCGCCAGGAGCGCATCAGGATCGGTTGCGAAGACCATGGGGGGGCGAGAGCTCATCGACTGATTTTATAGACCGGGCCTTGCGCAACGGCTTCGCGGGTGAATTCCTGCATCCGCGGGGCATGCGTGTTGCTAGCATCCATTCATGTCCTCGCTCGATCTCACGCTGATGTTCCTCCTGGCCGCTGTGATCGGCGTGGTCGTCTGCCGGTACTTGAAACTTCCGCCTATGCTGGGCTACCTGTTGGCCGGCGTGCTGATCGGGCCCCACACGCTGGCCCTGACGCAGGACTCTGAAGGCATCCGTCACCTGGGTGAATTCGGCGTTGTGTTCCTGATGTTCGTCATCGGCCTCGAATTCAGCCTGCCCAAGCTGCGAGCGATGCGCCGCCATGTGTTCGGGCTCGGGCTGCTTCAAGTCATGCTGACCATGGCGATCGCGGCCGCAGGTGCCCTGCTGATCTCATCGCAGCTGCCCGCGCAGTGGCACCTGGGCTGGCAAACCGCGCTCGTTCTGTCGGGAGCGCTCACGATGAGCAGCACTGCGATCGTTGTCAAGCTGATGGCGGAGCGGCTCGAACTCGACAGCGAACACGGCAAGCGCGTGATGGGCGTTCTGTTGTTCCAGGATCTCGCGGTGGTGCCGTTGCTGGTGCTGATTCCGGCACTCGGCGCGCCGCCCGAGGCTCTCTTGAAGGCGCTCGGCGTCGCGCTCCTCAAGGCCACGTTCCTGGTCAGCGCGCTGCTGTATGGCGGTCCACGCGTCATGCGCTGGTGGCTGACTTTGGTTGCGCGGCGGCGCAGCGAAGAGCTCTTCATGCTCAACCTGTTGCTTGTCACCCTGGGCCTGGCCTGGCTCACGGAACTGGCGGGCTTGAGCCTGGCGCTGGGCGCTTTCGTCGCCGGAATGCTGGTTTCAGAGACCGAATACAAGCATCAAGTGGAAACCGACATCCGACCCTTCCACGATGTGCTTCTTGGACTGTTCTTCATCACGATCGGAATGTCTCTCGATTGGCACATCGTGATGGAGCGCTGGGTGCTGATCGCGCTTCTGCTCTTGATGCCACTGGCCTTCAAGCTGGCCGTCGTCACATTGCTCGCTCGCGTGCTGGGGGCAACGGCCGGCGTATCGCTGCGCACCGGCCTCTATCTCGCGCAGGCGGGCGAATTCGGCTTCGTGCTGCTGACGCTGGCACAAGGGCAGGAACTCCTGCCGCCCTGGCTCGCCAACCCCGTCCTCGCCTCGATGGTGCTGTCGATGCTCGCAACGCCGTTCATCATCATGTACAGCAACCGCATCGTGCGAAAGCTGGTCGCCAGCGACTGGCTGCAGCAATCCCTGCAGATGACCACGATCGCGCGCAAGACCATCAACACCGCCAATCACGTGATCATCTGCGGCTACGGGCGGTGCGGGCAGAACCTGGCCCGCATCCTGGAGCGCGAAGGCATACCGTACCTGGCGCTTGACCTGGACCCGGACCGGGTGCGTCAGGCGGCGTCGGCTGGCGACTCGGTGGTGTTCGGCGATGCGGCGCGGATGCAGGCATTGATGGCCGCCGGTCTTGCACGCGCAAGCGCTGTGGTCGTCACCTACCAAGACATTCCTGGTGCGCTCAAGGTACTGGCCAATATACGCGCCCACGCGCCGCAGGTCCCCGTGATCGTGCGCACCAGGGACGATCGCGATCTGGAAAGGCTTCAGGCTGCTGGTGCTGCGGAGGTGGTCCCGGAGGCGATCGAAGGCTCGCTGATGCTGGCGAGCCATGCGCTCGCCCTGGTTGGCGTGCCAATGCGGCGCGTCATCCGCGTGGTACAGGATCAGCGAGATGCGCGCTACAACTTGCTGCGGGGCTACTTCCACGGTGCCGATGACGACAACGCAGACGAACTCGACCACGAGCGGCTCAACAGTTTCACACTCACAGCGGGGGCCTGGGCGATCGGCCAGCCTCTGCCCAAGCGCGCGCTCCAGACGCTCGGCGTGCGGGTTGCGAGCCTGCGTCGCCGCGGAGGCAAGGCCGCCGAGGCTTCCGACGACACCGTGCTGGCCGATGGCGACACGCTGGTCTTGTCCGGCAAACCCGGCGCACTTGCGATGGCGATCGACAAGCTCCACAAAGGTTGAAGAACTGCAATTCGGGTCGAATCAGTTCAAAAGGCTCGGATTGCGCTTTTCCTCGTCGATGCGCTGCTGACGTCGTACGGCATCGCACTGCGAATGCGCCTTGTACTCGGCCTTGGTGCACTGCGTGGCCATACACTGCGCCTGGGCGAAATAGTTGAGACCGGCGCACGCCGTCTGAGGACTCACCGGCCCGACAGGTTCCAGCGCGGGCGCCGGGGTGGAGACGGGCAGCGGAGCGACGACTATCGGAGTTGTGGGCGGCAAAGAGGGCGCAGGGACGGCCGCGAGGCTGCGCGGCTTCGGTGCAACCGCACGTATGACTTTGGCAGGTGCCGCCGCGGGCGCCGGTCTTGCCTCTTCGATCGGCGCACCGGCACTGACAGGAGAGGACTCGGCCGCTGGCCCGACTGCGCCTGTAGGGGCAGCCGGCGCCTCAACCACCGGTGCGGCCGGCGCCATCAACGCGGGGGCTACCTCGACAGGGGCGGGCGGAGCGGAGACCACCGTCGCCGGCAATGGCGTTTCGGCGGCTCGCTTGCTGGAGATGTACCAGGCGCCAGCCGCTGTGAGCAAAGCCGCTGCCGCAAGCAGCGTCAGGGCACCGATCCGGAGGACGTGGGACCGATGCGCTGGCCCCTTGCGGCTGCCCTTCGAGGGACGAGCGGCCGTCGGGGCGCGGGAGGGTGATCGAAAGGATGTTGGAGGCGAGTGCGCCGCAGGCATGCTGACAGCCTTGCGGCTGGGCACGGCGGAATTCGATCCTGCCCGTGCGGCCGGCGGCAGCGGCATACGCTGAGTTTCGGGCCAGTCCTCCTGCGCGGTGTGCTTGGTTCCAGCAGCGGCGAGTGCAACCAGCCTCCGCCCGCAACCCTTGCAGAACTTGGCGCCGTCACGGTTTTCCGTACGGCAGTCGCCACACACCATAGCCATTCAATGCCCTCGAATCTGTTCGCAATGGCGCGACGACCGGAGGAGTCAGGTCACTGCGACGCGTTTCTGCCTGTTGACCAGTCGCTTGGCGATAACTGCACCAAGCGCCAGCACGAGTTCCAGCGCAAGACTGGGTTGCCGATTCGACATTTCCGCGAAGCGGATGGCTGTGAGTCGCCAGACACGGGCAGTCCCTGTCGCGACGACATTGGCCGATCGCGGCGCTCTCGAGAAGAACGAGCCTTCGCCGACCACTGATCCTGGATTGAGGATGGCGAGCTGCATCTGCCCCTTCTCGCCCATGAGATGCACACTGAGCGCCCCGCTTTCGATGAAGAAAAGCGTGCGGTCGTTGGCGCCTTGATCGATCAGGACCTGACCTGAAGCCAGGTCGAACGGCTGTAAATAGCTGGCGAGCGTTTCCCACTGTTGCGGGTTGAGCGCGGGCACAAAGGCATCGTAGCTGGTGTTTTGCGCAATGGCGCGGCAAAGATCCTGAATGGTCGATGACATCGTTGTAAACCCCCGCTGTGCGTGTCGAAGTATCCGCGATACCGCAACAAGACACTAACACATGTCACATCGACTAACACTTTTTTGTTACTTCCCGATACAGAAGCGGGAAAAGATCACACCCAGCAGGTCGTCAGAGCCAAATTCACCGGTGATTTCATTTAAGGCGTTTTGCGCAAGTCGGAGCTCTTCGGCCAGCAGATCGAGGGCCTGTGAGCGCGCGCCCAAGTGTTCCGTGGCCATTGCAAGGTGCTGGTCCACCCGCAAGAGGGCCTGAACGTGCCGTGCCCTGGCCAGATAAGCGCCCTCCGGGACAGCCTGCCACCCCGCCATCTCCAGCAAGCGAGCTCGGAGCGATTCGATGCCGAACCCGGTCTTCGCCGAGAGTGCCACGCCCCTCTCAGGCGCCGCTGTGGCCACCGCATCCAGTTTGCTCCAGACGTCGAGCACCGGCACTCTGTTAGAGAGCTTGGCAATCAATCCCGCCATGATTTCTGCATCCGCTCGCGCATAGTCGGGTGAGGATGCGCGCGTCAAGTCATGCAGGAACAACACCGCGTCAGCGCCCTCGATCTGCCCCCATGCGCGGGCAATGCCGATCTGCTCAACCTCGTCGGCGCTATCGCGCAGGCCGGCGGTGTCGACCACGTGAAGAGGGACGCCCTGGATCTGGATCGTCTGCGACACCACGTCGCGCGTGGTGCCGGCGACCGGACTCACGATAGCAAGTTCGGCCCCGGCCAGCGCATTGAGCAGCGAACTCTTGCCGGCATTGGGCTGGCCGGCGATCACGACCCTGATGCCCTCGCGCAGCAGCGCGCCTTGGCGTGCCCGCTGCTGGACCGCACGCAATTGCGCCTGCAGAGAGGCAAGCTGTCCCGAAGCATCGGCCTTCTGCAGGAAGTCGATCTCTTCCTCCGGGAAGTCGAGCGTCGCTTCGACCAACATCCGCAGGTGGATCAATGCATCGCGCAGCGTGTGGACTTCTTTCGAGAACGCCCCCGAGAGCGAACGGCCGGCGCCGCGCGCCGCGGCTTCGGTGCTTGCATCGATCAGGTCGGCGATGGCCTCCGCCTGCGCCAAGTCGATCTTGCCGTTGAGGAACGCGCGCTGACTGAACTCGCCTGGCTCGGCGACCCGCAGGCCGCCAAGCCGCGGCAAACCGCTTTCAGCGTAGATCTCTGCAGCGGCCTCCAGGCATCGGGCAAGGAGCAGCTGCAGCACCACCGTGCCACCATGGGCCTGCAGCTCGAGCACATCTTCGCCGGTGAACGAGTGGGGTGCCGGAAAGTGGATGGCGAGTCCGTGGTCGACAGGCGCGCCCACGGCGTCGCAAAAGGGCAGATACGTGGCCTCGCGCGGCCTCAGGCTCCGCCCGCAAATCGCCATGATCAAAGGCGCCAATTGCGTACCGGACACACGCACGATGCCGACCGCGCCGCGGCCGGAGGCGGTGGCGATGGCAACGATCGGGTGGGTGGCGCGAGCGAACATGCAAGGATCCCTTCAGCAAAAAAGGGCCGCGAATGCGGCCCTGGACGGATTGGCTGAGCTGAGTGGCCGCTATTTCTTGCCAAGCACACCGAGGCGCTTGTTGATGAACCACTGCTGCGAAATCGAAAGCACGTTGTTCGTGATCCAGTAGAGCACGAGCCCGGCCGGAAAGAAAATGAACATCACGCTGAACGCGAGCGGCATGATCCACATCAGCTTGGCCTGCATCGGATCAGGCGGGGTGGGATTGAGCCAAGTCTGGAACAGCGAGGTCGCGGTCATGACGACCGGCAGGATGAACCATGGGTCGGGCGCCGAGAGGTCATGAATCCAACCGACCCACGGCGCGTGGCGCATTTCCACAGAAGACAACAGCACCCAGTACAAGGCGATGAAGACCGGAATCTGGATCACGATGGGGAAGCATCCACCCATCGGGTTGACCTTTTCCTCGCGATAGATGCGCATCATCTCCTGCTGCATTTCCTGCGGCTTGTCCTTGAGGCGCTCACGCATCTCCGTGACCTTGGGGTTGATGGCCTTCATCTTGGCCATGCTCGCGTACGCCTTGGCGTTGAGCCAATAGAACGCGGCCTTCAGCAACACCACCAATGCGACGATCGACCAGCCCCAGTTGCCAAGCAAGCCGTGCAACTTGTCGAGCAGCCAGTAGAGCGGTTTCGAAATGATCGCAAAAATGCCATAGTCCTTCACCAGTTCCAGGCCAGGCGCCAGCGCCTCAAGCTTCTTCTCTTCTTCCGGCCCGGCGAACAGATCGCTGTCGATGGTTTGCGTAGCGCCCGGAGCCAACTTGTCCAGTTGCAGCACCATCGCTACTGAATAGAGGTTGTTGCCGAGATCGGCCACGCGAAACTCGCGCTTGATGGTGTCGCTGCCCGGCACGTTGAGCAGCCAGGCCGACACGAAGTAATGCTGCACCATCGACACCCAACCGTTGTTGGCAGGCGCGGGTAGATCGACTTTGTTCTTCGCGATGTCCGTGAAGGCAATCTTGTGGAACTTCTTCTCGTCGGTGTAGACCGCCGGTCCAGTGAAGGTGTTGGTGCCGAACATCGTCCCAGCCGCGACGGTCCCGTGGCGCACCAGCTGCAGGTAAAGCTGAGCATCGCGCGGCTGATCGCTGACATTCACGATCTGATGCTTCACGCGGATCGAATAGTCGCCGCGGTGGAACACGTAGGTCTTGATGTATTTCAAACCGCCGACCGGCTGCGACTCGAATGCGACCTCGAGAGAGTTCTGCCCGTCGGCAAGATCACGGGGGCCGCTGCGCGCAGTCATCAAGGTCAGATGATTCGGAAAGCGGTCGCCGCTGTCCACCGGATTGATCAGCCCGGTCTGCGCAACGTATCGGGTCGCGGGCGAGCCATCCTCCATCAAGGTCACTTCCTTGACCTCGTTCGCAGGCACAGGGTAGCCGAACAGCCGCCGCACGGATTCCACGAGTCCGCCGTTGTTCGTCTGGTCCACATACTTGCGCAATTCCAGCTGCGTCAGCGTGCCGCCTTCGCCGTCAATCACGGCCTTGAATACGTCGGTGGAGACAGCCACTTTTTCTCCGACGGCCGTCGCTGCGCCTTGCGTCGGCACCGCAGATCCCGCCGTGCTGCTTGCCGGCGCCGGGACGCCATTGGCCGAAGCCGTCGGCGCGACCGGAGGATTCACCGGCGCGACCGCCTTGGTCGACGGCAGGAAGGTTGGCTTGTGGCCGTTGTAGACCTGCCATTGGTCCCACAGCAGCACCAGCGAGAAACCAAAAATCACCCACAGGATGGTGCGGCGGATATCGTTCATGAAGAAGACTTCTTGTCGTCGGGAGGAAGAAAGGAAAACAGCGACCCCGAACGTTGGGTCTGGCGCTGCGCCTTTGGAGGAACCGGATCGTGGCCGCCCTGGCACCAAGGCTGGCATCGCGCGAGACGGCGTAAGGTCAGATAGCTGCCGATGGAGGCGCCATGCTCTTCGAGCGCAGCAATCGCGTAGACCGAGCAAGTGGGCTCAAAGCGGCAGGACTGCCCGAGCCATGGGCTCAGCAAAAGCCGATATGCCTTCACGAGACCGATCAAGAGACGCCGCATCATCTTGCGCGCGCCGCAGCGGCAAGTCCCAGCAACTGCTGGAGCTCGGCGCGCACGGCTGCCTTCAACTTGTCGGAGGATGCGCTCACGAATTCCTTGCGATCGAATGCTGAACGCAGGCGCACGACGTGCGCAGCGCGAGGCAGCGAGGTTTCGGACGCGGCAATGCTCACGTTGTAGATCTGACGTCTGATCGCATTTCGGGTCACCGCGCGGCGAGCCCAACGCTTGGGAACCATCGCGCCAAGCCACACATCCTGTACCGCGAACAGCGGCGCGACGCCTGACGGAGCGTCAAGCGCGCAGCGGTGCAATGCAAAGTGGGCGGTTCGTGCCACAGTGGCACCAGCGAGGACGGCCTGGAATTGCGCGCGGGTCTTGAGCCGCTGCATGGAAGCCAACCGAACAGCGCCGATGGTCGGAGATGGCGGGTTGGCTGGCAACAGCGCCGAGGGGTGCCGGTTTAGACGGCGAGGCGCTTGCGGCCCTTGGCGCGGCGTGCATTGATCACAGCGCGGCCGCCGCGCGTCTTCATGCGAACGAGAAAACCGTGGGTACGGGCGCGGCGGACTTTGGAAGCTTGGTAGGTGCGTTTCATGATGCTTTTCCTGAGGGACGTTCCGCGACTCGGTGCCGCAGAGCGTCATAGATACCCCCGAAACACACAAAGAAGGTTTTCAGGGAAACCCGCGATTATCGCAAACATTCCGGCACCCGACAATGAAAGGGAAGAATCCGGGGTCTTTCGAGACCTTGGCAGGCTGTGTGCATTCGTGTGGATAAGTCTTTGACAAGTTAGAATCGATGGCGCATCGCGGGTGCGACTATCCACAATACCAAGACGAGAGATGGCCGAGGGACAAACCATACTTCAGAGCACCCATGCCGAGTGACGGCATTGGTGACAGCCTATGGCAGGCCTGCGTCGACCAGCTCGCGCAGGAGTTGTCCGAACAGCAGTTCAACACCTGGATCAAGCCGCTGACCGCAAGGGTTGCGGATGACCTTTCACGCGTCACCGTCTTCGTCGCCAATCGCTTCAAGCTCGATTGGATCCGGGCCCAGTACGCCGGCAAGATTGCCTCGATGGCCGAGAAGCTCTACGGCCAGCCGGTGATCATCGAGTTAGCGCTTGCTCCTCGTGAAATCGCCACTCGGCCAGTGTCAATGGCCATCGTTTCCGAAACCGATGTGCCACGCGACATGGCTGGATCGAACGAGGATTCGACAGCCGCAGCCTTCAAGAACCGCTTGAATTCCGGGCTCACTTTCGACACGCTGGTGGAAGGCACGGCCAACCGGATGGCGCGTGCTGCCGCGATGCATGTTGCCGGCATGCCGGGCCATCTTTACAACCCGCTGTTCATCTACGGCGGCGTGGGTCTGGGCAAGACCCACTTGATGCACGCTGTGGGTAACCGCCTGCTCGCGGACCGACCCGATTCCAAAGTTCTCTACATCCACGCGGAGCAGTTCGTTTCGGATGTGGTCAAAGCCTACCAGCGCAAGACTTTTGACGAATTCAAGGAACGCTATCACTCACTCGACTTGCTGTTGATCGATGATGTCCAGTTCTTCGCTAACAAGGACCGCACGCAGGAGGAGTTCTTCAACGCCTTCGAAGCCTTGCTAGCCAAGAAGTCGCACATCGTGATGACAAGCGACACCTATCCGAAGGGCTTGGCCGACATCCATGAGCGCCTGGTGTCCCGCTTCGATTCCGGCCTGACGGTGGCGATCGAGCCGCCCGAACTCGAGATGCGCGTGGCAATCCTGATCAACAAGGCGCGCGCCGAGAACGTGGAGATGCCCGAGGAAGTCGCATTTTTCGTGGCTAAGAACGTGCGCTCCAACGTGCGCGAGCTCGAAGGCGCGCTGCGCAAGATCCTTGCGTACTCGCGCTTCAACCAAAAAGAGATCTCTATCGCGCTTGCTCGCGAGGCGCTGCGCGATCTGCTGTCCATCCAGAACCGCCAGATCTCGGTCGAGAACATCCAGAAGACAGTTGCCGACTACTACAAGATCAAGGTTGCCGACATGTACTCGAAAAAGCGGCCAGCCTCGATCGCGCGCCCCCGTCAGATCGCGATGTACCTGGCCAAGGAACTGACCCAGAAGAGTCTGCCGGAGATTGGCGAACTGTTCGGTGGCCGAGACCACACCACCGTGCTGCATGCGGTGCGCAAGATCTCGGGAGAACGACAGCAACTGACCGAGCTCAACCAGCAATTGCATGTGCTGGAGCAGACGCTCAAGGGCTGAAGATGTGTCATCGCAGATTCATGAGCGCCTGTCAAAGGACAACTCTGGGGACAGTTTCGGCACAAGAAGGACCTTATCCACAGGGGAGGCGCTCGATCCGAAGTTGTGCGCCTTCGCGCGACAGCACCGAAGCATGGCTGCACACAGCCGACGGGCTGCGCCAAGTGCTTGTCCCGAAAGCGGAAAATGGCGCTGTCCACAGCACGGTGCGTCCCTTATCTACTACTACTAATTTGAATTAAAGAAATAAAGGAAGAGGTAAGACATGATCGTTTTGAAGGCAACACAGGACAAAATCCTCGCGGCGCTGCAATCGGTGGCCGGCATCGTGGAGCGGCGTCACACCTTGCCCATCCTGGCCAACGTGTTGATTCGCAAGTCGGGCGGCAATCTGCAACTGACCACCAGCGACCTCGAAATCCAGATTCGCACCAACGCCGAGCTCGGCGGCGACGAAGGAAACTTCACGACCACCGTTGGTGCGCGCAAGCTGATCGATATCCTGCGCACCATGCCGGCAGACCAAACCGTGAGCCTCGAGTCGAGCGCAAGCAAGCTGGTACTCAAGGGCGGCAAGAGCAAGTTCACGCTGCAGTCGCTTCCGGCCGAAGACTTCCCTTTGGTGCAGGAATCGGCCAACTTCGGCCCTGCTTTCGCCGTTCCGCAGAAGACGCTCAAGGACCTGCTCAGCCAAGTCTCGTTCGCGATGGCCGTGCATGACATCCGCTACTACCTCAATGGGATCTTGTTCGTGGCCGAGGGCAAGCAGTTGAGCCTGGTGGCAACCGACGGCCACCGCCTTGCCTTCGCATCGGCTATGCTTGACGTTGAAGTACCGCGCCAGGAAGTCATCCTTCCGCGAAAGACAGTGCTCGAGATGCAGCGCCTGCTGTCGGACGCTGAGGGCGCGATCGAAATGCAGTTCGCGAACAATCAGGCCAAGTTCAGTTTCGGCGGAATGGAGTTCGTCACGAAACTGGTGGAAGGCAAGTTCCCCGACTACAACCGCGTGATTCCCAAGACCCACAAGAACACCGTCACCCTGGGTCGGGCGCCGCTGCTGGCGAGCCTGCAGCGCACCGCGATCCTGACCAGCGAGAAGTTCAAGGGCGTGCGGCTCAACATCGAACCCGGTACATTGCGCATTGCGTCGAACAATGCGGAGCAGGAAGAAGCACAGGATGAACTCGACATCGACTATGGCGGCGATGCCATTGAGATCGGATTCAACGTGACCTATCTGATCGACGCGCTCGCCAACATGAGCCAGGACATGGTGAAGCTGGACCTCGCCGATTCCAACAGTTCGGTGCTGATGACGGTGCCCGAGAACGCATCGTTCAAGTACGTCGTGATGCCGATGCGCATCTAGCCCGGCCGTGGCTTGGCACACTTCGTATTGACGTCTACCCCCTGGCAAGGGGCAATACAACGGTCCGGCTGTGCCGGATCGCGGTATTTCTGAAATTGCGGCGCCACCCCCCGGGGTTGCCGAGAGAGAAAGATTCTGATGAGTGAAGACAACAAGCCGGAAGTGCCGCACACCGAGCCGGTTTACACCCCTGAAATCGAGACGGCGATCCCGATCGAAGTCACACCTGCTGCGGATACCTACGGCGAAGGCTCCATCACCATCCTCGAGGGTCTTGAAGCCGTGCGCAAACGTCCCGGCATGTACATCGGCGATACCTCCGACGGAACCGGCTTGCACCACCTCGTGTTCGAAGTGGTCGACAATTCGATCGACGAAGCACTCGCGGGCTATTGCGATGACATCGTGGTCACCATCCACACCGACAACTCCGTGTCGGTGACCGACAACGGTCGCGGCATTCCAACCGGCGTGAAGATGGATGACAAGCACGAACCCAGGCGCTCGGCGGCCGAGATCGCCCTCACCGAATTGCATGCGGGCGGCAAGTTCAACCAGAACAGCTACAAGGTTTCAGGCGGCCTGCACGGGGTGGGGGTGAGTTGCGTGAATGCGCTCAGCAAGATGCTGCGCCTGACGGTACGACGCGAGGGCAAGGTGCACACGCTGGAGTTCAGCAAGGGTTTCGTGCAGAACCGCATCGTCGAGATCGCGAACGGTGTCGAGGTGTCGCCCATGAAGGTGACCGGCGAAACCGAGAAACGTGGCACCGAGGTTCACTTCCTGCCCGACGATGAGATCTTCAAGGAAAATGCCGACTTCCACTACGAAATCCTCAGCAAGCGCCTGCGGGAGTTGAGCTTCCTGAACAACGGTGTGCGCATTCGCCTGATCGATGAGCGAACAGGCAAGGAAGACGATTTTTCGGGTGCCGGGGGCGTCAAGGGATTCGTCGAGTTCATCAACAAGGGCAAGACGGTCTTGCATCCCAACGTGTTCTACGCGATGGGCGAAAAGCCGGCGGATACCTATGGCGGCATTCCAGGGACGCATATCGGCGTCGAGGTCGCCATGCAATGGAACAGTGGCTACAACGAACAGGTGCTGTGCTTCACCAACAATATTCCGCAGCGTGACGGAGGCACCCATCTGACCGGCCTGCGCGCTGCGATGACGCGTGTCATCAACAAATACATCGAAGAGCACGAGTTCGCCAAGAAGGCCAAGGTCGAGGTCACCGGCGACGACATGCGCGAAGGCCTGTGCTGCGTGCTGAGCGTAAAAGTGCCCGAGCCGAAATTCTCGAGTCAGACCAAGGACAAGCTGGTGTCGAGCGAAGTGCGCGCGCCGGTGGAGGACATCGTGGGCCGCCTGCTCTCGGACTACCTGCAGGAACGGCCGAATGACGCCAAGATCATCTGCGGCAAGATCGTCGACGCGGCGCGTGCGCGCGAAGCAGCGCGCAAGGCACGCGAGATGACGCGTCGCAAGGGCGTGCTCGACGGCATGGGCTTGCCCGGCAAGTTGGCCGATTGCCAGGAGAAGGACCCGGCGCTGTGCGAGGTCTACCTGGTGGAGGGCGATTCCGCGGGCGGTTCGGCCAAACAGGGCCGCGACCGAAAGTTCCAGGCCATCCTGCCCCTGCGCGGCAAGATTCTGAACGTCGAGAAGGCACGCTATGAGAAGCTGCTGACGAGCAACGAAATCCTGACCATGATCACGGCGCTGGGGACCGGTATCGGCCGCGCCGGCGCGACGAGCGCGGGTGGCGGTGCCGACGACTTCAACGTGGCCAAGCTGCGCTACCACCGCATCATCATCATGACCGATGCCGACGTGGACGGCGCGCACATCCGCACGCTGCTTCTGACCTTCTTCTACCGTCAGATGCCCGAGTTGGTCGAACGAGGTCACATCTACATCGCCCAGCCACCCCTCTACAAGGTGAAGGTGGGCAAAGAGGAGCAATATCTCAAGGACGGACCAGCGCTCGACGCGTTCCTGCTGAAGGTCGCGCTCAAGGACGCCAGCGTCATGACGGGTGGTGCCAGCCCGAGCACGATCAGCGGTGACACACTGGCGGAGTTGGCGCGGAAGCACCAACTGGCGGAAGCGGTCATCGCTCGGCTCGGCGTCTTCCTTGACGCCGCGGCGCTGCGCGCCATCGCCGACGGGGTTTCGCTCGATCTGGACACCACGGCCAGCGCCGAGGCGTCAGCGGTTGCCCTGCAGAAGAAGCTGCGCGAACTGAACAGCACAGGCGCGCCGGCCGAGGTCGCCAGCGAGTTCGATGTGCGAACCGACAAGCCGCTGCTGCGCATCAGCCGCCGGCATCATGGCAACATCAAGAGCAGTGTTCTCACGCAGGATTTCGTGCACGGCGCTGACTACGCTGCGCTGGCCGAGGCCGCGAAGACCTTCCGAGACCTGCTGGGCGACGGAGCGATCGTCAGGCGTGGCGAAGGTGACAAGGCCAAGGAGGAGAAGGTCAACGATTTCCGCCAGGCCGTTCGCTGGCTGATCGGCCAGGCCGAGCACGCAACCTCGCGGCAGCGCTACAAGGGCCTGGGGGAGATGAACCCTGAGCAGTTGTGGGAAACCACCATGGACCCCAACGTGCGGCGCCTGCTGCGCGTGCAGATCGACGACACGATCGAAGCCGATCGCGTCTTCACCATGTTGATGGGCGACGAGGTCGAACCGCGCCGCGAGTTCATCGAGCAGAACGCATTGCGCGCGGCTAACATCGACGTCTGAGCGCCGCTTCGAGCTACCGGCCTCATGCCTATGGAACAGGCAGCAGGCCGCATCGTTGCGTATGCGTTTCGTGATTGGCCGGGATGCTCGGCGTGACACCGCCGCATCACTGCGCGTAAACGCTATACCTAGCCCGACTCTTGCTAAGCAAAATTCTCGGCGGACTTCACGCCACTATTTTGAGCAAGGACGGCACTTCGATGATTGCAACCCGGTTTTCGTGGCTCTTGGCGGTTTCGGCCTTCTTTGGTGCGTTGGCTCCAGCTCATGCACTGACGAACCCACCTATCCAAATGGCACAGGGCGTGGAATACATGTGCGGTGGGAAGAGCAACGCAGAGGCCGCGTTCATGCAGACAGTCGCTCCGCGCTGGGCGGCAACGCTGGAATTCGGGGTCAATCGCGCAAAGCCGGGCGAGTTTCCGTCCGACGTGAAGGTGGTAGTTCGGGAACGCTATACGGGCCGGCAGGTGATGGAGGCCTCCACCGACGCACGTTTCATGCTCGCTCGCCTCGACCCCGGTGCCTATGAGATCGAGGCCACCCTGAGCGGCATCACGCTTTTGCAGCCGCTCACGGTATTCAATGGGTTCTCCTCCCGCGCGGCCTTTGTGTGGCCTTCCAACGTGGATTTTGCGGCCGCGGCCGGCTTGCCGATGCCGGAACGCCAGGCGTCCGCACGCATCGGTAACTGAAAGGGCCGGCGCAGCAGGCCAGTTCAGCTTCGCCTAAGCCTCGCTGTCGATAGTGATGGGCGCGAAGTCAAGCTTCGCGCCCATCGAACAAAGGACACAGCGATGAACACGAACCGGTTTTGGCGACCCGCGGCCGCCGTGATGATTGGCGGTGCGTCACTTCTTGGTGCGCTCGCCGCGCATGCGATCTACAACCCGCCCATCTACATGGTCAACGGGATCGAGTACATGAGCGGTGGCATCAGCAGCGATGAGGCGGCCCTCATGCAGAATGTGTCGCCTCGGTGGCCGGCGACCTTCGAATTCACCGTCAAAGGTGTCAAGAATGAATTCACGGCTGGAGTGGCTGTCACGGTGCGGGATTCCTCGGGGCACGTGCTGCTGAGCCAGATCAAGGCTGACGGCCCCTTCATGGTTGCGCGGCTGGACTCCGGACGCTACGACGTCGAGGCCACGCTGAATGGGCAGACCTTGAAGCAGCAAGTCGAGATTCGGGCAGGCGGGCCGACCCGGACTCTTTTCGTTTGGCCGGCCGGCACGGACGTCAGCGCACACTCCTGACGGGGGCGTGCGCGACTGACGCGCCGCATGCTAGGAAATGGATGAGTGCGGCCACAATGTGGCACGCGCCTTGAATGTGTGAGCTTCTGCTCGCACATGGTGTGTCCGGGCTTTGCCCACCTTGCCAGGCTCTCATGCCGCTCCGTCCCCTGACTCTTCTCACAGCACTGCTCCACGTCTATGTAGGGCTGCGGCTGCTGCCTGCGCTCGCCGCCTTCGCGGCGCCGGGCTGGCCCTGGCTATTGGGGGCGGCGCTCGTGGTGTCTGCCGCGACGATGCCGCTGCCCTTCGTCGGCATGCGGTCGGGGCGAAAAGCCTTCGCCGATGGCTGGAAGTGGATCGGGCTCTTGAGCATGGGCTGGTTCTCGTCCATGTTCGTCCTGACGATGGTGCGCGACCTCGGCTTGCTGGTGACCTGGCTGGCCATATTGGCCAGCGGCGGCTCGCTGCTCGACTGGCAGCGCTGGCTCGGCTGGAGCGCCGCGGCCGTCCCGCTCATGGCAACGGCGATCTCGCTCATCGGCTTCCTTAATGCGCGCCGTACCGCCAGCGTGGTGCGTGTCGACGTACCGATCCGCAATCTACCGGCCGCGCTCAATGGATTCACGATCGCGCAGCTCAGCGACATTCACGTCGGGCCGACCATCAAGCGCGGCTATATCCAGCGCATCGTCAACGCGGTCAACGGCTTGAGCGCGGACATGGTTGCCATCACGGGCGACCTGGTCGACGGCACGGTGAGCGAATTGCGCGATCACGTCGCGCCGTTGGCGAATCTGCGCGCACGCCACGGTACCTTCGTCGTGACCGGCAACCATGAGTACTACGCGGGTGCGCATGCCTGGGTCCACGAGTTGCGCCGGCTCGGCTTGTGCGTGCTTCTTAACGAACATGTCGTTCTCCAGACACGCAACGTGAAAGGCGCACAGACGGATGAGGAAATTCTTGAAAGCGCGTTGGTGGTGGCCGGCGTGACCGATTTCACCGCGGTCCATTTCGATGCGGCGCATGCGAGCGATCCGGAGGGTGCCATGCGTGGCGCGCCTCCTCTGGTGCATACGCGTGTGCTGCTCGCGCACCAGCCTCGCAGCGCGCCTGCCGCAGCAGAGGCCGGCTACCACTTGCAACTCTCGGGTCACACGCATGGCGGTCAGTTCTTTCCGTGGAACCTGTTCGTGCCGCTGCAGCAGCCGTTCACGGCCGGACTGCACAAGCTACGGGAGATGTGGGTCTACACGAGCCGTGGTACAGGCTACTGGGGGCCGCCCAAGCGATTCGGCGCGCCGTCCGAAATCACCTTGCTGAGGCTCATCCTGGCCGACTGAGGACCGGGGGTCGGCCAGCGCTGTGCGCTTCAGGCCTGTGGACGCGCGAGGCGGCGGGCGTTCGAGGTTGCCTTGGCGTGAATGGGCTTCAGACCCCGCTGCGCGACGCGGGCGCCTGCGCTCGAGAGTTGGCTTAGCGTTGCCGCAGATCGCGTTGCGGCATCGGTGAACGCGTTGACGTGCGTGACAGCCTGCGCAGGATTGGTGCTGGTGGTGATCGAAACAAGAGCGGCCACGCCGCCCAGCCATTGCCGCACTGCTCGATTGACAAGGGCGAACTGGGTCGTGTGCAATTGGCCTGCCATCGCCGCGCCTGATTCGGTGACTGCTTCCAGTTTTTCGTGGCCCATCAGTTGCATTTCGGCAACATCGGCGTCGCTGGGCGTCAGTCCGGCCTGGGCCATGCGCTGCGTACGTACCTGGATCACGGACCCGGACGACATCAACATCTCATTGGTCTTGAGCGCGACATCGATCCACAGCATCAGCGGATTGAAAAAGCGGGAGGAGGGAAATCTGGGCGACATGAGGTTTCTGCGCTTGAGTATGACGAACTATAGGCTTGTCGCGCTTATTTTGCTGCGCTGCAGCATTTGACTTGGCAGGGGTTGGGCGGTCGGGAAAATGCTAGTTTCTGGACCTCGCAACAAAGTCGTGTTCTTCATGGACTCTCTTGATCACGTAACCAGTCGAATTCCCAGGCCCAGGCATGGCTGCAAGGTCGTCCTTGGCGCGGGCATCTTCTCGCTTTCCCTGGCGGCGGCAGCCTTCGAAGACCGTTCGTCCGGCCTCTATTTCGAAAGCGGGCATGCGTTCCGCAGCGAGAGCCATGCAGATGTGGTCACGCTCGGAGCCGTCGTTCCATGGACGCCCAGCTCGTCTTTCGAGAGCGGCGCCTCGTCTCTGTATTTGGATTTCTTTGTAAGCCAGTGGCGCGCACTGTTGCCCACTGGTAGCGAACACCGCAGCTATACCCAAGCGGGCGCGATCGCCAACTGGCGTTATCGCCTTGACCAAGGCGCCTCCCCGTGGTTTGTGGAGGTTGGCCTGGGTGGGACACTGATGGATTCGCTGTACCGGACAGTCGATCGCGAGTTCAGCACGCGCTTCCAGTTCACTGAGCAGTTCAGTGTCGGACGCAGCTTTGGTTCGCAGGGCCGTCATGAGGTATCGATACGGTTCCAACACTTTTCGAATGCGGGCATCAAGACGCCCAATCCGGGTGAGAATTTTTTCCGGGTGCGCTACATTTTTCATTTTTGAGCGTTCATCCGGCACGCGTCTTTGCGCGCTCCCCCGCTGCGGCGACATACGCGCTGGCCAGCGCGAGGTCGTCCAGCCACTGCCTGTACGCGGATTCGTGCGCTTCAGGGTTGCCCCGCAGCAGGGCGGAAGGATGCAGCGTTACCAATACCTGCTGGCCGCGCGCGTTGGTGTGCCAATGCCCTCTTTCGCGCATCACGGCGACCGGTCGCCCCAGGAGCGCGCGCGCCGCCGTCGCGCCCAGCGCGATGATGGCGCGAGGCCTCACCTGGTCGATTTCGCCTTCCAGCCAATGGAGGCAAGCGGCGATCTCGCGCTGCCCCGGCGTCTTGTGCATGCGGCGCTTGCCGCGGAACTCGAACTTGAAGTGCTTGACGGCGTTTGTCACGTAAAGCTCTTCACGCGACCAACCCAGTTCCGCAATGGCCCGGTCGAACAGCTGGCCGGCCGGGCCCACGAAGGGGCGGCCTGCCAGATCTTCCTGGTCGCCGGGCTGCTCGCCCACCACCATCAGCGTAGCGTTCACGGGCCCTTCGCCGAAGACCGCCTGCGTTGCGTACTCTCCGATGGGACATTCACGGCAGCGATCAGCTGCTGTGCGCAGCTTTGCCAGCGCTTGCGCCGGATCGGACGGCAGACTAGGCGATGTCTCTTCCATCATGGCAAGCCGCAGATGTGGGGGGGTGAAGACGCTGCGGTAGTAGTTCAGCCAGAGCGCCTCGCCGGCGCCTGGCAGTGGCGAGGCGCTCTGGCTACCCGGCCCGAATTGGAGGGCGTTGCCATCCCAGCGCACACTGCGCTCGGGAGTGAAGATGGCCCAGCGCACTTGGGCGAAGCGGCGCACGAAGAATGGTGCGACCGCCTCGACGATGTGGTGCGCGGGCTCGAACCAGGCCGCGTGGAGGGGGCCCGCGTCAGCGCCGTCGTCGAGGGCGCGAAAGCGGACGAATGCCTTCATCCTGTGCATGTCGCGGCGCACTGCCTGCGCCATGTGCTGCGCCCGCATACGGTCGGCGTCGAGCGGGTCGCGGCGCAGATCGGGCTCGTGCACCAAGCGCCAGAGCAGACGGTAAAGGAGGCTGAAGCGCGCGGGATCGCAGTGCAGGATGACGGTCTCGCACAGCGACATGAAGGACCGCGGCACCACCGGATTCATGCTGCCGGAGACCGCAGTTCCCGTATGTGTGGCCGGCGATGCGCCGTGCGCCAAGAGGTCCGTTGCAGCACTGTGCCGCGTGTGCCAGCTGACGCATTCGGGCGGTACCAGGCGCGCAAGAAAGGCCTTTGCTTCGCGACGGAAGCCGGGCCAGTCGATCTCGCCTTCGAGGGTCACGGTATGCTGCATGAGTGGACGCTAGGGCGCTGCGCCGACCCGGCCTGTAGGCCTTGAGCCGGAATTGGGAGAGGTCTGCACTGGCGCCGTGGCCGTGCGCGAGGCTAGCGAGCCTGAGCCGCCCCGCGTCGTCGTCGCCTGGCGTGCAGCTCAGTGCCGAGATACACACAAGTCGCAATGCCCAACGGCAGCAGGTAGTAGAGAGCGCGGTAGGCGAGCAGCGCGCCAAGAAGCCTGTCCACCGGCACCTGATGCGACAACAAGGCGACAAACACAGCTTCCAGCACGCCCAGTCCGGCGGGCACGTGGGCGACAACGCCCGCCACGGCGGCCACCAGCAGTACCGAAAGAACGTGTGGGTAGGCCGGCCGTTGCTGCAGCAGCATCCAGACCACACCGCCGATCAAGCACCAGTTGGCGCAGGACACCGTGAGCTGGAGCAAGGCCATGCGCAACGCCGGCGTTTGAATCTCATGGCCGCGGATGCGCCAGATGCGCTCGCGCGCGACGCCGCACAACACCAGGTAGGCCGCGGAGCCCAGCAAGAGAACCCCACCCAGGATGCGCAGTCCATCACTTCCGATTCCCCAGTTCGGCGGCAGTGACAAGGGCCAGAAGCAGAAGGAGGCACCCGCGACCACGAGGTACCCGATCCAGTTGGTCAGCATGCTGAAGCCGAGCACGCGCGTGATCGTGTTGCCGTCCAGTCCCCATCGCGAGTAGAGGCGGTATCGGAAAGCCACGCCGCCCACCAGCGCGCCGAGGTTGAGATTGAACGCATAGCTGACTAGGGCGACACCCATCACCGTGCGGTTGCGCAGGCCGTGGCCTGTCATATGTCGCCCCAGCAGGTCGTAGGTGCTGTAGAGCGCGAAACTGCAGGCGGCCAGGACGCCTGCCTTGAGCAGCATCGCCGGTGGAATCTCGCGCACCGAACCGAGCACATCGTGCCAGTCGATCATGCGGGCTTGTTCCACGAGCAGCCATGCGACGAGTCCGAAGAAGACCCAGGTCCCGATACGCTTCACCCAAGGCCACCAGGCGCGAGATGGTCCAGCAGGCGCGGGACCGGCGCGCGTCGCTTGCCACGGTGTCATTACGCGATATCCGTGCGTGTCGCACCGCCGGGGCGAGGCTGCGGCGCTTCGAGCGGCTCGATCCGAGGTGCGTGGCGCGGCAGCCAGCCCGCCCAGGATGGATACCAGCGCAGCAGATGAAAGATGAGAAAGCTGCGCACCAGTCGCCACCCGCTCCACTCGGTGAGATCCGACGCTTCGATTTTGGTGCAGCCGTGGCGCATCAGGTCATCGAGACGGGCCCAGAGCGTCTGATTGAAGGCCTTGTCGCGAACGATCACGTTGGCCTCCAGGTTCAGCGACAGGCTGAGGGGATCGAGATTGCTCGAGCCCACGGTGCTCCATTGGTCGTCCACCAGGGCGACCTTGCCATGCAGCGGCCGCTCCCGATACTCGTAGATGTGGACGCCCGCATGCAGCAGATGGTGATAGAGCATGCTGGCCGCCGCCTTGACGATGGGCATGTCCGGCTCTCCCTGCAAGACCAGGCGCACGTCGACGCCGCGCCGGGCGGCGCGCCGCATTTCCTTGATCAGCTGGTAGCCCGGAAAGAAGTAGGCGTTGGCGATCACAATGCGCTGCCGTGCACTGCGTATGGCGGCCCGGTAGTGGCGCTCGATGTCGTTGGTGTGCCGCCGGTTGTCGCGTGTCACGAATTGCACCTCGGCCCCGCCTGTGGGTGCATTGTCTTCGGGTTGCACGGCCCGCAGCCGTCGCCGGAACCATCCGGGCCCCTTGCCGCCGATCGCGATTGCTTGCAGGACGAAGCGATGGATCTCCGAAACAATCGGGCCCGCGAGTTCGACCGCATAGTCCTGCTTGGCCTTGGGGCCGAAATCCATCAGGTGATCGGCGGCATAGTTGATGCCGCCCACGAAGGCGCGTGAGCCGTCGACAACCACGAGCTTGCGGTGCATCCGGCGAAAGACATTGAGCCTCTGACCGAAGAGGCGCCTGGCTGGGTCGAAGACGCGCAGCCTCACACCTGCGGAAACCAGGCCATCGATGAACTCGGGCGACAGGTCCGGCGAGCCGAAGCCATCGACCATGATGTCCACCTTGACGCCCCGCAGCGCCGCGGAGCGCATGACCGCGTGAAGCTCGCTGCCGACCTTGTCCTCGAAGAGGATGAAGGTTTCCACGACCACTTCACGATGGGCCTCGCGTATCGCATCGAACACGCGCGGAAAGAATTGCTCGCCGTTTTCGAGCAACTCGATGCGATTGCCTCCAATCCAGCGCTGGTTCATGTTGATCTGCGTGCCTTCATGGCAGTTCGATTTCCGCCACCAGCGGCGCATGGTCGGACAGATGCGACCAGGGCTTGCGCGGAAGCACCACCGGCGCATGCACGCCCGCGTTGCGCACGTAGATGCGGTCGAGGGAAAGAAGCGGAAAACGCGCGGGAAAAGTCTTTGCCGCGCTGCCGTTGGCCTGCACGAAGACCTCCCTCAGCGAGGCGCCTTCTTCCAGGATCTGGTGCGCGCGGCCGCGCCAGTCGTTGAAGTCGCCCGCCACCACCAGCGGCGCGTCCGAAGGCACCTCGTCGCGCACGATGTGGCAGAGCAGATCGAGTTGCTGAACGCGGTGCGCTTCCGCCAGACCCAGGTGCACGCAGATCACGTGCACGTCGACGGGACGGCTGGGCAGGCGTAGCACGCAATGCAGCAGTCCGCGCTTCTCGGGACCGGTGATCGTCACATCATGGTTCCTGAAATGAACGATGGGGAATTTCGACAGCACGGCATTGCCATGGTGCCCTTTGGGGTAGACGGCATTGCGTCCGTAGGCGAACTGCGGCCACATGGTGTCGGCCAGGAATTCATAGTGCGGCGCCTCGGGCCAGTTGTCGATCTTGCGCGAGTGACGCGAATGGGTGCCGAGCACTTCCTGGAGAAACACGACATCCGCACCGACGGTGCGCACCGCTTCCCGCAACTCCGGCAGGATGAACTTGCGGTTGAGCGCCGTGAAGCCCTTGTGGGTATTCACGGTCATCACCTTCAGGGAAGTCGAAGTTGGAACGACCGTCACGGCACTGGGATGGGAGGAGGGCTTCACGAATGCTGTTGTAAGTCGCCGAGTGAGCCGTGGCTGTAGGAACGCGCCACCTCATGCGCCGGCCTGCGCCGGGCGGCGGCCGGTTCCTACAGGGATGGCTGCCCCATCCCCACAAGGGTCGGGATGAGGCACTCCTACGGTGAATCCAGAGCTCGTGGAAAAGGCTCGGAATCCATCGAAACCAGAGACGCAAGGAACCACCATGAAGCAAGGACTTTTCGCATCGACCGTATTCGCGGGGCTGATGGGTCTGGCGACCGCCACCCTGGCCCAAACGAGCGCCATCCCGGCGCAGCCCGACCCGTCGGCAGGCGGCCAGGCCAGCACCAGGGCACCGTCGGGCGTGGCGAACCCGACGCAGCGACCGGATGGGAGCGCTCCGGCCTCGCGCGCGGCGGTCCGCGCCGAGGCGCGTGCCCACAACCGCAACAACGCCAACAATCCTGTCCCCAAGGGCGAGGCCTCGACGACCGTCAACAATCAGCCGAACGCAGTGCCGCAACCGACCGGAGAGATGTCGCGCATGGAAGTGAGCCAGGAAGCCCGTAAGCAGAAGCCGCAATTCGGCCAGCGCGGCGAACGCCCGGAAGTGCCGACCAACCCTAGCGACCGCACAGGTACGCCGCAGTAGGCAGCGATCACGCATCGCCTGACGAAGAAAAGCCCGCGGCGCTCAAGCATCGCGGGCTATTCAATGGGCGGAGGACGAATCAGCCCTTGGTGGGGGCCGGGCCGTGACGATGGTGCTCGCCGTGTTCTCCATGACCGAAAGGCATCATCGATTCGGCATCGAAGGTCTTCTGCTGTTGCGGCGACAGCGTCGCGTAGAAGCTGCGCGTCGCGTCGGCGCGCTTCGCGAACATCGCGCTGCGCTCGGCTTGGCGGGCCTGCATGCGTTCAAGGCGTTGCGGTGTCGTCAGCTTGGCGAACTCCCCGCGGTCGAAGCTCGGTTCACCGGCCCCAGGACGGACGGGCGGGCGTTGCGCTTCGGCAAAGGTGCTCCATGCGCCCTCCTGTGCCGGTGTCAGCTTGAGCTTTTCCTTCAACGCGGCCATGTGCTGGGCACGGCGCTGCTGCATGTGCTCGAAGCGCTTCTCGCGGTCGGCGCCCGTGTGCCGCATGTGCTTGCCCTGATCTGGCGCGACGGCCTGGGCCTCGGCCGCGGGCGGCGTGGGGGCAGTCGTCGATGCCTGGGGCGCTTGCGCGAAGGCGCCGGAGGAGGCGAAGGTTGCGCTGGCCAGCAGGGCAGCCAACAAAAGGCCCTTGCCGGTTGTGGTGCGAACGGTATTCATGAGAGTGCTTCCTTTCGAAGAAGCCTGCCACCGATTGGCAGCAGGTGAGGCAAGTGTGGAAGCACTGTGTTTCGCGAGCGTGAGTCCGGCGTGAGCGCGCGTAAAGATAGATGAATCGGGCCCCTTGGCAGTGGCGTCGTTCGATGGCATGGGATATGCAGTGCTTCGTGACAATTCACGCCATGGACATCGACTTCAGCACCCTCACCGAACACCAGCGCTACAAGCTCATGGCCAGCCTGATCGTGCCGCGGCCGATCGCACTGGTCACGACATTGGGCCCCACCGGCGTGGTGAACGCGGCGCCCTTCAGCATGTTCAATATGCTGGGCGAGGAGCCGCCGATCGTGATGATCAGCGTCAATCGGCTCGACGACGGCCAGCTCAAGGACACGGCGCAGAACATCGTGCGGACGCGCGAATTCGTGGTCCACCTGACGGATGAGGCGATGGCCACGCAGATGCACCGCTGCGGCGAGCGTATGTCGCCCGATGTGAGCGAGCTGGAGCGCGTCGGCCTGAGGGCGTCTCCATCGAAGGCGGTTGCGCCTCCCTGCATCGTGGAGGCGCCGGTAGCGTTCGAATGCGTGTTGTGGGAGACGCTGGAGACGGCCAGCCGCCAGATCTTCATCGGCCGCGTGCTGTGGCTGCATGCGCGCGACGGCCTGGTGGACAGCCAGCAATGGCGAGTGCGCCTCGAAAACTACCACCCGGTCGGGCGTTTCGGCGCCAGCTTCTACGTGCGTACGCGCGACCGCTTTGCGATCTCCGGCGATGACTCGCCGGCACAGCGGCAGACGCCGATCGACGAACTCTAGTTCGGGCCGGGTGGGCGTTCAGCCCAGCTTGCCGTTCTGGAAGTCGTGCACGGCCTGGGTGATCTCCTCGCGCGTGTTCATCACGAAGGGGCCGTATTGCGCGATCGGCTCGCGCAGCGGCTTGCCGGCGATCAGCAGCGCGCGCGCCGGGCTGTGATTGGAAGCGGGCGCGCGCAGCACCACACCGTCGCTGTCCGGTTCGTTGGCGAGGATCGCCATGCGCTTGGTCGGTATCTCGCTGCTGCCGATGTAGAGCGACTCGCGAAACACATAGACCAGTGCATTGTGATTGTCCGGCAGCGGCTGCGCGAACTCCGCGCCCGGCGGAAAGCTGAGGTCGAGGTAGAGCGGCTCGGTATGCTCGCGCTGCATCGCGCCGACAACGCCATGGCTCGCGCCCGCGATCACACGCACATGCACGCCCGCCGGGGTGGTGAATTCGGGGATCTCTTCACTCTGGATGTCGCGATACCAGGGCTTGCGCATCTTGTCCTTGGCCGGCAGGTTGAGCCAGAGCTGGAAGCCCTCCATCAGGCCTTCTTCCTGCTCGGGCAGTTCGCTGTGCACGAGGCCGCGGCCGGCCGTCATCCACTGGACGCCGCCGTTCGACAGCAGGCCTTCATGGCCGGCGCTGTCACGGTGGCGCATGCGGCCGGCAATCATGTAGGTCACCGTCTCGAAGCCGCGGTGCGGGTGGTTCGGGAAGCCGCCGATGTAGTCGCCCGGGTTGTCGCTGCCGAAGGCGTCCAGCATCAGGTAGGGGTCGAGTCTCTGCTGCAGCGTCTGGTGCAGCACCCGCGTGAGCTTGACGCCGTCGCCATCGCTGGTGGAGACGCCGGCGACGATCTGGTCGATGCCACGGGGCCGAACGAGTGAAATCGGCTCGACGGCGTGCGAAGGGTGGGCGTGGTTTTGCGTGCTCATCCGTGCATGGTGGCACGGACCGGACGACCGCGCTACGGGTGGGGACGCCGGCCTCGGCTCAGCGAAGCGCTTCGAGTTCCCAGGAGACGTTTTGCCAGGCGACGCCAAAACCTCGGGGGGTGGCTGCGCCGGGTGTTGCGAAGCGTGTGGCCTGCAGTGCCCATTCGGCGCCGGCGCTCACGCTGTCGATCAGCGGCACTGGCACGCTGCCGGCGATGTCGCCGGCCATGCCCGCGAGCCCGGCGCCGCCGAGAATCACCACCTGTGCGTCGAAGCGCGATGCCGCCTCTTGGCAGGCCTCGGCCAGCAAGGCCCGAGCGCCCGCCGGGTCGGCCGCCAGTTGCGCGCCGGTCGGCGCCACCGTGTGGATGCCGGCGAGCAGTGGCGCATGGCCGAGCGCATGCGCGAGGCGCTCCAGCATGGGCTGCCAGCGCTCGCCGCCCGTCACCACGGCGAAGCGGCCGTGCCTGGCCGCTGAAATGAAGGCCGCCTCCGCCAGTCCGCTGACCGGCACACCGCAGCCCTCCCGCAGTGCGAAGAGCCCCGGGTCGCCGAAGCAGCCGATCAGCACGGCGTCGGGACGCGCGTCATGGACCTGGCTGGAAGCCCACGCATCGAGCACTGCATGTTGGGCGACCGCGTAGGTCGCCTCGCAGGAGATGTAGGGTGCGCCGAAGCGCGCGGTGGCCGCATTCACATCCAGCGCGCCGCCTCCCTCGGCCTGCAAGTGCCGCTGCAACAGCGCACTGACCGAGGCGGAGGTGTTGGGATTGATGACCAGCAGGCGGACCATGGAGCCTCAGCGGCGGCTGGCACGCCGGCGCAGCAGGGCGGCGGTGCCGAGTGCGACGGCCATGACGGCGAAGGAGACGATGGTGGTCACAGTGCCGAGCGCGTAGATCGAAGGCGTGGTCACGGTCGAGGTCAGTCCTTGCAGCTCGAGCGGCAGGGTGTTGACATCGCCGATGGCCTGAGAAGTGCGCGCGATCTCATCCCAGCTCAGCGTGAAGCCGAACATCCCGATGCCGACCACGGAAGGGCCGATCAGCGGGAGCACCACGTGGCAGAAGCTCTGCCAGGGCGTCGCGCCGAGGTCGCGGGCGGCCTCTTCATAGGCGGGGTTGAAGCGGTTGAAGACGGCGAACATGATCAGCAGGCCGAAGGGCAGCGTCCACGTCAGGTGGGCGCCCAGCGCGGATGTCAGCAGACCCAGGGCCGTGCCGTAGTTCTCGAGCATGTCGGTCGCGCCCAGTGAGGCGAGCGAAGCCTTGATGCCGGTGTCGAGCAGGCGGAATTGAAGGCCGATGCCGAGCGACACGATGATGGACGGCATGATCAGGCTCGCCACCGTGATGAAGAAGAGTGCGTTGCCGCCCTTGAGCCGCTTGCGGAAGGCGAGGCCGGCCAGCACCGAGAGCACCACGGTGAAGGCCATCACGACTGCGCCCAGCATCAGCGAGCGCCGGAACGCCGCGCCGATGTCGACCGTGCCCAGACCTTCGGCGAGCTTGTGGAACCAGTACAGCGAGACGCCGCGCAGCGGAAAGGTGAGGCCGCCATCGGGGCCCTGGAAGCTCAGCACGAAGATCGTGATCATCGGGCCGTAGAGGAAGATCACGAACAGCGCGAAGACGATCGCCAGCGGCCAGAAGCCGGGGCTGCGCTGTTCGCCCGGGCGCATGCTCATGCTCAGAGTTCCTTCCGGATGTCGACCAGGCGCGTCAGCCCCCAGATGATCATCAGCACCACGGCCAGCAGGATCATCGCGTTGGCCGCTGCCAGCGGGAACTGCAGGTAGGAGGTCTGGACCTGGATGATCTTGCCGATCGAGGCAATCTGCTGGCCGCCCATCACCCCGATGGTGACGAAGTCGCCCATGACGATGGTGATGACGAAGATCGAGCCGATCAGGATGCCGGTGCGCGAGAGCGGCACGATCACGTTCCACAGCGTCTGCCAGCCGGAGGCGCCGGAGTCGCTGGCGGCCTCCAGCAGCGATCGGTCGATGCGCATCATCGAATTGAAGATCGGCACGATCATGAACATCGTGTAGAGATGAACGAAGGCCAGAACCACGGAGAAGTCGGAGAAGAGCAGCCACTCGACCGGGCTATCCACCAGCCCCGCGCCGACCAGCGCCTGGTTGACCAGCCCGTTGCGCCCCAGCAGCGGCACCCACGAGATCATCCGGATCACGTTCGAAGTCCAGAAGGGCACCGTGCACAGCACGAAGAGCAGGGTCTGGATGCCCGGCGAGCGCACGTGGAACGCGAGGAAGTACGCCACCGCGAAGCCGATGAGCAGCGTGATGCCCCAGACCAGCAAGCAAAACTTGAGTGTGCTGATGTAGGTCGACAGCGTGACGCAGAAGTCGCCGTTGTCGGTGAGGTGCGAGCAGCCCTCGAAGATGCTGAAGTAGTTGCGCAGTGTGATCGCCGGGATCAGCTCGTATTCGTTGAAGTTCCAGAGGCTGACCATCGCGATCAGCGCCAGGGGGACCAGAAAGAAGAGCAGGAAGACGAGCGCGAACGGCGCCGCCTGCCACCAGGCCCTGGTGGCGCCGGCCGGGGATGTCGTTGCCTTGGTGTCGGCGCTCATGTTCCCGGCCCCGGATTCCCTCTCGCTTCGGGAGAGGGTCGGGGCGAGGGCGGCGGGCGTATCCGTCGTCATTAGAGCAGATGACGGCCGTCAGGCCGCGACGAACTCGTTCCACTTGCGCACCATGTACTCGTTCTCGTCCATCACCGCGTTCCAGCAGGCAATGCCGCCCATGCGCTCTTCATAGCTTCCGCCGTCGCGTACCGAGCCTGCCTTCGCGATCACGGTGCCCTGCGGACTCTTGATGTCCTGCGCGGCGGGCTTGCCTTCCATCCAGTAGGCCCACTCGTAGGCTTCCATCTTGGCCTTGGCGGTGTCCAGCACAGCGCTGTAGTAGCCCTGGCGGTTGAGATACGCGCCGGCCCAGCCGTCGAGGAACCAGTTGATGAACTCGTAGGCGCCATCGAGCTTCTTGCCGGAGAGCGTGGCGGGCAGGCCGAAGCCCGAGGCCCAGGCGCGATAGCCTTCCTTGAGCGGCTGGAACACGCAATCGATGCCCTTCGTGCGCACGGCCGTGACGGCGGGCGACCACATCGACTGGATCACCACTTCGCCCGAGGACATCAGGTTGACCGATTCGTTGAAGTCCTTCCACAGCGCCCGGAACTGCCCCGCCTTCTTCGCTTCGATCAAGGTCTTGATGGTGAGGTCGATCTCGGCCTTCGTCATGTTGCCCTTGTCGGCGTACTTGTGGATGCCCTTGGCTTCCACCACCATCGCGGCGTCCATGATGCCGATCGACGGGATGTTGAGGATCGCCGCCTTCCCCTTGAACTCGGGGTTGAGGAGTTCGGCCCACGAACTGATGGGGCGCTTGATCAGGTCCGGGCGGATGCCGAGCGTATCGGCGTTGTAGGTGGTCGGGATCAGCGACATGAACTGGGTCGGCGACTTCGCGAACACCTTGCTCTTTTCGCCTTCGAGATAGATCGTCTTGATCGGCGCCGTGCCCTGGTCGCCCACCTTCTTGCCGGCGACTTCGCCCTTGGTGAACAGCGAGGTGATCTTGTCGGCGTTCTTCACGCGTTTCGTGTCGATGCCCTTGAGGTTGCCGGTGGGCACGATCTTCTTGAGCGAGAAGTACTCGGTGTCGATCAGGTCGAAGCTGTTGGGCGCGGTCACGGCGCGCTTGGTGACGTCGTCGGTGGTGACGGCCACGTACTGGATCTCGATGCCGGTGTCGGCCTTGAACTTGTCGGCGATCGCCTTGTCCTGGTTGACCGCGGTGCCCAGGTAGCGCAGCACGATCTTTTCCTGCGCATGGATGGCGGGGAAGACGCCCGACGCGAGAATGCCTGCCGTGCCCTGCAGCAGCGTGCGGCGCTGCACGCCGGTGGAGGAGTGTTCGATTTTCTTGGACATGGGTGGTCTCCTGGGAGGCGGTGATGAAGAAGAAGAAGGAAGAAGAAGTGGCGAGAGCGCTACGCGGCGGGGTCTGCTCAGGCCGCCATCGCAGCCCACGCGGACATCGGCTCGCCGCGCGACGGCGGTGGGGCGGAGCGGGCACTCGGGCGGACGGCGCCCGGCCCCAGCGGGCGGGCGTCTGCCTCGGCCCATGACAGCCGCACGCTGTCGCCCACGGCATAGGGATGGACCACGAAGACCTTCTCCGACAGCAGCACCGACACACTGCTGCGCTCCGGCCGCGCGCCGGTGAGCCGCAGACCGAGCAGCACATAGGTGCCCTGGTACTCGACATCGGTCACATGGGCGGCGACGCCGATGTCGCCGTGGACGGCGCCGGCGGGCGCGATCCGCATATGGTCATTGCGCACCGCGATCAGCCCTTCGGGCACGGCGAACACGTTGTGCCCGCCCATGAAGCGGGCCACGAACTCGCTGGCGGGATGGTTGTAGACCTCGTAGGGCGAGCCGACCTGCTCGATCAGGCCGTGGTTCATCACGACCATCGTGTCGGCGAGCGCCATCGCCTCTTCCTGCGAGTGCGTGACGTGAATGAAGGTCAGGCCCAGTTCCTTCTGCCAACGGCGCAGTTCGGCGCGCATCTGGATGCGCAGGAAGGGGTCGAGTGCGGAGAGCGGTTCGTCCAGCAGCAGCACGCGGGGCTCGGTGATGAGGGCGCGTGCCAGCGCCACGCGTTGCTGCTGGCCGCCGGACAGCTCGCCGGGCTTGCGCTCGGCCAGGTGCCCCATCGCGACGCGCTCGAGCAGGTTCCTGGCCCGCTTGTGGCGCTCGGTCTTCGAGACGCCCTTCATCTTGAGGCTGAAGGCCACGTTGTCGAGCGCCGAGAGGTGCGGGAACAGGGCGAAGCTCTGGAACATCATCGCCGTGCCGCGCGCCGCGGCGGGCAGGTTGGTGATGTTGCGGTTGTCCAGGAGGATGTCGCCGCCCGAGACCGATTCATGTCCCGCCACCATGCGCAGCGTGGTGCTCTTGCCGCAGCCCGAAGGCCCGAGCAGGCAGCAGTAGCTGCCGCTGGCGATGCGCAGGTCGATCTGGTCGACGGCTGCCGGCGAGCCGGCGGCGTAGCACTTCGTCAATGCAACGATTTCAACGGCTGCGGGCGGTGGGGCGGAGACGGCATCCATTGAGGATGCTTTCGCAAGACATGTGCCAGCGATCCCGGCCATCGGGAGGGCGCCGGCGCACCAATTCGGCGCAAGGGCGGCGGCCCTTGGGCCAACTCGTCAAGGTGGTGCGAAGCGCGCGTTCGCGACGCTCCTGAGCAGCGCATCGCGCTGGGCCCGGGTGATGCCGCGCACGCCCTCTGCCACCCACTTGGCGCGCTCCGGGTCGATGTTGCCGTCGCGCTGCCATTTCTCGACCGCGGCTGCCGGGTTGTTCAGCATGGCGGCGAGCCAGACCGCCTGGGCCGGTTCGAGGTTGCGCGCGGCGCGCCTGAAGTAGCGGCGTGCGGCCGGCTCGGCGCCGCACAGGTCGGCGCCCCACGGCGCGTTGTCCAGGTAGAGCTGAAGGATGCGCGCCTTGCCCAGCGTCTGCTCCATCTCGACCGCGTAGAGCAGCTCGCGCAGCTTGCGCTCGGCGCTGCGTTCGCTGCCCGTCACCAGCAGCCGGGCGAGCTGCTGCGTGAGCGTGCTGCCGCCGCGTTCGACCTGCCGGGCCTTCTGATTGGCCTCGAGGGACGCCGTCAGTTCGACGAGGTCGTAGCCTGGATGGGTGAAGAAGCGCTGGTCTTCCGCGGCGATCACGGCGCGTGCCAGCCAGCTGTCGGTGGCGAGGCGAGCCGGGGCGCCGCAGCTGCTGCGCGCATTGAGCATCGCCTCGGTGCCGAGGCCCTCGACGGTGAATTGCCCGATCTGCGGATGCAGGGCGAAGGTGCCCGCCGGCAATGCGAGCTGCGCCCGCACCGCCAGCGTGCCGCCGACGCGTGCGCGCTGCAGCTCGGGCAGGGAGGGTGCCAGCACCGCGTACCAGCGCGCGATCGGTGCTTCCGGCGCGTCGAAGTTGAGCTGCAGCGATTTCTGCGACAGCCGGCCCTCCCAGCGCGCGCGCAGCAACGGGTCGACCGCGCCGGTGGGCGTCAGGGGAAGCGCTGCAGCGGGTGCTGCCTCGAGCACGCCGCTGAGCGTGCCGGCGTCGCGATGGGCGGTGATGCGCAGGCTCTCCAGGCGGATCGGCGCGCTGCCTAGGGAGGGCGCCGATGCGCTGCAGGGCGCGCAGCGCATTTCGAGCGTGTTGGTGGTCTCGCTCCATCCGAAACGAAGGCTGCCGTGCTCGGTTTCCATCGTGCGGCCTTCGAGCCATGGCGCAAACCACGAGGAGGTGGCCAGACGGATGACGGTCGGGACGCCGACGTCGAGGGTGAGCGGCCCGGCCTTGACGCGCGCCGGCCATTCGTCGGGGCCGGGCGCCAGCGCCAGCTTCAGCACGAGGTAAACGGCGACGCCCGCCGTCAGCACCAGGGCCAGGGCCAGGAAAAGGAGGAAAAGTAGCGCTTTTTTCAAATGTCTCTCTCTCTCACTCGATCCGTCTCGCCAGGGTCACAGCTTGCCACGGCCCGTCCGACCGACCGGTGGCTGCCGCCCAGTACCAGGCTGAAGTGTCGGTGAAAGCAACACCGGCGTTGTCGACGATGCGCTCGCAGACGCGCAACTTCTGCGAGCGGCGGCCTTCGGCGATGAAACAGCGCCATAGGCGCTCCTGGGCATCGCGTTCCAGCCGCGTCTGTTCGATGCGCCAGCCCAGCGCGCGGTAGCAGTCGACGGCCGGGTGCAGCATGCGGGTGGGCGAGTCGACCTCCCGCAGCACCAGCGTCTGCCGGCCATCGGTCAGGCGTGCGATGGCGCCGGGGAAGCGATCTGCGAATCGCTGTTCGACCTCGCCGAGGGCCAGCGGGCGCAGCGGCATGCCATCCCACTGCCTCGGCCATTCGTGGAAGGCGATGTTCCCGGCCCTCGCATGAGGCCGATGAAGCGCCGATGCGGCCGACCAGAGCAGGCACAGCAGCATGACGAGCGCGAAGACCGTCTTGTGCGCGATGCGGTTGACGAAGCGGTTCGTGAACCAGCGTTCAATGAGCGGTATCGACACTGCGTCCTCCCGTGGCGGTGATGAGGCCCGGAATGGGGGCTCCGGCTGCGAAGTCCCGTGGTCCGTGCCGAGGGGACATGACCCAGGCGATGCCCGCGCAAACCATGCCGAGCAGCAGCAGGCCGAGCGCATCGTGCATCCAGGGTGCGAGCGCATGGCCCGCGCCTTCGCAGGCGATCAACACGCTGCTGCGCACGATGTTGCCGGCGAGGACCAGCAAGCCGACAACGGGGAGCCTCGCGAGGAAGCCGCGGCTTGTGCGCCCGGCCCGCAGGGCCACCACGCAGGCGGCGAAGTAGCCGAGCCAGACCATCTGCACGCCGGAACAGGGCGCATCCACGATCACCAGGCGGCCGTCGACCAGCAGGCTGCTGCCTTCGCGCGCCACGGCGAACGCAGGCGCCAGCAGCCAGCGGCCGGCTTCGGCCGTGAGTACGCGCAGCGGATACCCGGCATAGAACTGGAGCGACGAGAGCAACGGGAGCGCGAGCACCGCGAGGCCAGCGACCGGGAGCGCGGCCATGCGCTTGGGCATGAAGGCCAGCAGGCCGCAGGCGAGCGCCAGCACGGCAGCGAGGCTGGCGATGAGAGGCGGCAGCGCGGGCAGCGGGCCCGCGCCGCTGCGCAGCAGGGTGGCGACGAGCGTGCCGAGCCCCGCCAGCGCCAGCCAGCCGAGGCCAGGGGCCGTGCGCAACTCGCGCCGCAGCGTGCAGATCAGCACGGCCAGGGCCGCGAGGGCGAGCAGGCCCAGTGGGTCGTCGGAGCCGTCGCGCATCCGTGCGGCCATCCAGAGCCAGGAGGGCCAGAGCGCGGCGGCCTGCAGGGCCAGCCAGCCGGCCGCGGGCGCGCGGTCGAGATGAATGCCCCAATCGATGACGCGCGGATGCGTTTGTGCAAGTGCAGCGAGAGACATGGCGCCTTCCTTGTTCATGCCGTGAAGCGGCGGGCGTCGTGGCGGCGCGCGCGGCGGCGCAGCATGGCCAGCACCGAGAGCACCACGGCGATGGCACCCAGGGTTTCCGGCTCCGGGGTGCTCGGCACTTCGGCGCCCAGGCTCTGCCCGAGCGCGAGCTCGCTCACGCCCTTGGGCAGCGGCTGCGGCTGGTCGACGCCGGCGCTGCCCTCCGGCGCGGAGTTGCGCACCACCTTGTCGACCGCGATGAAGCTGGTGTATTGCGTGAGCAGGCCGTAGCGAAGCCCCAGGTCGGTGATGCGCTGCCTGAATGCGTCCCCGCCCTCCAGCGCTTCCTGGTCGCTCAGGCTCTCGATGCGGTGGCGGGCCCACAGACTGCGCAATGCGGCAGCATCCTGGCGCGTGTGCTCATCGATGGCCAGTGCGCGCCGATAGGGCCCGTCGGCGCCCTGGCCCTCGATCACGACCCGGCCCTTCGCTTCGCCGCGCCACTTGCCGAACACGATCACCGGGCGCTCGCCGAGCACGTCGGGCAGCACCGCCGGCTCCACGTCGTAGACGTCGAGTCCTTCGAAACGGGCGCGCACGTTGGTGAGCACCGGCGACTCGACCATGCGCCGAAAGCGCGCGGCCTGCCCGGGTGCCTGGATCGGGTCGGTGACGATGAAGGGCTCGCCCATGCCGGCGCGTGCCAGGCCTTCCATCAGGTGGCGATTGACCGAGGAGCCGATGCCGAAGGCGAACACGTTGGCTTTCGAGAGGTTCTTGCGCACCAGTTCGAAGGCCTCGCTCTCGACGGTGACGAAGCCGTCGGTCACGATCACCACCGTGCGCGAGACGTTCTCCCCCTTGGGTTCGGCATAGGCGCGCTTCAACGCCGGGATCAGCTCGGTGCTGCCGCTGCCGCTGCCGCTGTAGTTCTTGATCGTGGCGAGCGCCTGCTCGATGTTCGCGCGAGTGGCCGGCACCGATCGCGGCGAGAGCATCCTGTTGCTGCCCGAGAACAGCAGCACGTTGAAGGTGTCGCTGGGCCGCAGGCCGCCGATCAGCCGTTCGAGCATCACCTTGGCGGTGTCCAGGGGAAAGCCGTGCATCGAACCGGAGATGTCGACGACGAAGATGTAGTCGCGCGGCGAAATGGCGCTGGCGGCCACCGACTTGGGTGGCTCGATCATCGCGAGGAAGAAGTTCTCGGCGCTGTTGCCCTCGCTTCCGCCCGGGCCCTTGTAGAGCATTAGGCCCGATTCGATCTTCTCGCCGGCGAGGCGGTAGTCGAGCACGAAATCGCGATCGTTGGCGGGCTCGCTGCCGGCGGCGAGTGTGATGTCCGCGTGCCCGTCGCCGTCGCGCTGGCTGACGTCGATCTCATGGGTGGCGCTGCGCACTTCCTTGATGCCCATCGGCATGTCGAGGGCGACCTTGAGCCTGAAGGCGGTGGTCGTGGCGACGCCGGCTTGCAAGCTCGGTTGCGCCACCCACTTGGCATCCGCATTCCGCGATTGCGGACTGTTGTAGCGCGGGCCGACCACCGTCGGGAAGACGAACTGGTAGTTGCCGCCTTCCGGTATCAGCAGTTCGGTGTAGCGCAGTTCCACCTTCACCTCGTCCCCCGGCAGGATGTTCGCGACATTCATCTGGAACACGTTGGGCAGTTGCTGCTCCAGGAGCGCCGCTGTCTTGCCTTCCCGCTTCGCGCTGTCGTATTCGATGCGCGCCTGTTGCCTCTCGCGGATCTGCGCGGTGATGAGACGGTCGGCGAGCCGCACGCTGAGGCCGCCGACCGCCGCGCGCGTCGAGCCCGGGAACACGTACTTCGCCTCGATCGCGCGCTGGCCTTCGTTGCGGTAGGTCTGCGTCACGCGCACGTCGGCGATCACACCGGCGATCTTCACATCGACCTCGGTGCCCTTGAGCGGGAGCCGGTCGATGCCCGGGTCGTCGCTCTTGACGAAGAAGTACGGGCTCTCGGTCTTCAGGCGCGGGCCGGCAGACTCCTGTGCATGCACGGGACGCGCGATGAGCAGCGCGAAGCAACTCGCGGCGAGGCTCACGGTTGCGAACCAGAGCCAGCGGCCGTCGGGGGGAGGGAGGGTATGGGTGGCTTCCATGGCGATGGTCACTCGGGGTGCCGTGCGAACTTGCACGGAGCCACTGTCCGCGCCGGGCGAGAAGCCAATAGGAAGGCGATGAGGCCGTGTGTGAAGCCTGTGTGAAGTGCGGTGGCCGCGGGACTTCACACTGGCTTCCGATGGCGCGGCGATCATCACCGCGATGATTGAAAGGTCCGCGATGTCCAAGTCTCCCTGGTTGATCCGGTTCAAGCGGCTGCTCCTGGCGGGCGCCGCCGCCGCTGGCATGTTGGTGCTCGTCGCGGCCGTTGCGGTGGCGGTGGTCTATCCGAAGCTGCCGGACAGCTCGGAGCTCTCCGACTACCGGCCCAAGCTGCCGTTGCAGGTCTTTTCGGCGGACGGCGCGTTGATAGGCGAGTTCGGCGAAGAGCGCCGCAAGCTCATGCCGATCGACACCATCCCCAAGGTCATGAAGGACGCGGTGCTCGCAGTCGAGGATGCGCGTTTCTATGAGCATGGCGGTGTCGACTACAGGGGCTTGCTGCGCATCCTGGTCGTCAACATGAGGGGCGGCAGGAAGCAGGGCGCCTCCACGATCACCATGCAGGTGGCGCGCAACGTGTACCTCAGCTCGGAGCGGACCTTGACCCGCAAGTTCTACGAAGTGCTGCTGGCCTTCAAGCTCGAGC
The DNA here is from genome assembly GCF_056398605.1 of Variovorax sp. 01T432. NCBI lineage: Bacteria > Pseudomonadati > Pseudomonadota > Betaproteobacteria > Burkholderiales > Comamonadaceae > Variovorax > Variovorax sp. 01T432. The sequence continues at coordinate 38,808 of NZ_JBFTPS010000025.1, forward strand.
ACCAGCTCACGAAGGACCAGATTTTCGAGATCTACCTGAACCAGATCTTCCTCGGCAATCGCGCCTACGGATTCGCCGCCGCATCGCAGACCTATTTCGGCAAACCCTTGCAGGAGGTCACGATCGCCGAGGCCGCGATGCTGGCGGGTCTGCCGAAGGCTCCGGGCACCAACAATCCCATCAACAACCCGACGCGCGCGCGCAGCCGCCAGCGCCTCGTGATCGAGCGCATGCAGGAGGCGGGCTTCATCACGGCCGAACAGGCGGCAGTCGCGAAGGCGGAGACGCTTCGCCTGCGCGATCCCGCCGACCCGAAGCGCCTGCATGCCGAGTACGCCGCCGAGACGGTGCGCCAGCTGATGTATGCGCAGTACGGCGAGAGCACCTACACGCGCGGCCTCAAGGTCTACACCTCCCTGGTCGCGGTGGACCAGGCCGCGGCGTACAAGGCCTTGCGCAGGAGCATCCTGGACTACGAGCGGCGCCAGGTCTATCGTGGGCCCGAGGCCTTCGTCGACCTGCCCTCCGATGCCAAGGGAATCGACGATGCGGTCGACGAGGCACTGGCCGACGACCCGGACAACGGCGACCTGATGTCGGCTGTCGTGCTCGAGGCCGGGCCGAAGGAGGTCCAGGCGGTGCGCGGCAATGGCGAGGTGCTGCGGATCGCCGGCGAAGGCCTCCAGCTCGCGCGTTCCGGCCTCGCCGACCGCGCACCGGCCCATGTCCGGATTCGCCGCGGCGCGGTGATCCGCGTCGCTGCGATGTCGAAGGGCGGCTGGGAGATCACCCAGCTGCCCGAGGTCGAAGGCGCCTTTGTCGCACTCGATCCGCGTGACGGCGCGATCAAGGCCTTGGTGGGTGGCTTCGACTTCGGCAAGAACAAGTTCAACCATGTGACGCAGGCCTGGCGCCAGCCGGGCTCCAGCTTCAAGCCCTTCATCTACTCGGCCGCGCTCGAGAAGGGCTTCGCGCCGGCCACCGTGGTCAACGATGCGCCGCTCTTCTTCGACGCCGCCGCGACCGGCGGGCAGCCCTGGGAGCCGAAGAACTACGAGGGCAGCTTCGAAGGCCCGATGTCGCTGCGCCGCGCGCTGCAGAAGTCGAAGAACATGGTGACGATCCGTGTGCTGCAGTCGATCGGCACGCACTACGCGCAGGACTGGATCGGCAGATTCGGCTTCGCGCCCGACAAGCACCCGCCCTACCTGCCGATGGCGCTGGGTGCCGGATCGGTCACGCCGATGCAGATGGCCTCGGCCTATGCGGTGTTTGCCAATGGCGGCTACCGCGTCCAGCCCTCTCTTGTGATGCGCGTCACCGACTGGAAGGACAAGGTGCTGGTCGAGACCCGGCCGCCGGTGCTGGACGAGACGGTGCGCGCGATTCCGCAGCGCAACGCCTTCATCATGGCCAGCCTGCTGCAGAGCGTGGTCAAGGGCGGCTCGGGCAGCAGGGCATACCAGGCGCTCAAGCGGGACGATCTCTATGGCAAGACGGGCACGACCAACGACTCGGTCGACACCTGGTTCGCCGGCTTCCAGCCCACGATGGTGGCGGTCGCGTGGATGGGCTACGACACGCCGCGCAAGCTGGGAGACCGCGATACCGGCGCCAGCCTGAGCCTGCCGATGTGGATCGGCTACATGGAGACGGCCATCAAGGGCGTCCCGGTGACCGAGCTGCAGGCGCCGCCCGGTGTGGTCCAGGTGGACGGCGAGTGGTACTACGACGACTACGCACCGGGCCGCAGCGTCGCGAGCCTGGGCCTCGACATGGCGCCGACGCAGGCGGCGGAGGACCTCGCCGGCGCGCCGGTGAGTCCGGTGGCGCCGCCCGAGGAGCGCAACCGCATCCTCGATCTGTTCCGGTAGCCGCGCCTGCGGCGCTGGGGCATCAAGCGCCGGTGAGAGGAAGCGTGAGCGTCGCGAGCGCACCGCCGCGCGGCGCATTGCCGAGTTCGATGCGGCCGCGGTGCAGCGCCGCGATCTCCTTCACGAAGGCCAGGCCAAGGCCCGTGCTCTTCTTCTGGCTGTGCGGGCGTGCGAGCGAATAGAACTTCTCGAAGACCTTCTCCTTGGCGTAATCGGGGATGCCCTTGCCGTGGTCGCGGACCGTGATCCTTGCGAGGCGCGAGGTGGTGTTCAGGGCGAGCACCACCTCCCTGCCCGTAGGCGAGAAGTCGATGGCGTTGTCCAGCAGATTGCTGATGGCGCGCCGCAGGAGGAAGGGATCGCCTTCGACGGTGGCGCCGGTCTCGGCGACCACGCGCACTTGCACATCGCGCGCCGCGGCCGAGGCTTGCGCGCTGGTCGCCACGTCGTGCAGCAGCGGCACCAGCGCCACGCGCTGGGTGCGCTCCAGCGCATGCCGCGTCTCGAGGGCGGTGAGTTCCATCATTCGGTCGACGATCTCCTGGATGCGCTGCGTCTCGTGCGTGATGTTGGCGAGGAAGCGTTCGCGCTCGGCCTGCGGCATCGAGGGCTCCTGCATCAGCTCGGCCGCGCCACGGATCGCGGAGAGCGGGCTCTTGACTTCGTGTGTGAAGGTCTGCACGTAGTCGGCCACGTAGTTGCGACCGGTGAGCGCGTCGCGCAGCTCGCCAAAGCTTCCACGCAGCGTGTCGACCGCGCGGCGCGCCATGCGCGGCAGGCTCAGGCTGCCCTGGCGCGACTGGTTGCGCATCCAGGCGAGATAGTCCGAGATCAGGCCGAAGGGCCGCACCAGCCAAACCGACACGATGATGGCCAGCACCAGCAGCGCGAAGCCCGAGCCGACGCCGACCCAGAGCGTGCGGGCGCGCGCGTCCTCGACGAACTGGCCGAAGCTCTGCACCGGCTTGCCGACGCTGACCATGCCGACGATCTCGTTGTTCCAGCGCACCGGCGCGCCGACGTACATCACCGAGGTGAGCGGGTCGTGCTCGATGTCGCGCGTGGTGCGCGCCCCGTACATGCCGGCGAGCGAGCGGCTGACGTCGCTCCACTGCGAGTAGTCGGCGCCGGTATGGCGCCCGAGTGAATCGAAGAGCACCCGGCCGCTGCGATCGGTGACGTAGACGCGCATTTCGACGCGGCTCTTGTGGAGGTTGTAGATCTGGGCCGAGAACTCGCGCGCATAGACGGAGCGGAACAGGGGCTCCAGCCGCGTGGTGTTGATGGCGCCCGCGATCACGTCCTGTTCGATCAGGCTGGCCATGAACTGCGAGGTCTCGACGAGAGACTCCTCGGCGGACTCGCGGTAGCGCGGGTCGATGTCGGCGACGACGCGGTAGAGCAGAAAGGCGATGCCTGCCGAGTAGATCAGCAGGATGGCGATGAAGATGCGGGTTCGGCGCGTCACACGCTCAGGGGGAGGTCTTCGTTGAGCGCGTAGCCCGTGCCGCGCAGGGTGCGGATGGCCTCGACCTGTGGTGCCACGGCGCGCAGCTTGGCGCGCAGGGTCTTGATGTGCGCGTCGACGGTGCGGTCGAAGCTGTCGCTGGCGTCGTCCCATACGAGCCGCAGGAGTTCATCGCGCGTGAAGACCCGGCCGGGGCGCTGCACCAGCAGGCGCAGCAATCCGTGTTCGTAGCGCGAGAGTTCGAGCACGCGCCCGTAGTAGCGGATCTGCATGCGTTCGACATCGACCGCGAAGGGCGTCACGGGCGCTGCGGTTGCCTGGATGGTCGCCGGGGCGATGCCATTGCCGTTCCCGCCGCGCACGCTGCGTCGCAGGATGGTGCGGACCCGCGCCACCAGCTCACGCGGCGAGAAGGGCTTGGCGATGTAGTCGTCGGCGCCCAGCTCGAGGCCCACGACCCGGTCGATCTCGTCGCTGCGCGCGGTGAGGAACAGCATCGGCACCTGCGCGCCGCCCGGCAGCGCCTGCAATCGCTTGAAGAGTTCGAAGCCGTTCATGTCCGGCAGCCCGACGTCGAGGATGGCAAGCGCCGGCGGCTCGGCGCAGAACTGCGCGATGGCGTCCTCGGCGGTCGCGCACCAGACGGGGACGAAGCCGTCGGTCTTCAGGACGTACTGCAGGGTGTCGGCGATGCCCGACTCGTCTTCGGCGATGAGGATGCGGGGGTTGAAAGGCATGGGGCGGATGGTAGCGGGCCGCCGCTGCCGGCATGTCCAGTCCGGCGCGCCGATGCCGGGCCGGGCGCCCTCCAGAGACAAGGCGCTAGAAGAGGTCGAAGCAGCAACCGGCGTAATAGGGCTTGCGTCCGCCCTTCACGAAGGGGACGACGATCGGCTTGCCCTCGTTGCGCCAACCGTCGCGACGCTGGTAGCCTGCTTCGGCCAGTTCACCGAGCAGCTCGTCGTGGTGTTGAATCCGGCAGGGCGAGACCATGAAACCGGTGCTGTTGAGCGTGTACAGAGTGTGGTCCGGGTGCACCGCGGTGGCGTTCAGGACGATGCGCTTGGGCTTGATCTGCAGTCTGGCGATGATTTCCGAGAGGCGCGTGGGCAGATAGCCAAGGCTGCCCGATGCGTACAGGACGTCGTAGCCGCTCGCGCATTGGAGATCGGTGGTGAAGTCCAATTGGTGGGCAACGTCGCGCTGGATGGCGAGTTCCTGGCCGAACCTGATCGCTTCCGGCTTGTCGCAGATCGTCCAGCGCAGGTCGGATGGATATCTCAGCATGCGGCGGAACGCGTAGTACTTGATGCCCACATGGTCGCCCACGCCGAAGACGCTGCGCATGCCTTCGCTGAATGACCGCCCGAGCCAGAACACACTCGGATAGTCGTTGAAGTAGACCTGCGGGAAATACGGCATCTGCGGCCTGTCGGCATCGTGCCGGACCCGCAGGGCCGGCACACCCGCTTGGGCGTCTGCGAAGCTCTTGAAAGAACCCATGAAGAGGTTCTCGCTGCGGTTCTCCATGAACCGCCGGCGATAGGCGAATCCGCGAACCAGGGAGGGCAGCAAACGCGCGAGCATGAGGACTTTCTGTCGTGTGCAAATGCAACGCGCATTTTGCGTTTGAAACACAAAGTATTCAACTTCTCACGGTGCCTGTGGCGGCCTGGCGACGCCCCCTCCGGGGTTTTACGTCACCTTGTAGCCCGCGTTTTCGATGGCCGCGAGGATGTCCTGGCGCGGCTGCTGGCTCAGGACGTCGACGTGACCCGTCTCGAGGTCGACGGTGACCTGTGCTTCGGGGTCGATCGTCTGCACGGCGTTCTGCACCGCGCTGACGCAGTGGCCGCAACTCATGCCCGAAACCTGGAATTTCTGACTCATCGCATAGCTCCTTCAATCAGGGTGGATGGCGGAGTGTCGACCTTCCAACGGGGGCAAGGTCAAGCAAGCGCCGGGTAGTCGATATAGCCCTTTTCGCTGCCGCCGTACATGGTTGCCTTGTCGAGCGCATTCAGAGGCGCGTTCTCGCGCAGGCGCCGGACGAGGTCGGGGTTGGCGATGAAGGGCTTGCCGAACGCCACCAGGTCGTCCCCTTCCTTCAGCGCTTCTTCGGCCAGGGGCTTGTCGTAGCCGTTGTTCACCATCCAGGCGCCCTTGCCGCCGGCCTTGCGGTAGGCGGACTTGAGGGCTTCATAGTCGAAGGGGCGGTCTTCGATTTCGCGCGGGCCGCCGGTGGCGCCTTCGATGATGTGGATGTAGGCGAGGTTGAGCGTCGCGAGGTGCTTCACGACGTAGTCGAACAGCGGCTGCGGACGGTCGTCGTACACGTCGTTGGCGGGTGTCACGGGCGACAGGCGGATGCCGGTCTTGCCGCCGCCGACCGCGTCGACCACGGCGCGCGTGACTTCGAGCAGGAGACGGGCGCGGTTCTCGATGCTGCCGCCGTAGTCGTCGGTGCGCTTGTTGCTGCCGTTCTTCAGGAACTGGTCCAGCAGGTAGCCGTTGGCGCCGTGCACCTCGACGCCGTCGAAGCCCGCGGTCTCGACCGCGCTGCGCGCGGCCACGGCGTAGGCGTGGACGATGCCGGGCAGTTCGCTGGCTTCCAGCGCGCGAGGCTCGGAGGTTTCGACGAAGCTGGCAACGCCATCCTTGATGAGGACGGTCTTGCTGCGTGCCGTGATCGCCGAGGGCGCGACAGGCTTGCCGCCATCGGGCTGCAGCTCGGTGTGCGAGATGCGGCCCACGTGCCAGAGCTGGACCACGATCTTGCCGCCCTTGGCATGCACCGCGTCGGTCACGTGCTTCCACGCGTCGAGCTGCTCCGTGCCATAGAGACCCGGCACGTCGGCGTAGCCCTGGCCCTGCTGGCTGATGGCGGTTGCTTCGGTGATGAGCAGGCCCGCGCTGGCGCGTTGCGCGTAGTAAGTGGCGGTGATGTCACGCGGCACTGCATTGGGCGAGCGGTTGCGCGTGAGCGGCGCCATGACGATGCGGTTGGCGAGTTGGAGGTCGCCGACTTTGATGGGGTCGAAGAGAGATGTCATCGGTGCGTACTGCCTGAGGTGGAACGTGGAACGTGATGAAACGCGGGAGTGTCGACGGTAAACCACCCCCGGTTGCCGCGCTGTCGCGGGGTTGTCGCCTCGCTGGTAGGCGAATGCCGCAGAATGGCCGCGCCTCATGACATCCCCCGTCGCCACGCCCACCCCCGCGCAGGTCCTGCGTCTTGCGCTCGCGCTGTCCCTGGGCGCGGCCGTGTCGCTGGGGATCACACGCTTTTCCTACGGCTTGCTGTTGCCGCCGATGCGCGAGGACCTGGGCTGGAGCTACACGCTGGCTGGCGGCATGAACACGGCGAATGCAGCAGGCTATCTACTGGGCGCGCTCATGACGCCCGCTCTCATACGGCGACTCGGGCCGCTTCGCCTGTTGGTCGGAGGGGCCGTGTGTGCGAGCCTCTTCATGGGGGCGAGCGGCTTCTTCACTTCGGCGCCGGCCCTGCTGCTGCAGCGCTTGCTGGCGGGGCTGGCGAGTGCATGGGTGTTCGTCGCGGGCGGTCTGCTCGCGGCGCGGCTGGGTGCGTTGCAACCCTCGCGCGCCGGGTTCCTGTTGGGCCTCTACTACGGAGGAACGGGCTTCGGCATCACGCTGTCGGCGCTCTTGGTGCCGGCCGTGCTGCAGGCCGCCGCGGGCGAGCCGCATGGCTGGGCCTGGGCATGGTGGGCGCTGGCGCTGTCGAGCTTCATGGCGACGGCGGTGCTGGGTCTCGCGGCGCGCGCGATGCACGTGGAGCCCCATGCTTCGCCCGCTGCGGCGCTTCGCGGGGAGACCGTGGCACCGGTGCGCGTGCTTCGTTTCGGCTGGGCGCTGGCCGGGTACGGCTTGTTCGGCGCCGGCTATATCGGCTACATGACTTTCGTGATCGCCCTCTTGCGCGAGCAGGGTGCAAGCCCGGCTGAGGTCACGATGTTCTACGCGCTGCTCGGCATGGCTTGCGTAGCCTCTTCACGCCTCTGGGCAGGGCTTCTGGATCGTTTCCTGGGGGGCGGGCCGCAGGCGCTGCTCAACGGCCTGCTGGGGGCCGCCACGCTGCTGCCGGTGCTGAGTCCCGCGTGGCTGGTCACCATGGGCTCCGGTGTGCTGTTCGGCGCCGTGTTCCTGTCGGTGGTCGCATCGACCACCGCGCTGGTGAGGCACAACCTGCCACCCGCGCAATGGGCGACCGGCATCAGCGCCTTCACGATCGTCTTTGCCTTCGGCCAGATTGTCGGGCCGACCGTCACCGGCTGGATTTCCGATGGCGCCGGGGGCCTCGGGCGCGGGCTGGTGGCTTCGGCGATCACGCTGTGGGCCGCTGCACTGCTGGCCTCCAGGCAGAAGCCGTTGCTGCGACGATGAGCCCGCTGCTGCCGGGCTACTTGGCTGGTGCCTCGGCCTTCAGGGCTTCCTGGACGGCCGGGCGGGCGCCGACGCGCGCATGCCACGCCTGCACGTTCGGATAGGGCGAGAGATCGATGTTCGAGGGCTTGGCCCAGTTGGTGACGGTGAAGAGATAGCCGTCGGCCACGGTGAAGTGATCGCCCATCAGGTAGTCCTTGCCCTCGAGCGCGGAATTGATCCACTGGTAGCGGCTCTTGAGTTTCTCCTTGGAGATGTTCTTGGCCTCTTCCGGCATGTTCGGGTTGAACAAGGGCGAGTAGGTCTTGTGAATCTCGGTGCCGATGAAGGTCAGCCACTCCTGCAGCCGGTAGCGCGCAAGGGTGCCGTTGGCGGGAGCGAGATTCTTCGTCGGGGCCAGATCGGCGATGTACTGGACGATGGCCGGGCCCTCGCGCAGGCGGGTGCCGTCGTCGAGTTCGAGCATGGGCACGTAGCCTAGCGGGTTGATGCTGTAGTAGTCCGTGCCGTCCTGCAGCTTGTGGCTCTTGGTGCTGGCGAGCACGGCTTCGAAGGCCAGACCGGCTTCGCGCAGCGCAATGTGGGGTGACAGCGAGCAGGCGCCCGGCGAGTAGTACAACTTCATTCGAGATACTCCTTTGGATGGATCGAGGTGGACTTGTTCTTGGAAAGCGAAGCCGATGCTAGCGGTTTTCCCCCTGCGTTCTCGTCCTACGGTGCCTTGGGCAGCGTGACTATCGGGGCCGCGGCCGTGTCTTCTTAGGCTCCTGTGCAGCCGCGGGTGGCCGCGGGCAAGGAGTTCATCCATGTTGAAGTACGCGATCATCTTTGCACTCGTTTCCCTTGTTGCCGGTGCGCTCGGCTTTGGCGGCGTGGCGGCGGGCGCGGCCGGGATCGCCAAGATCTTGTTCGGCTTGTTCCTGATTCTTGCGATCGTGTTCCTCGTACTGGCTGCCCTGGGCGTGGGTGCGGTCAAGAAGGCGCTGGACTGATGGCCGGGCCCGGGCAGTCCCTGGTCGCCTGCTTCAGCTTCGTTGACCGCGAGCCATCCATGCCCAGGGAAGCACATGCATCTTTCACACATTGAAACCGTGCTCGACTATGAGGTGGCCGCGCCCGCGCATCTGTTGCTCAACATCGAAGCGGCACGCAGCGCGGCGCAGGCCTTGATCAGCGAAGATCTGGTCGTCGAGCCAGCCGTGCGGATCCAGGCGTTTTGCGACGAGGGCAGCGGCAATCGTTTCATCCGCTTCGACGCGCAGCCCGGCCCGTTGAGGATCCGCTACAAGGCGAGCGTGCGCCGCTCGCATGTCGTGGTCCCGCCCCAGCTCGCGGAAGTGCCCGTGACCGAGGTACCGAACGAAGTGCTTCATTGCCTGATGCCGACTCGCTACTGCGAATCGGATTTGATGTCGCGGTGCGCGCGGCAGCTCTTCGGTGATTTGCCGCCCGGCGTCGGCCGGGTGCAGGCTATCGCCGACTGGATCTATGAAAGCATCAGCTATGAACCCGGCAGCAGCAATTCGACGACCACCGCCCGCGAGGTGTTTGTCGAGCGCGCGGGGGTCTGCCGCGATTTCGCGCACCTGGGCATCACCCTTTGCCGGGCGCTGAATATCCCGGCGCGGCTGGTGGTGGGATACGTCTGGTTCGACGAGCCGCCGCAGGACTTTCACGCTGTGTTCGAGGCCTGGCTGGGTGGGCAGTGGGTGCTCTTCGACGCCACTCGGATGGCAAAGACCGACAGGCTGGTGCGCGTTGGGACGGGACGCGATGCGAAGGATGTTGCGTTCTGCACCATCTTCGGACCCGTCGCCATGACGGGCAAGGAGTTGATGGTGCGCGAACGACAGGACGAAAGCATTCTGTCTCCCAGGGAGCCCGAACCGACCGGCCAGCTGGTCGGCATCGAGAAGCCCGTGCCCGTCTTCCCCCGGAGCGAAAGCCCCCAGGCTTCGAACCAGGGTGTGTCGATCGCCAGCTGAGGATGTTGCTATCAAAAGGATAGCAATCGAGCCAATGCCTGCAATGCCCACAAGGGGTGCACGGCAGCACTCGGGCGATTAAAATCGGCGCCCCTTTTCGAGAGCGCGCGGGTACGTGCGCCAATCCCATGCTTTACCCCGAAGAATTCGATGTGATCGTCGTCGGCGGCGGCCATGCCGGCACCGAAGCCGCGCTGGCCTCGGCCCGAATGGGCGCTCGCACGCTGCTGCTTACACACAACATCGAGACCTTGGGGCAGATGAGTTGTAACCCGTCGATTGGCGGCATCGGCAAGGGTCATCTGGTGAAGGAAGTCGATGCGCTCGGTGGCGCGATGGCGATCGCCACCGATGAAGCCGGCATCCAGTTTCGCATCCTCAATTCGAGCAAGGGTCCGGCCGTGCGCGCGACCCGGGCGCAGGCGGACCGAGTGCTCTACAAGGCGGCGATCCGTCGGCGGCTGGAGAACCAGCCCAATCTGTCGTTGTTCCAGCAGGCCGTCGACGATCTGATGATCGAAGGCGATCGCGTGGTGGGCGCCGTCACTCAAGTCGGCATCTCGTTCCGCGCGCGGACGGTGGTGTTGACGGCCGGGACCTTTCTCGACGGGCGCATTCATGTGGGGCTCGACAACTATCAGGCGGGGCGCGCCGGCGATCCGCCCGCCGTCAGCCTGTCGGCGCGCCTCAAGGAATTGAAGCTGCCGCAGGGTCGGCTGAAGACGGGAACGCCCCCACGCCTGGATGGTCGCAGCATCGACTTCTCGAAATGCGTTGAGCAGCCCGGTGACGGCATGCCGGGAGGGGCGGGGCCCATGCCGGTGTTCAGCTTCATGGGCAGGGCGGACATGCATCCCCAGCAGCTGCCCTGCTGGATCACGAACACCAATGCCCGCACGCACGACATCATCCGCTCGGGTTTTGATCGGAGCCCGATGTTCACCGGGAAGATCGACGGCGTCGGCCCGCGCTACTGCCCGAGCGTCGAAGACAAGATCAATCGCTTTGCCGACAAGGAAAGCCACCAGATCTTTCTGGAGCCCGAAGGGCTGACGACCAACGAGTACTACCCGAACGGAATTTCCACCAGCTTGCCTTTCGACATCCAGTATCAGCTGGTGCGGTCGATGGCGGGCCTGGAGCACGCGCATATCCTGCGCCCCGGCTACGCCATCGAGTACGACTACTTCGATCCCCGCGAACTCAAGAGTAGTTTCGAGACGCGCGCGATCCAGGGGCTCTTCTTTGCGGGACAGATCAACGGCACCACCGGCTACGAAGAGGCGGCAGCCCAGGGCTTGTTTGCCGGCATCAACGCTGCGCTGCAATGCCGCGGAGAAGAGGCATGGTTGCCGCGCCGCGACGAAGCCTACCTCGGTGTGCTGGTGGACGACCTGATCACCAAGGGTGTGACGGAGCCTTACCGGATGTTCACCAGCAGGGCTGAATTTCGCCTGCAGCTGCGGGAAGACAACGCTGACATGCGGCTCACGGAAGCAGGGCGGAAGTTGGGCTTGGTTGACGACGCCCGCTGGGATGCGTTCTCGCGCAAGCGCGATGTTGTTTCACGTGAAACAGAGCGGCTACGTTCCATCTGGGTGAATCCCCGGAACCTTCCGCCCGCGGAGTCTGAGCGTGTCCTGGGCAAGGCGATCGACCATGAGTACAACCTGGGAGATCTGCTTCGCCGGCCCAATATCAGCTACGCGTCGCTGATGTCGCTGGACGGCGGCAAGTACAGCGCCGATGAGCCTCTGGGTGCAACGGAAATCGAGCAGATCGAAATTGCGGCCAAGTACTCGGGCTACATCGACCGTCAGCAGGATGAGGTCGAGCGTGCCGCGCACTTCGAGAATCTCCGGCTGCCTGTTGATCTCGACTACAGCCAGGTGCCCGCACTGAGCTTCGAGGTCCGGCAGAAGCTCGCGAAGCATCGGCCGGAGACTCTGGGTATCGCCTCACGGATCTCCGGCGTTACGCCGGCGGCCATCTCCTTGCTGACGATCCATCTTCGAAAGGGCGGTCACCGCGCCTTTGTACGCGAAGCATCGGCGCATCTGGTCGAACCGCAAGCGGCCGAATGAGCCCGGATCAGCTGCTCCGCGAGGGGGCCGGGAGGCTTGGCCTCGAACTGACGGATGCCCAGAGTTCGCAGCTGCTGGTCTACCGCGCGCTCATCCTGAAGTGGAACAAGGTCTACAACTTGACGGCCTTGCGCGACCCTGCGACGGTTCTGACGCACCACTTGCTCGACAGCCTTTCGGTGGTGGCGCCGCTGGGCCGGGAGTGGCCGGGGAGGGCGAAGCTGCTGGATGTGGGCGCTGGCGCAGGCTTGCCGGGCGTGGTGATCGCCATCCTGCGTGGGGACATCGATGTCACTTGTCTGGACGCCGTTGCCAAGAAGGCGGCCTTTGTCCAGCAGGTCTCCTCCGAATTGAAGCTGCCGAACCTGCGAGGCCTGCACGCGCGCGTGGAAGCCCTGCAGGGCAGTTACGAGCTTGTCAGCTCACGCGCCTTCGCCTCGCTTCAAGACTTCGTCGCTGGCTCCGCTCATTTGCTTGCGCCGGGAGGCCTCTGGCTCGCGATGAAGGGCAAGGTGCCCACGGATGAAATCGCACGGCTGCCGGCCGAAGTCGATGTGTTTCACGTGGAACATCTCATCGTTCCAGGTCTTGATGCCGAGCGTTGCATCGTGTGGATCCGAAAACGCGCCGTCTGATCGATCTCCCGCGCGCCGACCTCGCTTAGACTCGACGCTCTCCCATCTCAGGCAAATCCCATGTTCGGCATCGCTGATTACGGCGCGTTCGTCGCGGCCATCATTCTCTTTCTGGCGATTCCCGGGCCCGGGAATCTGGCGCTGATCACCTCCACCGGCAAGGGTGGGATTCGCGGCGGCCTCGCTGCCACCTTGGGTCTGATCGCCGGCGACCAGGTGTTGATGTGGGCGGCTGTCGCCGGCGTCGCTGCACTGCTGAGCGCGTACCCGACCGCATTCAAGTCCGTCCAATGGTTGGGGGCCTGCTACCTCGCATGGCTTGGATTCAAGATGCTGACGGCGAAGCCTGGTGCCGCGCCCATTCTCAACATTCGCCCGCGCCAGTTTTTCCGTCAGGCGCTGATGATCACCTTGCTGAACCCCAAGGCGATCGTCTTCTACATGGCATTCTTTCCGCTGTTCGTGGACCCCGCACGCCACCAAGGTCTGACGACATTCGGCGTCATGGCCCTGACGATTGCGACGCTGACCTTCGCCTATGGACTCATTGCGACCCTGCTCACGCATTTCCTGGCCGAGCGTCTGCGGGCCAATCCGCGGATTTCGAGCACTCTCGAAAAGCTGGCGGGTGTCTTCCTGATCGGTTTCGGCGTCAAACTCGCCGTGTCCCGGTAGCATGGCCAAGATCTTCTGCATCGCAAACCAGAAGGGCGGCGTCGGTAAAACCACGACCACCGTCAATCTGGCTGCCGGCTTGGCAAAAGTGGGCCAACGGGTCCTGATGATCGATCTCGACCCCCAGGGCAACGCCACCATGGGCTCGGGTATCGACAAGCGCCAGCTGGAGACGACCGTTTATGACGTGCTTCTCGAGTCCGCGTCGGTCGCCGAGGCGCGGGTGCACTCCGAGAAGTGTGGCTATGACGTTCTGGGTGCCAATCGGGAGCTGGCCGGCGCCGAGGTGGAGATGGTTGCCTTGGACCGCCGCGAAAAGCGTCTGCGCACAGCACTGGCAGGCGTGGGGGCCGAGTACGACTTCATCCTGATCGACTGCCCGCCAAGCCTGAGCTTGCTTACGCTCAATGGCCTGTGCGCGGCGCACGGCGTGATCGTGCCCATGCAGTGCGAATATTTCGCGCTCGAAGGACTCACCGATCTCGTCAACACCATCAAGCAGGTGCACGCCAATCTCAACAAGAATTTGCAGATCATTGGCTTGCTTCGCGTGATGTTCGATCCGCGCATCACCTTGCAGCAGCAGGTCAGCGAACAGCTCAAGGCGCACTTTGGCGACAAGGTGTTCGACACCGTGATCCCACGCAATGTGCGTCTGGCAGAGGCGCCGAGCTACGGCCTCCCAGGGGTGGTGTTCGACCCGCCGGCCAAGGGTAGCCAGGCTTTCATCGCCTTCGCCCAGGAACTGGTCGAGAAGATGCCGCCCGCCAGCGCGATGGCGGGTGATGCGCCGTTGCCCGCCTCGCCTGTGCCCATGGACGCGCCGGTCGTTGCGATTCAGGATCCCAATGGACTCTGATCTCCGCCACCGGCGCCTCACCGGTTCTTGATCTCAGGGCCGATGAACGTTCCGACGATCCTCTTGCTGCCTGGGTGGCAGAACAGCGACCCGGCCCACTGGCAAAGCCGCTGGGAGGCCATTTACGGCGATCATCGCGTCGAGCAGCATGACTGGACTCGACCGCTGCGCGGCGATTGGTCGGCGCGCCTGGAGGAGGTGGTGTTGGCCGCTCCGGGTTCGGTTGCGCTGGTGGCGCACAGCCTCGGCTGCATCCTCGTGGCCGCCTGGGCCGCCCATTCCCGCAACGCCTGCAAGGTGCGGGGTGCGCTGCTGGTGGCCCCGGGCGACTTGGAGCGGGACGACTTGCGCCAGATGATCCCCGGCTGGTCCCCCATCGTGCGCCAGCCCCTGCCGTTCCGCGCCGTGTTGATCGCCGCCCATGACGACCCCTACTGCGACGCTCGGCGTTCCCGTGAGATGGCGCGCAACTGGGGTGCGAGCTACATCGAGGCCGGCGCGCGCGGCCACATCAACAGTGAATCTGGCCTGGGTGATTGGCCCGAAGGCCGACAGATTCTGAATGACCTACTGAAAGAAGATTGACTCGATGGCCACCAAAAAACCCAAGGGCCTCGGCCGCGGACTCGAAGCCCTGCTGGGCCCGACTTTCAACGGCCCGGACGCATCGGCCACCGACGACACCGCGCCCCCCAACCCGACCACACTGAAGCTCGAGCAGATGGTGCCCGGTGTCTACCAGCCGCGCACGCGCATGGACGAGGGCGCGCTCTATGAACTGGCGGAGAGCATCAAGGCCCAGGGGATCATGCAGCCGATCCTGGTTCGCCGCCTCGATCCGGACGCGGCGCAGGCCAAGAACGCCGAGTTCGAAATCATTGCCGGCGAGCGGCGTTTCCGCGCCGCGAGCCTCGCGGGCCTGGACAGCGTGCCCGTGCTCGTGCGCGACGTGCCGAACGAGGCCGCCGCGGCCATGTCGCTGATCGAGAACATTCAACGCGAAGATCTCAACCCCCTGGAAGAAGCCCAAGGCCTCCAGCGTCTGGTCGCCGAGTTTGGGCTCACTCACGAATCAGCGGCGCAGGCAGTGGGGCGCTCGCGAAGTGCGGCCAGCAATCTGCTGCGGCTGCTCAATCTGGCAGAACCGGCGCAGGCCATGCTGATGGCCGGCGATATCGACATGGGTCACGCCCGCGCCCTGTTGTCGCTCGACAAGGGCACGCAGATCACCGCGGCCAATCAGATTGCCGCCCGGAAGATGTCGGTGCGAGAGGCCGAGGCCCTGGTCAAGAAGCTCGCCGCCGAATTCAGCCTCACGCCGTCGCCGAGGCGCGGGCCGGGCGAAAAGTCGCGCGATCTGCAGCGGGTCGAGGAAGAACTGGCCGACCTCCTGGCGGCGGAAGTCGAGGTGCGCATCAAGAAGCGCAGCAAGCGCGGCGGCCGGGTCGAGGAGAGCGGTGAACTCGCCATCCACTTCGGCTCGCTCGACGCGCTCAACGGACTGATAGACCGCATACGCCAGACGGCGGAGCTCAGAGACTGAAGATCTTCCCCGGGTTCATGATGTTCTTGGGATCGAGCGCGCGCTTGATGGTGCGCATCATGTCGATCGCGCCGGCGCCGGCTTCGGTCACCAGGAAGTCCATCTTGTGCAGGCCCACGCCATGCTCGCCGGTGCAGGTGCCTTCCAGCGCCAGGGCGCGCGACACCAGGGCGTGGTTCAGTTTCTCGGCCGTCACACGCTCTTCGGGCGCGTTCGGATCGAGCAGATAGCCGAAGTGGAAGTTGCCGTCGCCAACGTGGCCGACGAGGAAGTAGGGGATCCCGCTGGCGTCGGCTTCGGCCACAGATTCGAGCAGGCAGTCGGCCAGCCGCGAAATCGGCACGCAGGTGTCGGTGGAAATCACCCGGCAGCCCGGGCGCGACTGCACGGCCGCGAAGTAACTGTTGTGCCGCGCGGTCCAAAGGCGGGTGCGTTCTTCCGGCGTGCTGGCCCATTCGAAGGCATTGCCGCCGTGGCCGCTGGCCAGCTCCTGCACCGTCTCCGCCTGTTCCTTCACGCCGGCCGGTGAGCCGTGGAATTCCATGAGCAGCATGGGCTCCTCGCGCAGGTTGAGCTTGGCGTAGGTGTTCACCATGCGCACCGTGTTGACGTCGATGAGCTCCACACGAGCGATCGGCACGCCGAGCTGGATGATCTCGATGGTTGTGCGCACCGCCGCCTCGATGCTCGGGAACGAGCAGATGGCGGCCGACACCGCCTCGGGCAACGGATAGATGCGCAGGCAAATCTCGGTGACCACGCCCAGCGTGCCTTCGCTGCCGACCATCAGGCGCGTCAGGTCGTAGCCGGCCGACGACTTCTTGGCGCGCGTGCCCGTGCGGATCACTTCGCCGCTGGCGGTGACCACCTCCAGCGCCAGCACGTTCTCGCGCATGGTGCCGTAGCGCACGGCGTTCGTCCCGCTGGCGCGGGTGGCGGTCATCCCGCCGATCGATGCGTCGGCCCCGGGGTCGATCGGGAAGAAGAGGCCAGTGCTCTTGATCTCCTCGTTGAGCTGCTTGCGCGTGACGCCGGGCTGCACCGTGACGGTGAGGTCGTCGGCATTGACCGAGAGCACGCGGTTCATGCGGCTCAGGTCGACGCTGATCCCGCCCTGTACCGCCAGCAGATGGCCTTCCAGCGACGAGCCGACGCCGAAGGGGATGACGGGCACGCTGTGGTCGCTCGCGAGCTTCACGGCATCGGCCACGTCCTGCGTGCTCTCCGCAAAGACCACCGCCGAGGGCGGCGGCGCGTCGAAAGACGACTCGTCGCGACCATGTTGCGTGCGCACCGCGAGCGCGGTCGAGCAGCGGTCGGCGAAGCGCGCCTTCAGCGCCTCGATCAATGCTTCGGGCACCTCGCGCAGCGCGATTTCGGGCGTCAGATGGGCGAGGGCGGTAGGGGCGTTCATCGGCGGTCTCCTGAAGGGTCTACCATTCTACGAACCGCATCTCCCCAAGACACAGAACACATCGACACATGGGCAACCGACTCACACAGATCGCCACGCGCACCGGCGACGATGGCAGCACCGGCCTCGGCGACAACACGCGGGTGCCCAAGGATCACCTGCGCGTGCACGCCATGGGCGATGTGGACGAACTCAACTCCAATATCGGCGTGCTGCTGTCCGAGCCGATGCCCGCACCTGTGCGCGAGCTGCTGGTCGACGTGCAGCACCAGCTCTTCAATCTCGGCGGGGAGCTGTCAATGCCGGGCTTCACGCTGCTCAAGACCGAGGCGCTGCTGCAACTCGATGAAGCGCTGGCGCAGCACAATGCCGCCTTGCCGCGGCTTGCCGAGTTCATTCTTCCCGCCGGCACGCGCGCCGCGTCGCTCGCGCATGTGTGCCGGACCGTGGCACGGCGTGCCGAGCGCGCAGTGGTGGCGCTGGGTGCGAGCGAGACCCTCAACGAAACGCTGCGCCAATATCTCAATCGTCTGAGCGACCTGCTCTTCGTGCTGGCGCGGGTGCTCAACCGCGTCGACGGCGGCGACGACGTGTACTGGAAGAGCGAGCGACTCGCGCGCGCGGCGGCCGCCGACGACGAATGATGAAGCCCCGATTCGCAATCAGATCCAAAGGACCCATGTCAATCCCTTCCAGCCTCCTCTCATCCACCGCATGGCTCGTGCTGGCAGCTGCGCTCGCCGTGCCGTCCGCTGCTTCGGCCCGGAACGCCGACACTCCGGCCAGAACCCATCAGCGCGCGCCCGCGTCGAAGGCACCACCGCACAACAGCAAGGTTCTGGGCGGTATCCAGCGTGGAGCCGATGCCACCGGTCATGGCATCGCGCGTGCCAGCCAGGCGACGGAACACGGCGTCAACAGCGTCTCCGAGCGGGCCAGCCAGCCTGTGCGCAGCCTGGGCGAGAAGATCGGCCGCAAGCTCGCGCCCGGATCTCGAGGCCGTGCCGCGCCGCCGGCTGTCGGCCCGCAGAGCAGCGCGCCCTGATACACCGCGGGCCTTTCTTTACATAGCTTGACCCCGCACCGACGCTCAGAGGGTGTTGGCGATACGCGCAGGGCGCACACTGGAGTCCTCACCAACGCAGAAGGAGTTCCAGAATGATCAAGTCAAAGAACATGACGGTCGCCGCAGCAGCGCTTGCGATGTGCATGGCGGGCAGCGCCTTCGCGCAGGACCGCCATTTCGACCGAGGACAGGATCGCGACGCCCAACAAGGCCAGCGGTACCGGGCGGATGACCGCCGCGGTGGCCCTGATCGGTTCCGTGACCATCAGGACTACCGTGAGGGCCGTCAAGCCGATCGCCGGGGCTTCCCGGTGCCGCGCGATGAATGGCGCCGGGGCGGTCGCGTGCCGCCGGAGTTCCGCGGCCGCAACTATGTCGTCGAAGACTGGCGCGGCCACCACCTGAGCCCGCCGCCGCGCGGCTACCAGTGGGTGGGCGTGGGTGGTGACTTCGTTCTGATCGCTGTGGCCAGCGGCATCATCGCTCAGATCATCGCGGGGCAATAAGGGCTCAGTTGGCGGCGCTCGGCGCGAGCTGAGCGCATACGTTGCGCCCCGTGATGGTGAGCCGCAACCCGCCGCCCTGCCACTCGAGCCAGTTCAGTTTCACGTAGGCATCGATGTCGCTGTCGTCGATCTGGTCGGCCTGGCGATGATGGAGGCGATCGACCGTGGCAGGCAGTGCCTGCCGCAGCCTTTCCCGGGCTGCAGCCTCGTTGGCTGCCTTCAATGAAACCTGCGTCTGAGAATTCGATGCCATGACTGATTCGTTCCGATCGCTGAGGAGGTCATCCCAATGTACGCTTCCTGCGGGCTGCGTCACGGACCTTTTTCTCGATATTCACTTTCGCTGCTGCAGCAGCTTGCTCACTTCATCCACGTTGTCGCGAATCCGCTGACGTACCACCTCGAAGGCATCGGCTTGCGATTTCGCTGCCAGTTCCGAGAGTTCGCGGATGTCGTCCAGCGCGCGCTTGAAAGCCGCCTTGCCCATCGCATCCAGCTTCGAAAGGCTCTCGCGCGGGTCGGCGCTCGACATTCCCTTCATGGTGCCTTGCCATTCGACGATCGAAGCCTTGAGCATCTCGGTCTGCCGCTGCACCACCGCTTGCAGGCCCTGGTAGGACTTCTCATTGGCCTGCATCAGTGCCTGAAGGTCCTTGCGCCCGCTTTCCGCGATCGCGCCCGCGGCGCCCGCGATCGGCAGGTTCTTCAGCTGCTCGGCCATGCCCTTCAGCGGCTTGATGAGCGCGTCCTGGACATCGGCCACCTTGGCGGCAGCGTCGGGACGCGTCTTCTTCGCGGCAGTGGTGCGGCCTGCGGTGCTCGACTTGCTGGTTGCCATGGTGCGCGCTCTCCGTGTTGTGGTTGAGGCTTGCACGATACCCCCACAGGGCCGTTTCCCGAAGCCTCATCCTTCGCGGATGAATCCGCTCCGAGGTTTCGCACGAGTGTGCTAAATTCCGCCCATGGATGCCAAGACCCAGAAGAGCGAACTGACGCGCGCCGCCATCGTCGGCGCGGCCATGGATCTCGCCTCGGCGGAGAGCCTGGAGGCCATCACGCTCCAGGCGGTGGCCAGCCGGCTGGGGCTTTCCAAGAGCGGCGTGTTTTCGCGCGTGGGTTCGCGCGAGGCATTGCAGAAGGCCGTCATCGAGGAATACGGCCGCCGCTTCCTGGCCGATGTGTTCGTGCCGGCCATGCAGAAGCCCAAAGGGCTCGCGAGGCTGACCGACATCGTCGGGCGCTGGATCGCGCGCACCCGCGACGTCGAGGTCCAGACGGGCTGCATCTACACCGCCGGCGCCTTCGAGCTCGATGACCGCGAGGGTGAACTGCGCGACCTCCTGCTGGCCGAAGTCACGCGATGGCGTGCCGCCTTGCGCCGTACCGTGACCCAGGCCGTCGAGACCGGAGAGCTCAAGAGCGATACGGATCCGGCGCAGCTGGTCGGCGAGATCAACGGCCTCGTGATGGCCCTGCTGCACGACGCGCGTTTCCTGCGCGATCCACGTGCGGCGGACCGGGCGACGTTGACCTGGGAGCGCCTGCTTGCCAGCTATCGGGCCTGAGGCTCCCGTGTCTTCCTCGACATGTCTCTTCCTATTTTCGTATTTCGCACGATCGTGCGATAAAGGAGCAAAACCATGCTGACCAGTCCCGCTTCTAACTACTACGGCACGGGTTCCTTGATGCGCGCGCTGCGCCTCGGCCTGGCCGCCGCCCAGCGTATCTGGCCGGCATTCGGCGTCCGCGCCGCATGCCGCTTGTTCGGCACGCCCCTGCCGTCCAAGTGGCTGAACCGCCGCCACGTTCCGGCCGCGCATTGGCGGCGGGAGGTCTGGCCCTTCGAGAACGCCACCTTGAGCATCTACAACTTCCGCACCGCCTTGCCGGATGCGCCCCTGGTCCTGCTCGTCCATGGCTGGGGCGGCCACGCCGGGCAGTTGCTCACGCTCGCGCAGGCCGTGACGGAGGCGGGCTTTGCGCCCGTGCTGGTGGAAATGCCGGCCCACGGCCGCAGCGGTGGCACCGCCAGCAACCTCCCGCAGTTCGCGCGCGCCATCGACTACATGGCGGCGCGTCTGGCGGTGCGGGAGGGGAGCTCGCTGAAGGCCGTCGTGGCGCATTCGATGGGTGCGAATGCCCTGGCCTACGCCGCAAGCCGCGGCCTGCCGGCGCAGCGGCTGGTGCTGCTGGCGCCGCCCGCCTCGGCGCGCGAGTTCACCCGCTACTTTGCGCACGTTTTCGGTCTCAGCGAACGCACCCGCGCGGCAATGCAAGGCAGGATCGAGGCGCGCGAGGGCTTCCTCATGAGCCTGCTGGAGCCCGCCGCCGTCGGCCCGCGCATCGCCCAGCCGACGCTGGTGGTGCACGACCGTGACGACCGGGTCAATCGCTTCGCCGATGGTGTGGCCTACAGCGAGACTATTGCCGGCGCGCAGCTGATTGCCACGCAGGGCCTTGGACACCGGCGCATCCTCAAGGAGCCGTCGGTGGTGCAGGCCGTGGTCGCGTTCATCGCGCGGCCTTGAGAGGCCGCGAGCAGCGGCCGGAGGATCAGCGCGCCGGGACGGCGGCCGCGTCGGGCAGCTCGATCTTGACCTGCAGCACGTCCAGGTCTTCCTGCCGGTCGAGGTGGACCTTGATGTCCTCGGCCTTGATCGACACGTACTTTGAAATCACCGCGATCAGCTCCGCCTGCAGCTGAGGCAGATAGTCAGGCCGCTTGCTTCCGAGGCTGCCGCGCTCGTGCGCGAGGATGATCTGCAGCCGTTCCTTCGCGACGCTCGCCGTCTTCTTCTTTTCGCCCAGCAGGAAGGAGAACAGTGACATGGCTACCGCCCTCCGAACATGCGCTTGAAGAAGCCCGGCTTTTCGGCATCGATGAAGCGCATCGGCCTGTCCTCGCCCAGGAAGCGCGCCACCACGTCGCTGTAGGCCTGCGCCACGTCGGTGTCTTTGTCGTGGATCGCCGGCACGCCCTGGTTGGAGGCCTGCAGCACGCTTTCGGATTCGGGGATCACGCCGATCAGCTTGATGCGCAGGATGTCCTTGATGTCGTCCAGCGAAAGCATCTGCCCCCCGGCCACGCGGTTGGGGTTGTAACGCGTGATGAGCAGGTGTTCCTTGATCGGCTCGCCGCCTTCCCTGGCACGCTTGGTCTTGGAGCCCAGCATGCCCAGGATGCGGTCGGAATCGCGCACCGACGACACCTCGGGATTGGTCACGATCAGTGCCTCGTCGGCAAAGTGCATGGCCATCAGCGCGCCGGTCTCGATGCCGGCGGGCGAGTCGCACACGATGAAGTCGAAGCCCTGTGCGTCCAGATCCTTGAGGATCTTCTCGACCCCTTCCTGCGTGAGCGCGTCCTTGTCGCGCGTCTGCGAGGCGGCCAGCACGAAGAGGTTGTCGCACTGCTTGTCCTTGATCAGCGCCTGGCTCAGGTTGGCCTCGCCCTGGATCACGTTGATCAGGTCATACACCACCCGCCGCTCGCAGCCCATGATCAGGTCGAGATTGCGAAGGCCGACGTCGAAGTCGATGACAGCCGTCTTCTTCCCGGCCAATGCCAGTCCCGATGCGAAGCTCGCGCTCGTGGTCGTCTTGCCGACGCCGCCCTTGCCCGAGGTCACCACCACAATTTTGGCCATTCCGTTCCTTCTTTTGTTTCAGTTGTCAGTCCGCGCAGTGCATCGCACTACAGAATCGTGGCCATCACGATTTTTTTGCCGTCGAGCGAGATCTGTGCCGCCTTGCCCGCGATGTCCGCCGGCAGTGCGACCTCGGCGGTGCGATAGATGCCGGCGATCGCCACCAGCTGCGCTTCCATGCAGGTGGTGAAGATGCGGGCCCCGATGTCGCCGCGGGCCCCCGCGATGGCCTTGCCCCGCAGCGGTGCATAGACATGCACGTTGCCGTCGGCGATCACTTCCGCGCCGAAGTTCACGACCGCCGTCACGATCACGTCGCCGCCGCGTGCGTAGACCTGCTGGCCCGAGCGCAGGGGTTTGTCGATCACCAGCGTGCCGCTGGCCGGCACCGGCACCTCGCGCACGATCTGGGGCGCCTCGGTCGGCGGCTCCGTTGCGGGGCGCGGCGCCGGCGCGGCAGGCATGGCGGTGACGGAAAGGCCGGCCGCGCGCGCCGCCGCGTTCTGCGCGTCGCTGCCGCCTCGCACCGCGATGGGCTGGGTCTGGTGGCGCGCCAGCAGCTCGCGCAGCAGGGCGAAGTCGAGTTCGGCGTCCGTGCCCTCGTCCTGCAGCTGCGAGAGGTCGATCACCACCGGCTCCTGCTCGAAGAAATCGGGCGAGTCCGCCAGTTGGGCGTCGAGCGCGCGGGCCAGAACCTCGAGATCGACCGTCCGGAGGATCACCGCGATCAGCGGCAGCGTGGCGCTCTTGAATTCGAAAACCGCCTTGGTGCGCGCGGCGGATGCATCGGCCATTGGAAAAGGGTGTGCGAAAAGCGTTGAAGTCTAACGGCCACAGGGCCGTGCGCCTCCAGCGGGGCCGCGAATGAACACGCCGGACAACATTTATTGCAAGGGGTTGCAACTTCGGCAAGGGCTTGCGCCCCCGCCAGGGGAGAACGTGCGCTCAGTCGCGCGAGCGCCCCAGCAGCGCATAGAGCAGGATCGCGCCGAAAGTCGCCGTCCCGATGCCGCCGAGCGCGAACTGGCCGAATCTCAGTGTGAAATCCCCGGTGCCGAGGATCAGCGTGATCGCGGCCACCATCAGGTTGCGGTTCTCCGAGAAATCGACCTTGTTGGCGACCCAGATCCTGGCGCCGGCCACCGCGATCAATCCGAACACCACGATGCTCACGCCCCCCATCACCGGCAGCGGAATCGCCTGGATCAGCGCGCCGAACTTCGGGCTGAAGCCCAGCACCAGCGCGATCAGCGCGGCGGCGACGAACATCGCCGTCGAGTAGATGCGGGTGGCCGCCATCACGCCGATGTTTTCCGCATAGGTCGTGACGCCCGTGCCGCCGGCCGCGCCGCTCACCATGGTGGCGATGCCGTCGCCGATGAAGGCACGCCCGAGGTAGGGATTGAGATCGCGCCCCGTCATGGCGCTCACGGCCTTGATGTGCCCCAGGTTCTCGGCCACCAGGATTACCGCCACCGGCGCGATCAGCAGGATCGCATTGACCTCGAACACCGGCGCGGTGAAGGTCGGCAGCCCGATCCACGCCGCGGCGCCGAGGGCGCCGAGATCGATCGGCTTGCCCAGCCCGAGGCCGTTGGTCAGCACCGCGTCGATCACGCTCGCGACGATCAGGCCCATCAGGATCAGCAGCCGCTGGACCATGCCGCGCGTATAGACCGCAATCAGGCCCACGCTCAGGAAAGTCAATGCCTGCATCCAGGTGTCGAAGCCGGTCGGCGCCATGTTCTTGATCGGCACGCTCGCCAGGTTCAGACCGATCACCGCGACCACGGCCCCCGTGACCACCGGCGGCATCAGTCGTTCGATCCAGTGCACCGCGGCGTCCTGCTCGATCTCGTCGACCTCAAGGCCCTTGATCGGCGCCGATTTGTGGTGGCGCTCATTGGTCAACGCCACCAGCAACCCGATGAGCGCATAGATCAGCCCGCAGGCGATGATGCCGCCCAGCGCCACGCCCAGATGAGGGTTCGGCCCTGGCCCGGCATAGCCGGTGGCGGCGATCACCACGCCGATGAATGCGAAGCTCGAGCCCAGATAGCTGGGCACGCGCCCGCCCGTGACCACGAAGAAGATCAGCGTCCCGATGCCGCTCATCAGGATCGCGATGTTCGGATTGAAGCCCATCAGGATCGGTGCCAGCACCGTCGCGCCGAACATCGCGATAACGTGCTGCACACCCATGGCTGCGGTCTGCGGCCACGAGAGGCGCTCGTCGGTCGCGACGACCGTGGCCTCGGCGCCGACCTGGCGCCAGCGGGGAAAGTAGGAATCGCTCATGGTGGTATCTCCTCGGTCGTTGTAGTTGCCGTGATTCTTGTTCTAGCGGGCGAACCGACGCCTCAGCCCGCGGGTGTGCCGCGCGGCGCCAGTACCGCCATGGTGATGCGCGAGACACAGGTCAGCTCGCCCTCGTCGTTGGTCATGTCGATTTGCCACACCTGCGTGGTCCGGCCGCGGTGAACGGGCCGCGCGATGCCGGTCACCCAGCCCGACATCGTGGCCCGGATGTGATTGGCGTTGATGTCCACGCCCACCGCCCGCTGCCCTTCGGGCGTCGAGTAGTAGGCGCCGCAGGAGCCCAGCGTTTCCGCCAGCACCACCGACACGCCGCCATGCAGGATGCCGAACGGCTGAACCGTGCGCCGGTCCACCGGCGCGCGGGCTCGGATGAAGTCGTCGCCGAGTTCGACGAACTCGATCCCGAGGGTGGATACGGCCGTGCCGACGTGGCTTTCGGTCAGGGCTTCGATCGAAATCTCTTTCTTCCATATGCGCATTGGGAGGGTCTCCAGGTCAGGGCCGCCAAAACTATCACGATTGGAGTCCCGCAGGACGCGCCTCTGGCCGACAGCGCCGCCGGTCGTGCGCAGCGATGCTCGCATGATGATCCGTCTGTCCTCCTTGACCCGTGCCCAACGATGGACCGTCGGTGTCGCCGCCGCGGTGGCCTTGCTGCTGGGCGGCGTGGCGCTGACGGCCTACCTGCTGCTGCCGAGCGACGCGCAGATCGCCGCCTGGATCGCCGCCCGCTTCGAGAAGGCCTCGGGTGTCGCGCTTCGGGTCGGCGAGGTGCATTGGTCGCTGCGGCCCTCGCCCGTGGTGGTGCTGCGCGACGTCTCGACCGTGCAGGAGCGGCCGATCAGCGTGCGGCGCATCGTCGTGCGGCCCCGGCTGTCCGCCCTCTGGCACCACACGATCGCGGCCGAAGCGGTGGAAGTCGAGGGCGCGGTACTCCCGCGCGCATCCGTGCGCGCGTTTCGCGGGCGCTTCCGGCCCGAGGAAGCCGGCGCCGTTCTCGGTGCGCTGGGTGGCGCATGGGCCCTGGCGGAAACCCCGGTGGCGCACGTACGCCTGCGCGACGTGGTGTGGTTCGATCGCCGCGACATCGCGCTGGCCTACGACGCCGACGTGGACTTCGATCCGGCATGGCGCCCCCGCGAGGCCGAGGTCCAGCGCCCCGGCGCGTCGCCGCCAGCCCGGCTGCGGATCGAGCGCGAGAAGGGCCAGGACCGCTGGCGCACGCTGATCGATGCCGGCGGCGGCACGTGGAACGGCAGCACCGAACTGCACACCAGCGACAAGGGGCGCCTGCGCATCACCGCCCAGCTCGCGCCCAGGGACGTGGACCTCGTGGCTCTGGCACGCTCCTTCGACAGGCGAAGCCCCCTGGAGGGCCGGCTCCAGGGTCAGACCACGCTCGATACCGAAGGCGACAGTCCGACGGAACTCCTGCGCAACCTGCATACCCGCACGGCCTTCACGGTGCGACCCGCCACGCTGATCGGCTTCGACCTGCAGAAGGCGGTGCGCACCGCCGGTATCAGCCATGGCGGCCGGACGGCGCTCGACGAACTCACGGGCACGCTCGACACCCAGTCCGGCGAGGACGGCATGGTGATGCGCTACAGCGGTCTGCGGGCGCATTCCGGTTTGCTTACGGCCAGCGGCAGCGCCACGGTGGCCGATCGGCGTCTAAATGGCGAGGCCGCCGTCGATCTCGTCGATGGCATGGTCGGCATCCC
This sequence comes from Variovorax sp. 01T432, assembly GCF_056398605.1. Lineage (NCBI taxonomy): Bacteria > Pseudomonadati > Pseudomonadota > Betaproteobacteria > Burkholderiales > Comamonadaceae > Variovorax > Variovorax sp. 01T432. The sequence continues at coordinate 65,014 of NZ_JBFTPS010000025.1, forward strand.
GCTCAAACTCGCAGGCACGCTCGACCAGCCCGAACTCTCGATGACCGGCGGCGCACTTGCCGGCGCCGCCGTGGGCTCGGCGGTCCTCCCGGGAGTCGGCACCGCGATCGGCGCGCGCATCGGGCAGCGGGTGGAGAAACTCTTCGGCGGCGGCGAGCCGAAGAAGCCCAAGGCGCGACGACCCTGAGCCCACGGCCTCTCCTGGCCCGCCTAGCGCGTGGGTTCGCCCGCGCTCCCGGGCAAGGCGCCGCGCGGGATAAAGCGCCGCATCCATGCGTCGAGGCGCGGCATCCCCCGATTGCCGGCGGCGAGGGCCTGCCGCTCGTCGTAGGCATCGCGCTCGGCCTGGAGCACCGTCTGGAGCGCGGCAAGCGTCGCCGGGGTGTACTCCCACAGCCCCGACACCACGAAGTGCCCGGCGTGCGCGGCGTCGGGCTTGGGTGCGATCAGGACGTGCCCGGCGCCCATGCTTTGCAGCACCGCGCAACGCATGCTCGCCAGCTTCATGCCGTCGCCATAGCTCTCGATGTTGCGGCTCAGCGTGAAGCTGATGGCCAGCACCGATGTGAAGTTCTCGACGATGAAGGCGACCAACTCGAACAGCAGCAGCTTGCCGATGGCGTTCTTCTGGTGAGCGGCGGCATCCGTGGGCGTGAAGTACTCCAGGTGAACCTCCGTGCCTTCCGGGTTGACCGGCACCGGGTCCATGGTCGCGAGCAGCGTCGCGCCTTCGTAGATCCACATGGGGCCGCCGAGGACGCAGGGCGTCGCGTCCGGTCCCGTGATTTGCAATTTGGCTGAATTCATGTGTTCCCTGTACCCACGGGCCTGGCGCCGCCGAGGCGGCCATTTTCATGTACGGGACCGTCGTGGATTGCACGAACAACACGATCTTGTGGCGTGAAGTCCTTGCGCTGAGTGCTTAAGCAGTACTTCGACAGGCCGCGCGGATGATGCGGGCCGTCGGATTGGGGTCGATGTCCTTGAAAAGCATCGGCCGGGGATCGTCGGTGTAGTTCGACGTCGTGTAGGGCTCGCCCTGCCACAAGGGCTGGGCATAGAAGCTCACGGACACGTAGGACGCTCTTCTGGCGCGGCAGTTGAAGACGACCCGGGATTCGTACGACCGATACGGCAGGTTTTCCCAATTGAGCCGCTGGCTCGACCGGCTGACACGCACATTCATGGTCTTCTGTTCGTCCGAGGCGGCGATCGCCACGGGGTCGACCTGAACGTATCGACACCTGCATCGCGAGGGTTGCCCTCCACGGTGAACCAGTTCGTCTGCGCCTGGACCTGGGTGCAGGCCAGGCTGAACAACACAAGCCACTTTCCCACCTCGGCTCCTCCTGATGCGCGGCGATCGACGAACCCGCTTTTTCATTCTAGCCAGCTGCCGCGCGCCGCCGCGCCCTCAGCCCATGCGCACGACCTCCGGGCCGTGTGCGGACATGTGCAGGCGTTCGACCTCCGCGGCGCGCAGCGCCAGCACCGCGCGCTGGTTGATGTAGCCCTTGTCGGTGATCTCGCCCGCGTCGATGCTCGGCGGGGCGTCCAGCACCAGTGCCCGTGCCGGACACTGCGAGGATCCAGCGCCCGCGTCGCGCAACTCTCGCATGACGCGCAGCAGCGCGGCGTGCAACTCCTCGCGCGGCCGCGCCGCGCCCTGGGGGCTGGCAAAGACCAGCATGCCGATCTCGTCGCGATCATGGCCCGTGATCACGATGTCCTGGGCCAGCGGTGCAAGCCGCGACACCAGTTCCACCCGCAGTGTGCCCACCGAGACCCATGTGCCGCTGCTGAGCTTGAAGTCCTCCGCCACACGGCCGTTGAAGATCACGCCGCGTTCCGGCCGTTCGGCGTCCGCCAGGTAGCCCGCGTCCCCGATCCGGTAGTAGCCTTCCTCGTCGAAAGCCTCGGCCGTCTCGCGCGGCGCGCGACGGTAGCCGGGGAACACCGAGACGCCTTTCACCCGCATCTCCAGCTTGTCGCCGCTGGGCACGAACTTCAGTTCGAGTCCCGGCAGGGGGGCGCCGATGCAGCCGGCGCCGTCGAGCCGCCAGTGCGCCGACGTGATCGCCGGCGATGTCTCCGTCGCGCCCCAGGACGTGGTGAGCCACAGCGGCTGCGCGGGCCGTGCGCGCCGGGCCACCGCCTCGAGCCGCTGCCAGGTCGAGGGCGCGAGGGCGGCCGCGGCGTAGAAGGCCAGGCGCAGGCGGGACATCACATCGGCGGCGAGCGCATCGTCCGCTTCGAGATGGGGCAGCAGCATGTCGTAGCCGCGCGGGACATTGAACAGCAGCGTGGGGCGCACCTCGCGCAGGTTGCGCACCGTCTTCTCGATCAGGCCCGGCGCCGGCCGGCCCTCGTCGATGTAGAGCGCGCCGCCATGGCACAGCACCATGTTGAAGTTGTGATTGGCGCCGAAGGTATGGCTCCAGGGCAGCCAGTCGACCAGCACCGGCTTCTCCGCCGTCAGGAAACGCCAGGTCTGCGCCATCATTTGCTGGTTGGCGCAGAGCATGCGATGCGTGTTGATCACCACCTTGGGCCGCCCCGTGGAGCCCGAGGTCAGCAGGTACCTGGCGTGGTCGTCGGGCGTGATCGCGTCGAAGGCCTGCATGACCGCCGGCGTCTCCCGCGTCTGCATCAGGCGTTCGAAGGGCAGGGCGCCGGGGTGCGCCCCGGCGTTGCGGCTGAACACCGTGACCGCGTCGACATCGCAGCCGGCCAGCGCCGCGCCGTACACCTCGGCGTCGGAAGCGTAGATCAGCGCCGGCTCCAGCGTGCGCAGCATGCCGTGCAGCCGCGTCGAGTCCTTCGCCATGCGGGAGTACGCGCTGGAGAGCGAACAGGCGGTGCGGCCGATGTGCATCGTCGCGAGCACCAGCACCGCGTGGTCGAGCGCGTTGTCGGAAAGAATCACGACCGGGCGATCCTTCGGCACGCCCAGGTCCAGCAGGCCCTGCGCCACCGCGCCCACGGCATGGCGCAGCGCGCGGTAGTCGAGCTTGCGCCAGGCTTCGCCGCTCTCGTCGCGCTCGGCGAGGGCGATTGYGTCTGGCGTCTCTCGGGCCCAGCGCTCCAGCCACTCGCCGATGCAACGCGCATAAGGCCTGAGCGCGATGGGCGAGCGCAGGGCGAAGGAGCCGTCGTCGAAGTCGATGCGGACGGTGCGCGGCGGGGCGACCTGTTTTTCGTCGTCGAGGAAGCCGGGGGCATTCATCGGTGCTGTCTCCTTGGGTTTCTTGGCGTGGAAGTTTGCCGGAGGCATCCGCTGCGCGAATCAGGTTCGACCGCAGGGGCGAGCGGCGGATGATTCACGAGGCCTTCCACCGCGCGCAGCGGCTCTCGGCCCGGGTGGTCCACGCCGCCTCGCCGCGGATCGGCTCGACCACCGCTGATGAAGCCGATTCGGATCACGTCTTCCGAGATCTGGGCCGACGCCCTGGGTACCGCATTCGCTTCCGGCGTGCAAGCGCGAGTGTCGTGCGTGTGATGTTCATGAAGTCCTCTCCTTTGCTGTTTCTTGTCGATACGGGGTGCGCTTTCAGTCCACGCCAACCCCGGCCGCCGCATGCTTACGCGCGGCGGGCGCATTGTTCCGCGTGTTGCCGCGGGCATGGCCCGAAAGACCCTCAAAGTTCGTGTCGCGCTGGCGTCGGCAGCGCGGGCCGGTTCACCGTTTCGAGCGCGACAGGCGCAGGAGCATCAGATGTGGCAACGATGTGGCCACCGCGTGCGGGATGCGGACAGCAGACCGCCCGGTCACCGGCGGCGCTTCATCGAATAGCGCCGTCGCGCCTCAGCGCCGATGGTACGAAGGCGCGCGCTCGTACACAGGCGTCGGAATCCCCTCCATGCGCGCCTTCAGCTGCAGCGCCAGAAACTGCGAGTAGTGGCGCGACTGGTGCAGGTTGCCGCCGTGGATCCACAGGTTGTCGACCTGCGTCGGCTTCCACATGTTGCGCAGCTCGCCTTCCCATGGCCCGGGGTCCTTCGGCGTGTCCGAGCCCAGGCCCCAGCACTTGCCGACCTTGTCGGCCACCTCGGGCGAGATCAGGTCGGCCAGCCAGCCGTTCATCGACCCGTAGCCCGTGGCGTAGACCAGCAGGTCGGCCGGCAGCTCGCTGCCGTCGCTCAGCGTCACCGAGTGTTCGTTCACGCGCTCGATGTTCACGCCGCTGCGAAGCTTGATGCTTCCGTTGGCCACCAGTTCCGAGGCGCCCACGTCGATGTAGTAGCCCGAGCCGCGGCGCAGATACTTCATGAAGAGCCCCGAGCCGTCGGCACCGAAGTCCAGCATGAAGCCCGCCTTCTCGAGCCGGCTGTAGAGGTCGGCATTGCGCCGCTTCATCTCCTCGTACACCGGGATGTGGAAGCCGTGCATGATCCTGTAGGGCACCGACGCGAAGATCAGGTCGGCCTTGTGGTGGTCGATGCCGTTCTTCACCGCCTGCTCCGAGTAGAGCCCGCCCAGCGCCAGTTCCATCAGCGAATCCGAGGGCGCGATGTGGGTCGACGAGCGCTGCACCATCGTCACGTCGGCGCCGTGCTCCCAGAGCGCCGCGCAGATGTCGTGCGCCGAATTGTTCGAGCCCAGCACCACGCACTTCTTGCCCTGGTAGGCCTCCGGGCCCGGATGCCGGCTCGAGTGATGCTGGTCGCCCTTGAAGTTCTCGGCGCCCGGAATCGAAGGAATGTTCGGATAGCCCGAGACCCCCAGCGCGAACACCAGCTGCTTCGGCCGCAGCACCCTCTCCTTGCCATCGCGCTCGACGATCACCTCCCACTCCTGCTTGTCTTCGTCGAAGCGCGCCTTCTTCGCCGTCGTCGAGCTCCAGTAGTTGAGCTCCATCACCTTGGTGTACATCTCCAGCCAGTCGCCGATCTTGTCCTTCGGCGAGAACACCGGCCAGTCGTCCGGGAAGGGCAGGTAGGGCAGATGGTCGTACCAGACGGGGTCGTGCAGACACAGCGACTTGTAGCGATTGCGCCAGGAGTCGCCGGGCCGGGCGTTGCGCTCCACGATGATGGTCGGCACGCCCAGCCTGCGCAGGCGCGCGCCGAGCGCGATGCCGCCCTGGCCGCCGCCGATGATCAGCACCTCGGGCTGCTCGGTCGTGCCCAGGGCCTCCTGCTCCTCCTGCTTGCGTTCGAGCCAGCTCTTGCGCCCGGGCTGCACGCCGTGCTCGGCGCCCTTGACGCGGCGCTCGCCGGTCCTTTCCTCGAAGCCCTTGAGTTCGGTCATCGTCGTCAGGAGCGTCCAGGCCTTGCCATTGCGCAGCCGCAGATGGCCGCGGCCTCGGGCCACGCGCGTCTCGAAGAGGAACCACGCGTCGACGATGCCGTCCGCCTCGGTCGCTTCGCCCTCGATCCGGAAGCCCGAGGGCTGTGTGTCGGCGAGCGTCGCCTGCAGCATCGCGCGGATCGCCTCGGGTCCTTCCTGCGTGCGGATGTTCCACGTGAAGGCGACGAGATCGCGCCAGTAGGCATCGGTGTCGAACAGGCCGACGGCGCCCTCCACATCCTTGCGTTCCAGCGCGGCGCCAAAGTCGGCCAGCCATGCGGCGGCGGCCCGGGTGGGGCCAGTGATCGGGTCTGTCATCGAATGTCTCCGTGGCGTTGGGTGTACGGCGAGCAGTCAGGAGCCGCCGCAAATGATTCGCCCATCGCCTCGGAGGCGGTCAGAGGTAAAACCCGGTGGCCGATCAGAAGGAGGGCGCGGGCGGCTCCTCGTCGTGCTTGTTCGCGAGCGCCTTCTGCGCGTTCGAGAACCGTTCGCCGATATAGACGTCGAGCGCGTCCGGCGCGGCGGCGGGCTGCGCGTCCTTCGCCTTCGCGCTGATACCGGCCGTGGGCAGCGGACGGTCGAAATGCGCGCCGCATCCGCCGATGCCAAGCAGCAGGGCGGTGGCGGCGCAGAGAGCGGGCAGTGTCGTGAATGTGTGCATGAGGGCCTCCTTGCGGGAATAGTGGTTCGCACCCGCCGGCCCTTCAAATGGCTCGTCCTCTCCTGGATGGAGTTCGCTGCCGCCACCCAGGGTTCACGTGCGTTGATGCGCCCGCGTCGATGGGCTAAGGTCGCCGCGGTTCATCGTCCGGAGACTCAGACCATGGCTCTTCTGCCCGAGATCGGCGTCCGCAACCCGGACGACCTGGCGCGCTTCGAGGCCGAGATGACGCTCGCACAGCGCCTGCCCGAGCGCAGCATCCTCGATGTGTTCATTGCCGGCGCGGCGCGCTGGCCCGATCGCGCCGCGCTCACGATGCTGATGTCCGGGGCGCCCGACGAGCAGGCCCGCCGGGTCAGCTACCGCGAACTGCTCGGCCTGGTGCGGCGCGCGGCCAACCTGTTCGCGAGCCTCGCCGGCCCGCGCCCCGGCGTGGCCTACATGCTGCCGAGCCTGGTCGAGACCCATGCCACCCTCTGGGGTGCCGAGGCGGCGGGCTATGCGGTGCCGATCAACTTCCTGCTTCAGCCGGAACACATCGCGGAACTGCTGAAGGCTTCCGGCGCGCGCATCCTGGTCGCCCTGGGTCCGCATCCGGTGCTGGACATCTGGCAGAAGGCGCTGGCCCTGCGCGAGCAGGTGCCCGGGCTCGTGCTGCTGCGCGTGGCCCCGCCGGGCACGCCGGCCGAGGAAGGCGTGCTCGATTTCCATGCGGCGCTGATGGCGCAGGCCGACGACCATCTGGCCTTCGGCGAGGCGGGCCGCGACGATGAGGTGTCGGCCTACTTCCACACCGGCGGCACCACCGGGACACCGCGACTGGTGACGCACACCCACCGCAGCCAGCTCGTGGCGGCCCTCGGAGGCGCGGTCCTGGGTGACATGCGCGCCACCGACACGCTCACCGCGACGCTGCCGCTGTTCCACGTGGGCGGGACGGTCTTCTGCGGCCTCAGCGCCTTCATGGCCGGCGTCAGTCTCCTGATCATGTCGCCCGGCGGCCTGCGCAATCCGGCCATGGTGCAGGGCTTCTGGCGCCTGGCCGCCCGGTACGGGGCCACGCTGGTGGGCGCCGTGCCCACGGCGATGGGCGCGGTGCTGGATGTGCCGCTCGACGGTGCCGACATCGGCGCCGTGCGCGCCGGCTTCTGCGGCGCCGCGTCGCTGCCGCCGGCGGTGGGCGCGCGCTTCAGGCAGGCCACCGGCCGTGGCCTGTTCGAGGTCTACGGCATGACCGAGGCTTCGGGCCTGATCGCCATCGACCCCGTGGCCGGCGCCGGCGGTGTCGGCTCGGTCGGCTGGGCGCTGCCCTACACCCGCGTCGCGGTGCATCGGCTCGAGGCCGATGGCCGCCTGGGGCCGGAATGCGAAGCCGACGAGATCGGCGTGATCACCGTTCGCGGACCCCATGTGTCGCCGGGCTACCGCAACCCGGGGCACGATGCCGGCGTCTTCGAAGGCGGGGTACTCAACAGCGGCGACCTGGGCTACACCGACGCGCAGGGCCGTATCTACATCGCCGGCCGCGCCAAGGACCTGATCATCCGCAGCGGCCACAACATCGACCCCCTGATGATCGAGAACGCGATGGCCACGCACCCCGCCGTGGGCCTTGCCGCAGCGGTGGGCATGCCCGACGCCTACGCCGGCGAGCTGCCGGTGTGCTACGTGGCCCTGAGGCCGGGCGCCGAAGCCACGGAGGACGAACTCCACCAGCACGCGCAGCGGAGCATCGGCGAACGCCCCGCGTGGCCGAAGCGGATCCACATCGTCGAGGCCATCCCTCTCACCTCGGTGGGCAAGATCTACAAGCCACAGCTGCGCTGCGATGCCGCGGCCCGTCTGGTCAAGGGCGTCGTCGGCGATCAACTCGGCCTCCCCGGCGCGCGGGTGCAGGTCAGCGAGGGCGGCCGCCGCGGCATGCGCGTCAGCGTGACCTTGCCGCAGGCTGCCCGGTTTTCCGTGCTGGCCGTCGAGCAGGCGCTGGCGAGCTATTTGTTCGAAGCCGAGGTCATGGTGGGCTGACCCCGGCCCTCAGGACCGTGGGTCCATGGTCCGAAATTTGCAATTCGATCGGAAATGATCAAAAATTTCCCAAACGATCTTGAATTTGTAATGTGATTTACATCGACGGCACTCTTCGGGGCGGTTTTCAGCCGGCATGAGCACCACTTCCGACCCCACCGGCACCACCGTGGCGCAGCGCATCGCCCAGGCCTTGCCGCGCCTGACGCGCTCGCATCGCCAGGTCGCGGACTACGTTCTGGAGCGCCCCTTGCACGTCGCCACGCTGCCCATCGACGAGCTGGCCGCGACGGTGGGCGTCTCGGTCGCCACGGCGAACCGCTTCGCGCGCGCTCTCGGCTTCGACGGCTATGCCGCCTTCCGCGCCGAACTCGTGCGCGGCTTCGAGCCGCTGCTCGCGCCCGTGGAGCAGCTGCGCGGCAACCTCGAACACCCGACGACCGTCGCCGAGGTCTTCCGCACCGCGCTCGACGAGAGCCGCCGCAACATCGAAGCAACGCGCCAGACGCTCGACTACACGGCCTGCGAGGCCGCCGTCCAGCGCCTGGTGAAGGCGCGCACGATCTACATCGCCGGCTTCGGCGCCAGCGCGTGGCTGGCCGGCCTGCTGCAGCACGGGCTGGATTCGTGCTGCAAGGACGTGCGCCTGCTGGCGAGCGTCAGCGGCGTCACGCATGCGGCCCGCACCCTGCTGCACGCCGGCCGCGAGGACGTGCTGATCGCGCTCACCTTCCCGCGCTACCTCACCGACACCGTGATGCTGGCCGAGATCGCCCACCGCCAGGGCTGCGCCGTGCTGGCGCTGACCGACCGCCCCAGCTCGCCGCTGGCGCCCCTGGCCGACGTCGTTCTCTATGCCCAGACCGAGACCCGCTACCGCCCGAACTGCGAAACCAGCGTGCTGGCCCTGATCGAGGCCCTCATCAGCGCCACGGCATTGCGGGCGCCGGGCGCGGCCCAGTCCGCGGGCCGCATCGTGCAATCGATCATGCCGTGGCTGCACGACGCGCAAGGCGCGCGCTCGCAGATGCCGGCCACCCTCCCATCGCGCGCCATCGCCCCGGCCCGCAAGAAGACACTGTCATGAACACCCCCCACAAGCCCGTCATCGCGATCCACGGCGGTGCCGGAACCATCAGCGCCGCCTCCCTGGACGCGGCGCAGGCGCAGGCCTACCACGACGCGCTGCACCAGGTGGTGCGCGCGGCCCAGGCCCTTCTCCTCGGCGGCGGCAGCGCGCTGGACGCCGCCTGCCTGGCCGTCGAGATGCTGGAAGACTGCCCGCTCTTCAACGCCGGGCATGGCGCGGTCTTCACGCATGACGAGACCCACGAGCTCGACGCCGCCGTCATGAACGGCGAAGACCTGCGGGCCGGCGCCATCGCCGGCGTGAGCCACATCCGCCGCCCCGTCCGCGCGGCCCGCGCCGTGATGGACGACGGAACGCACGTGCTGCTGGCCGGTGCCGGCGCGGAGGCCTTCGCGCGCGAGCATGGGCTGGAGATGGTCGAGCCTTCGTACTTCTCCACCGAGGCGCGGCGCCAGCAGCTCCATCGCGTGCGCCACGCAGGGCACGCGGTGCTCGACCATGACGGCGCCGCCGCCATGAAGAGCGCCACGCCCCTCGACGAAGACCGCAAGTTCGGCACCGTGGGCGCCGTCGCGCTCGACATCCACGGCCACCTGGCCGCGGCCACCTCGACCGGCGGCATGACCAACAAGCGCATCGGCCGCATCGGCGACTCGCCCTTGATCGGCGCCGGCACCTATGCCGACGACCGCACGGCAGCCGTCTCATGCACCGGCAGCGGCGAGATGTTCATCCGCGTCGCCGCCGCCTACGACGTCTGCGCGCGCATGGCCTACGGCGGCGCCTCTCTTGAGGCCGCCACACAGGCTGTCGTGATGCGCGCGCTGCCGGCCATCGGCGGCAGCGGCGGCCTGATCGCTGTCGATCGCCAGGGCCACCTGAGCCTGTGCTTCAACACCGAAGGCATGTACCGCGCCCATGCCCGCGGCGACGAAGCGCCGCAGACCGCCATCCATCGCTGAGACGCCATGTCCACTCCACCCCTGACTCTCCCCGAGGGCCGCGTGCTGGCCGTCGACAGCCTGACCGTGCGCTTCTCGACCTCCGAGCGCGTGGTCGATGCCGTCAAGAACCTGTCCTTCCACGTCGACCACGGCGAGACGCTGGCCGTGGTCGGCGAGTCCGGCTCGGGCAAGTCCGTCACCTCGCTGGCGCTCATGCGCCTGGTCGAGCATGGCGGCGGCCGCATCCTCGGCGGAAGCATGGTCTTCCGCCGCCGCGACGGCAGCGTGCTGGACCTCGCGCAGGCCCGCGACACGACGATGCGCGGCATCCGCGGCGCCGACATCGCGATGATCTTCCAGGAGCCGATGACCTCGCTCAACCCGGTGTTCACCGCCGGCGAGCAGATCGCCGAGGCCATCCGCATCCACCAGGGCAAGTCCAACGCCGCCGCGCGCGCCGAGGCCCTGCGCATGCTGGAGCTGGTGCGCATCCCCGAAGCGCGCAACCTGCTCGACCGCTTTCCGCACCAGCTCTCGGGCGGCATGCGCCAGCGCGTCATGATCGCCATGGCGCTCTCGTGCAAGCCGCAGCTGCTGATCGCCGACGAACCGACCACCGCGCTGGACGTCACCATCCAGGCGCAGATCCTCCAGCTCATCCGCGAGCTGCAGGCCGAGATGCACATGGGCGTGGTCTTCATCACGCACGACATGGGCGTGGTGGCCGAGGTGGCCGACCGCGTGCTCGTGATGTATCGCGGCGACCAGGTCGAGGAAGGCACATCCGACGCCGTCTTCGCCGCGCCCAGGCATGCCTACACGCGCGCGCTGCTGTCGGCCGTGCCGCGCCTGGGCGCGATGGAGGGGACCGACCTGCCGGCCAAGTTCCCGCTGCTGCGCACCGAGGCCGACGCCCCCGCCCCGATCGCCGAGACGCCGCAGGACACCGTGCGCGCCGAGGCCGGCCCGATCCTGCGCGTGCGCGACCTCGTGACCCGCTTCGACGTGCGCAGCGGCGTCTTCGGGCGCGTCAAGCGTCGCGTCCACGCGGTCGAGAAGATCAGCTTCGACCTCTACCCCGGCGAGACGCTGGCGCTGGTCGGCGAGTCCGGCTGCGGCAAGTCGACCACCGGCCGCTCGCTGCTGCGCCTGGTCGAGAGCCAGAGCGGCGCCATCGAGTTCGGCGGCCGCAACATCCGCGAGCTGCCCACGCGCGAACTGCAGGCCCTGCGGCGCAACATCCAGTTCATCTTCCAGGACCCCTTCGCCTCGCTCGACCCGCGCGTGACCGTCGGCTTCTCGATCATGGAGCCGCTGCTGATCCACGGCATCTCCAAGGGCGCCGAGGCGCAGCAGCGCGTCGACTGGCTGCTGCAGAAGGTGGGCCTGCCGCGCGAAGTCGCACAGCGCTACCCGCATGAGTTCTCCGGCGGCCAGCGCCAGCGCATCGCGATCGCGCGCGCGCTGGCGCTCAACCCCAAGGTGGTGGTCGCCGACGAATCGGTCTCGGCGCTGGACGTGTCCATCCAGGCGCAGATCGTGAACCTGATGCTCGACCTGCAGCGCGAGCTGGGCGTCGCCTTCCTCTTCATCTCGCACGACATGGCGGTGGTGGAGCGCATCAGCCATCGCGTCGCCGTCATGTACCTGGGCCAGATCGTCGAGATCGGCCCGCGCCGCGCCGTCTTCGAGGCGCCGCAGCATGCCTACACCCGCAAGCTGATGGCGGCGGTGCCTGTGGCCGATCCGGCCCGCCGGCACAAGGTGCGCGCGCTGCTCGAGGGCGAGATCCCGAGCCCCATCCGCGATGTCGGCGACGAGCCCGTGGTGCCGCCGCTGGTGCAGATCGGCCCCGGCCACTTCGTCGCCCGCCACGCCGTCGGCGGAACCTTCTGAGCACGTTTCTTTTTTCCATCCGCAGGCCAGACCTGTTTTTCTTGTCACCCCCCACTGGAGTTCATCCATGAAGCAATCCCCCTCCACCCTTCGATGGGCATCCACGCTGCTGGGCCTGGCGATGCTGGCCGCCTCGGGCAGCGCCCTGGCCGCGCGCGATGTCGTGCTGGCCATCAACGCCGCGCCCGAGACGCTGGACCCCTACAACACCAACACGACGCTGACCACCGCGGTCACCAAGTCCTTCTACGAAGGCCTCTTCCAGTTCGACAAGGACCTCAACGTGCAGCCCGTGCTGGCCGAAGGCTACGAAGTGTCGAAGGACGGCCTGGTCTACACCATCAAGCTGCGCACCGGCGTGAAGTTCCACGACGGCACCGACTTCAACGCCGAGGCCGTGAAGTTCGTGATCGACCGCGTGCTGAACCAGGACAACAAGCTGCTGCGCTACAACCAGTTCAACCGCGTGAGCAAGGTCGAGGCCCTGAACCCCACGACCGTGCGCTTCACGCTCAAGGAGCCCTTCGGCCCCTTCATCAATTCGCTGGCCCACGCCTCGGCCGCGATGATCTCGCCCACCGCGCTCAAGAAGTGGGGCAACAAGGACATCGCCTTCCATCCCGTGGGCACCGGCCCCTTCGAGTTCGTCGAGTGGAAGCAGACCGAAGCGGTCCGCGGCAAGAAGTTCGACGGCTACTGGAAGAAGGGCTTCCCCAAGGTCGACACCGTGGCCTGGAAGCCCGTGCTCGAGAACAACACGCGCGCGGCCATGCTGCAGACCGGCGAGTCCGACTTCGCCTTCCCCGTCCCCTACGAGCAGGCCGAGCTTCTGAAGAAGAGCGACAAGCTCGTCGTCGTCGCGACGCCGTCGATCATCACCCGCTTCCTCAGCTTCAACGTGCTGCAGAAGCCCTATGACAACCCGAAGGTGCGCGAGGCCATCGGCTACGCCATCAACAAGGAAGCCCTGTCGAAGGTCGCCTTCGGCGGCTACGCCTTCCCGGCCCAGGGCGTGGTGCCCCAGGGCGTGAAGTTCGCCGAGAAGATGGACCCCGTGCCCTACGACGTGAAGAAGGCGAAGGAACTGCTCAAGGAAGCCGGCTACCCGGACGGCTTCGAGTCGACGCTGTGGAGCGCCTACAACAACACGACGGCGCAGAAGGCCATCCAGTTCGTGCAGCAGCAGCTCGCGCAGGTCGGCATCAAGCTGCAGGTGCAGGCGCTCGAAGTGGGCCAGCGCACCGAGTGGGTCGACACCTGGGCCGATCCGAAGACCGCCAAGGTCCGCATGTACTACACCGGCTGGTCCTCCTCCACCGGCGAGGCCGACTGGGGACTGCGCCCGCTGTTCGCATCCGAGGCCTGGGCGCCCAAGCTCAACAACATGTCGTACTACAAGAACGATGTGGTCGATGCGAGCATCGCCAAGGCGCTCGTCACCGTGGACGACGGCGAGAAGGCCGCCCTCTACAAGACCGCGCAGGAACAGATCCGCAAGGACCTGCCGCGCCTGCCGCTGGTCACCGAGCAGAACCTCTCGGCCCATGCCAAGCGCCTGTCGGGCGTGTACGTGATGCCTGACGGCAACATCAACTCGGACGCCGTCGCGGTGTCCGATTGATCGACCTGCAAGCCTCCTGACTGTCCCCCGCGGCGGCCTCGCGCCGCCGCGCCTTGCGGCACCTGCCCCATGCTGAACTACTTCCTCAAACGACTCGCGGGCCTGATCCCCACACTGCTCATCGTGGCCGTGCTGGTGTTCCTGTTCGTGCACATGCTCCCGGGCGATCCGGCGCGCCTGGCCGCCGGCCAGGAGGCCGACGAACAGACCGTCGCGGTGGTGCGCAAGGAGCTGGGCCTGGACCAGCCGCTGCCGCGGCAGTTCATCCACTTCTTCTCGAACATCCTGCAGGGCGACTTCGGCACCTCCATCCGCACGCGCCGGCCGGTGTCGGCCGAAATCGGCGAGCGCTTCGGGCCCACCGTGATGCTGACCCTCACCAGCATGGTGTGGGCCGTGTTGATCGGCATGGGCATCGGCATCGTGTCGGCGGTCTACCGCAACAAATGGCCCGACCGCCTGGGCATGACGCTCGCGGTCTCGGGCATCTCCTTTCCCGCCTTCGCGCTCGGCATGCTGCTGATGCAGATCTTCTCGGTCGGCCTGGGCTGGCTGCCCACTGTCGGCGCCGGGAGCTGGAAACACTACATCCTGCCCTCGCTGACGCTGGGCGCGGCGGTCGCGGCCGTGATGGCGCGCTTCACCCGCGCCTCCTTCGTCGAAGTCATCCAGGAGGACTTCGTGCGCACGGCGCGCGCCAAGGGCGTGGCGGAATTCAGCGTCATCGCCAAGCACACGCTGCGCAATGCCCTGATCCCGGTCGTCACCATGATGGGCCTGCAGTTCGGCTTCCTGCTGGGCGGCTCGATCGTGGTCGAGGCCGTCTTCAACTGGCCGGGCCTCGGCCGCCTGCTCGTGGACTCGGTGCAGATGCGCGACTACCCGGTCATCCAGACGCTGGTGCTGCTCTTCTCGCTCGAATTCATCCTGATCAACCTGGTGGTGGACGTGCTCTACGGCTACATCAACCCCACCATTCGCTACAAGTGAGGCGGCCATGAACACGCAAGCTCCCGACATGCCCGCCGCGCTCACCGTCTCCGTGGCCTCCGACAACGGCAAGGTCCGCACGCCCTGGGGCGAATGCTGGCGGCGCTTCAAGAAGCAGCCGGTCGGCCTGGTCGCCGCGGCCTTCGTGCTGCTGCTGGTGCTGGTGGCCGTGTTCGCGCCGTGGATCGTGCCCTACGACGCCGAGAACTTCTTCGACTACGACATGCTCAACAGCGGCCCGTCGTCGGCGCACTGGTTCGGCGTCGATCCGCTGGGCCGCGACATCCTCAGCCGCATCCTGATGGGCGCGCGCATCTCGCTGGCCGCCGGCTTCCTGTCGGTGCTGGCCGGCGGCCTCATCGGCACCGCCCTCGGCCTGCTCGCGGGCTACTACGAGGGCTGGTGGGACCGCATCGTGATGCGCATCTCCGACGTGCTCTTCGCCTTTCCCGGCATCCTGCTGGCCCTCGGCGTGGTCGCCATCCTCGGCAGCAGCATGACCAACGTGGTGGTGGCGGTGTCGGTGTTCAGCGTGCCGGCCTTCGCCCGTCTGGTGCGCGGCAACACGCTGGTGCTCAAGCACCAGACCTACATCGAGGCCGAGCGCAGCATCGGCGCCTCGGACTGGACCATCATCGTGCGCCACATCCTGCCGGGCACCATCTCGTCGATCGTGGTGTACTTCTCGATGCGCGTGGGCACCTCGATCATCACGGCCGCCAGCCTCTCCTTCCTGGGCATGGGCGCGCAGCCGCCGACGCCGGAATGGGGCGCGATGCTCAACGAGGCCCGTGCCGACATGGTCAACGCGCCGCACGTGGCGCTGTTCCCGAGCCTCGCGATCTTCTTCACCGTGCTGGCCTTCAACCTGCTGGGCGACGCGCTGCGCGATGCGCTCGACCCCAAGATCGATCGTGCCTAAGCCGCCCTTCGCACGCGCCTCGCTGCCGCGCATCGGCCTCCTGCCCGCCGGCCCGCGCAATGCCATCACCGACGTGGTGGGCGTCAGCGTGGGCCACCTCACGCGCGACGAGGGCGACATCCAGACCGGCGTCACGGTGCTTCGCCCGCACCCCGGCGACCCCTTTCGCGACAAGGTGCCGGCCGCCTCCGTGGTGCTCAACGGCTTCGGCAAGAGCGTCGGCCTGGTCCAGGTCGAGGAGCTCGGCGTGCTGGAAACACCCATCGCCCTCACCAACACCTTCTCGGTCGGCACCGTGGCCACGGCGCAGATCCGCCATTGCCTGGCCGCCCATCCGGAATGCGGCCGCAGCCTGCCCACCGTCAACCCGCTGGTCTTCGAGTGCAACGACGGCTTTCTCAACGACATCCGCCGCATGGCCGTGACCGAGGCCGACTATCTTCGCGCCCTGGAATGCGCCGGCGCCGAGTTCGAGGAGGGGGCGGTCGGGGCCGGGCGCGGCATGTCGAGCTTCCAGCTCAAGGGCGGCATCGGCAGCGCCTCGCGCCATGTGCCCCGGCAGGGCGCTGGCGTTCACACGGTCGGGGCACTGGTGCTCGCGAACTACGGCAACCTGCCGCAGCTGGTGATGGCGGGCCGGCCCATCGGCGCGCAACTGGCCGCACGGCTCGCCGCCGCGCCGCCGGATCCGCAACCGGAGATGGGCTCGATCATCCTCATCGTCGCCACCGACGCGCCCCTGGATGCACGACAACTGCGCCGCATGGCACTGCGCGCGGGCGCCGGGCTGGCGCGCACGGGCTCGGTCTTCGGCCACCGCAGCGGCGACATCGCGCTGGCCTTTTCCACCGCCTACACCGTGCCCGACGCGGTCGAGCGGCCGATGCCGGCCATCGCCATGCTGCACGACGGCATGCTCGACGGCCTGTTCCAGGCCGTGGTCGATAGCACCGAGCAGGCCATCGTCCACGCACTCTGGCAAGCGCGCGCCCTGACGGGCCGGGATGGCCACCACCGCACAGCGCTGTCCGATCTTCTTTCACCGTCCTCATTCGCCGCAAGCGCCTCCCCATGAAAGTCCTGATCTCCACCGACATCGAGGGCGTCGCCGGCGTCTACCACCACGAGCAGGCGCGGCCCGGCAACCCCGAGTACGAGCGCGCCCGCGTGCTGATGGCGCAGGAAGCCAACGCGGCCATCGCCGGGGCCTTCGATGCGGGCGCGACCGAGGTGCTGGTCAACGACTCGCACGGGGGCTTCCGCAACATGCCGCCGGACCTGCTCGACCCGCGCGCCCGCGCCGTCCAGGGCAAGCCGCGCTATCTCAGCATGGTCGCCGGCGTGGAGGAGGGCGTGGATGCGGTGTGCATGGTCGGCTACCACTCGCGCGCGCAGGGCCGCGGCATCCTGGCCCACACCATCAACAGCTTCGCCTTCGCCGGCATCTGGCTGAACGAGCGCGAGCTCGGCGAGGCCGGCCTTTATGGGGCGCTGGCCGGCGAGTACAACGCGCCGGTGGTCATGGGCAGCGGCGACGACGTGTTCATCGCGGAGAACGAGGCGCTCTTTCCGCACGCCACTTTCGTGCAGACCAAGCGCGCGACAGGGCAGACGAGCGGCGTCTCGCTGTCCCCGGAGCACTCGCGCGCGGCCATCCGCGCGGGCGTGCTGGCGGGATTGAAAGCGCGCGCGGGTGCTCGCCCGCTGGTCTTCGCCGGCCCGCTGGTGGTCACGCTGCGCACCCAGGCGCCGGCCATGGCCGACCTCTTCTGCCAGTGGCCCGCCTTCGAGCGCATGGGTTCCACCGAGCTGCGCTTTCCCGCGCCCACTGTCGAAGCCGCCGTGCGCATGCTCAATTGCTGCTCGGCCATGTCGACGATGCTGCGCTGAGGACGAGGGCCGCCGCGCGAGGTTTTCGCCGACACGCACTGCCGCCGCCGGCGCATGGCATGGCGCCGCGGTCGCGGCAAGGATCGCCGCAACCATGAACGGCAGCGATGCGTCACCCCCCTTCGACACCACGAACCCGGCCGGCGCATGGTCGCTCTGGCGCCGCGTCCGCCGATGGGTGCTGCCGGCCTTCGGCGTGCTCGTCCTCGGCCTGCTGCTGTCGCATGCGCACGAGGTCGACTGGGCCGGCGCCTGGCGGGCGCTCAAGAGCTACCGGCCCTTGCTCCTGCTCGGCGTGCTGGGTCTCGCGACCGCGAGTCACGCCCTCTATGGCTGTTTCGACCTGCTCGGCAGGCGCTACACGCATGACCCGCTGCCGCGCTGGCGCACGTGGGCCATCGCGGTCACCAGCTATGCGTGCAACCTGAACCTCGGCTCGCTGGTCGGCGGCATCGCCCTGCGCGCGCGGCTCTATGCGCGCGCGGGTCTCGGCGAAGCCGCCATCGCGCAGGTCGTGGGGCTCAGCCTCGCGACCAACTGGCTCGGCTACGGGCTGCTCGCCGGCAGCCTGTTCGCCGCCGGCGCCATCACGCCGCCGAGCCAGGCCCACCTCGGTGGCGGCACCTTCCGCGCGCTCGGCGTCCTGATGGTCCTGCTCGCGGCCGGCTACGTCCTCGCTTGCGCAGTGGCGCGCGGACGTGCGTGGACCGTGCGAGGCCGGCGCCTGCGCTTGCCTTCCGCGCGGCTCGCACTGGTGCAACTCGCGCTCTCGACGACGAACTGGGCGCTGATGGGATCGGCGATGTACCTGCTGCTGGGCGGCCAGGTTTCCTATGCCATGACGCTCGGGACTCTGATGGCCGCGTCCATCGTCGGCGTGCTGGTGCCGATTCCGTCCGGGCTGGGCGTCCTGGAGGCGGTCTACCTCGCGCTGCTGTCGGGCTCCGTGCGCCAGGGCGCGCTGATGGGCGCGGTGCTGGCCTATCGGGCGCTCTATTACCTTCTCCCTCTGGCCGGGGGGCTGGCGCTGTACGCGGCGCTCGAACGCTACGCCTCGCTTCATCCCGCCGATACCGCCGGGAGGCGGGACTTCCCCATTTCGTAGCGCCGACGCATACTTTCGGCCCATCAAGAACAACAATGGGGTTGCGCATGGCCACTGCGAGCAGTGCGACCCATCGATCCTGGAGGGAGGCTGCCAGGGATCGATGGGACATCTTCCAGACCTGGTGGGATTCGGCCTTCGCCTCGAAGTGGGCCGAACTCCTGCGTGCGCTGCTCACCATGGCCGCCGGCTACACGCTGACGATCTGGTCCAAGGAAATCGGCGACACCCTCTGGACACCCGCCTGGCTGCACGGCGCCTCCTTCGCATGGCATCCGACGCTGTTCTGGGCGATCTTCGGCGCCCTGGCGTTAGCGAGCGCGGGCACCCACGCTGCCAAGGCCGCCCAGGCCCGGAAGACCAATGACGAGCTCCGGGGCCTGCTCACCTCGCTGACCGGCACCGTCGAAGACATCTCCGGTCAATCCGCCAAGCTGAACACCGCGATCGGCGGCGTGGCCTCCCAGGCGGACAGGCTGACCGACTCGGTGAACCAGCTGCACTCCCTGCCGCCCCGGGGCGTGCTGGAAACCTGCAAGCTCGCCTACGACCGCTGCGATCACCTGGCCCGGGGCTTCGACGCCAACAAGAACAGGCCGCCGGCCGAACTCGAGGCCCTGGCGCGCGCGATGCTGACATGGGTCGAAGGCGTGGTGCGGGCATTCGACGGAAAGCTTTCGCCGGGCTCGCAGATCCGATACGGCGTCAACCTGATGATCTATCTGAAGGCCGAGGACTCCGCCGCCTCGCCGCTCAAGGCCGAACTGGCGGGGCGCCTGCACTATTCGCTGCCCACGCTGACGCTCGACAACGCCGCCGGCGTGCTGGACATTCTTCCCGCCATGTCGGTCGCCTCCAATGAACATGACGGCGACAGGCGGCTGCAGCGCTTCGCGATGCTGATCGACGAAAAGCCGCGCCCGGCCCTGCGCGTGGAAGACCAACGCCCGGCCTTGCCGGGCGCCGTCGACGCCTGCATCAACATGATCTGCACGGGGGTGCGCAATATTCCGCTGCTCAAGCAGCAGATGGCCGATCGCGGCTTGCCGCCCGAGGCGCAGGCGGCGGCACTTGCCTACTTCGACCAGCCGGCGATCCGGGAGACCGTGCGCAGCTTCGTCTGCGTGCCCCTGGTCACGCAGGACCTGGTGTCCAGGGAGTCCGTCGTGCTCGGGATCCTCAACATCCACCGGGACACCGACAACCCGAGGATCTACGAGAACCTGCCCCTGCTCGAGCCTTTATTGACGCCGCTTCGCCACCACCTGACTCATGTGATGGAGACCTACAAGCCCATATACTTGGCCGCGCGCCCCAATCCCTAAGGAGGCATCCTCATGGCAATCCTGGCTTTCAATTCCGTTCCCGCTCCGGAAGTGTCCTTCACGGACCTGCTGAAGGACGAGATGGCGCTGTTCCAGGCGACGGTGCCGACCGAGCGCTACACCGTGCTCAATCCGAACGGCGGGCTGCGCACCGAAGTGCGCGAACTCGCGCCGGACGATGAAGCGCAATGGCCGGCATCGAACGAGCCGGCACCCATCCTTTCACAGCATTCCTCGTCCTGAGGCGTGCGGCGGCTCAGACGGCCGTCGTCAGCATCGTCTTCAACGCGCTCTCCAGCGCATCCAGGCCCACTTCCTCGCGGCTGCCGATTCTCGCGATCCCGTGGAGGCAGTCGATGCCGACCACGAGGCCGCGAGGCGCGGGCCGTCCGGCGCGCTTGCGGAACTCGATGCTCACCAGCGACTCGCTGGCCCAGTGCGCGCGCTCGATGGACCAGTCGGCGTCCGTGAACGTGAACAGCGACCGGCCCGTCTGCATATCCCATAGCTCCGAGGCAAAGCCCGCGTGCGAATCGCGGGCCTCCCGGCGCTCCACCTGCACGACATAGCGTCCGCCCAGCGAGATCGACTTGACTTCGATGTCCACGGCGTAATGACCCCGGTCTTCGTCAATGCCACCAGCGCCCGGCGGCAAATGCCGCGAGCAGCGCCAGCGGGCCCGTGTTTTCCATGGCACAGCGGACGTAGGACGGGACATCGCCGTCCGGCCCGCTCGACGCAGCCATCACCGCGAAGGTGCCGACCGCGATGGCGTAGTAGCCCATCACCGCCAGGAAGGGGCCGGCAAATCTCTTCGTCGTGATCCGCGCCACGCGCCGGGTCTCGGGCACGATCCGTCGTGCTTGCTGCTCTGTGTTCATTGCGTGTTCTTCGCGGCGAGGAGTCCGCCGGTATCCGAAGCTGGGTTGCGGTGATTCTGTGGGGAGCGGCGCCGCTCCGATTGACCGAACAGCCATGGATTCGAGCGTCAATTGAGCCGCGCCATGCAGCATTTCACGCCGGCTCGCGCTTCAGCGAGGATGCTAATGTCGCCCTGCCGCCGTGCCCGAGGCGCATCCTGGAGATCGATGTCCACCCCCCCATCCGCCACGCAGCCCCTGCAGCCCGCGCCCGCCGTGCCGCTTCCTTCCACCGACCTGGATTCACGCCATGCCGCCATCGCGCTGGGGCTGTCGCTGCCGGCCGATACGGTGCTGTACCTGCTGCTGCCCATGTACGCCGCGCAGTTCGGCGTGACGCTGGCGCAGGCCGGCATGCTGCTGGCGGCCAATCGGCTGGTGCGCATCGCCGGCTACGGCTGGGTCGCGCGCTTCTACGCGCGGCGCGGCGACCGTCCCACCTGCACCCTCGCCGTCGTCGCCGCCGCCTTGTGCGCGCTGGGCTATGCCACGCTCTCGGGCTTC
Organism: Variovorax sp. 01T432; assembly: GCF_056398605.1. NCBI lineage: Bacteria > Pseudomonadati > Pseudomonadota > Betaproteobacteria > Burkholderiales > Comamonadaceae > Variovorax > Variovorax sp. 01T432. The sequence continues at coordinate 86,200 of NZ_JBFTPS010000025.1, forward strand.
TGGGCGCTGCTGCCGCTGCGCCTGCTGTGGGGCCTGTGCTTCGCCGCGCTCAACCTCTCGACCCAGGTGCTGTCGACCGCCGACCCGGTCGGCGCGGCACGGCGCAGCGGCCGCTCTCGCGCCTTTATTTCCATGGGGCCCGTGGTGGCCCTTCCCCTGGGCGCCGCGCTCGCGTACGTGAGCGGCCCGCGGGCCATCTTCTTCGTGCTGGCCGTGGTGTCGCTGCTCGCGCTGTGGGCGACGCGGCGGCTGCCTTCGGCGCCTCATGCCGTGACGAAGCCGCAGCGCCGCTTCAAGTGGCCCAACAGCCTGGACAGCTGGTCCTTCATGGAGGGGCTGACGCTCGACGGCCTCTTCATCATCGGCCTGTCGTACCTGGGCAAGGACCTGCTGCCCGGCGGCGCGGTGGTCGTGGCCGGCGTGCTGATGGCCATGCGCTACCTCGCGGAAATCTTCCTGAGCCCGGTCGGCGGGCACATGGCCGAGCGCTTCGGCGCCGAGCGCCTGCTGGTGAGCCTGTCGCTCGTGACGGCCGTGGCGCTGGTGGGCTTCGGCGCCGGCTGGCTATGGAGCTGCGCGGCCGCCATCGTGGTCCTGCGGGCCTTGCAATTGCCCCTGCTGCCGCCCATCGTGGCGCGGCGCACGCCCGGGCCGCAGCGCCTGCATGCGCTGGCCGCGCGTTCGGTCTGGCGCGACATCGGCGCCGGCACCGGCCCGATGCTCGCCGGCCTGCTGCTGCCGCTGGTCGCTTCTGTGTGGATCTACGGCGTCGCCGCGCTGATGCTGGCGCTGGCGGCCATCGCCTGCGGCAGACGCCCCTCGCCCGAAGCCTGACGCAACAAGCCCCATCTGCCGGGCGCCATGCCTGCGGCTCAGACGCCCAGCAGTTCCTCCAGCGCCTCGGGCGCGGCTACCAGATCCGCCGACGCGCCGTGCCGCACGATGAGCCCCTTCTCCATCACCACCGCGCGGTCGGTGTGCGCCAGCACCTTGCGCCAGTCGCGGTCCACGATCAGCGTCGCGATGCCGGTGGCGCGGATGTCGCCGATCACGCGCCAGATCTCGGCCACGATCAGCGGTGCCAGGCCTTCGGTCGCCTCGTCGAGGATCAGCAGGCGCGGGTTGGTCATCAGCGCGCGGCCGATGGAGAGCATCTGCTGCTCGCCGCCGGACAACTGCTGCCCGCCGTGCGAGAGCCGTTCCGTCAGCCGCGGGAAGGTCGTCATCACGCGGTCGTAGGTCCATTCGCGCTTGCCGTCGATGCCTGCGCGCGCGCTCATCAGCAGGTTCTCGCGCACCGAGAGGTTGGGGAAGATGCCGCGGCCCTCCGGCACGTAGCCGATGCCGCGCCGCGCCATCTTCTCCGGCGCCCAGCCGGTCACGTCCTGTTCGTCGAGCCGCACGCGGCCGGAGGCTGGCCGCACATAGCCCATCAGCGAGCGGATCAGCGTGGTCTTGCCCATCCCGTTGCGTCCGAGCAGGCCGACCGAGGTCGCCGCTGGTATCCGCACATCCACGCCGCGCAGGATGTGGCTGTCGCCGTAGTAAGTGTTGAGTCCTTCGATCTCGAGCATCTCAGTTGCTCCACCGTGTTCGCCGAGACCCGCGACGCACGAAACCGGCGCGGCCAAATACCAGGGATACCGCGGAACCGGCTTTGCCGGGCCGCCGGCATCGCCCCCTTGAGGGGGAGGCGCCGCAGGCGCTTCGGGGGTGTTTCATCCTAGTGTTCCTCTCCGAGGTAGGCCGTGCGCACCTCGGGGTTCGTGCGGATCGAGGCCGGATCGCCCGTCGCGATCACCGTGCCGTTGACCATCACCGTGATGCGGTCGGCAATGCGGAACACCGCGTCCATGTCGTGCTCCACCAGCAGGATCGCGTGCGAAGCCTTGAGGCTCGCCAGCAGGCCCAGCATGCGCTCGGTCTCCTCTGCGCCCATGCCGGCCAGCGGCTCGTCCAGCAGCAGCACGCGCGGATTCGTCGCCAGGCACATTGCCACCTCGAGCTGCCGCTTGGCGCCGTGGCTCAGCGTGCCCGCGACACGATCCGCGACGGCGCTCAGGCCCGCGGCGGCCAGCGCCTCGTGCGCGGCGGCATTGCTGGTGGCGCATTGCTTTGCCGACTGCCAGATCGCCCATGGCCGCGGCGTCGCCGCCTGCGCCGCGAGGCGGCAGTTCTCCAGCACGCTGAACTCCGGGAAGATCGTGGTGCGCTGGTAGCTGCGCCCCACGCCGGCCAGCGCGCGGCGGAACTGCGCCCGCGTCGTGATGTTCTCGCCGTCGAGCGTGATGCGCCCGTCCGAGGCGGAAATCTCGCCCGAGAGCATATTGATCAGCGTCGACTTGCCGGCGCCGTTGGTGCCGATCACCGCGTGCACTTCGCCGCGGCGAAGATCCAGGTTCACGGCGTTGACCGCCACGAGGCCGCCGAAGCGGCGCGTGAGCGATTCGACCGACAGCAGCACGTTCATGCCGCCCCCTTCGCCGACAGGCGCGACGTGAGTCCGATGATGCCCTTCGGCAGCAGCGCGACGAAGGCGATGATCGCGATCCCGAGTGTCAGCTGCCAGTGGTCCGCCAGCGGCCCGACCAGCGCGTGCGTCGAGAGCAGTTCCTTCAGCAGCGTGAAGGCCACCGCGCCGATCACCGCGCCGCGCAGGTGGCCGAGGCCGCCCAGGATGATCATCAGCAGCACCTCGCCCGAGTTGTTCCACGCGAGCAGCTCCGGGTTCACCACGCCGTCGCGCGACGCCACCAGGAAGCCCGCCAGCCCTGCCAGCGCCCCCGCGATGACGAAGGCCGCCAGCTTGTAGGCATAGACCGGGAAGCCCGCCGCCCGCATGCGCTGCTCGTTCACGCGGATGCCGGCCAGCGCGGCGCCGAAGCGCGAGCGGCGGATCAGCGCCAGCAGCCCGTAGGTGCACGCCAGCGCCGCCAGCACGAAGTAGAACTGCACGCCGGCCTTTTCCATGTCCAGCGCGCCGAGGGCCGGCCGCACATACATGTAGATGCCGTCGCTGCCGCCGCCGACATCGGTGTCGTGGAACACGAAGAAGGCCATCTGCGCGAAGGCCAGCGTCACCATGATGAAGTACACGCCGCGCGTGCGCAGGCTCAAGGCGCCGACCACCAGCGCGTAGGCCGCCGCGCAGCCCATCGCCAGCGGCAGCAGCAAGGCGATCGAGCCGCCTTCCTTGCCCGAGCCCAGCACGGTCGCATAGGCGCCGATGCCGTAGAAGGCCGCATGGCCGAGGCTCACGAGCCCCGTCATGCCGACCAGCAGTTCGAGGCTCAAGGCGAAGATCGCGAGGATCATCACCTTCACGACCAGGTCCGAGAGATAGGGGCTGAGCATCGGCCCCAGCACGGCGAGGATGACTGCGCAGACGAGCGGCAGCCAGAGGCGCAGGGTACTCATGACCTTCGTCCCATCAGACCTTCGGGGCGCCAGATCAGCACCATCGCCATCAATACGTAGACCCCCATGCCGCTCAGCTCGGCGAAGAAGACCTTGCCGAAGGTGTCGACGAAACCCACCAGCAGCGAAGCGATCAGCGCGCCCGTGATCGAGCCGATGCCGCCGATCACCACCACCACGAAGCAGATGATCAGCACGCTCGACCCCATGCCCGGATACACCGAGGACATCGGCGCGGCGATCATGCCGGCCAGCGCCGCCAGCGCCACGCCGGCGGCGAACACGATGCGATAGAGCCGCCGTATGTCGATGCCCAGCCCGCGCACCATGTCGCGGTTGCTCGCGCCGGCGCGGATCATCATGCCCAGCCGCGTGCGGTTCACCACGAAGTACAGCCCGATCGCCAGCACGATGCAGGCGGCCGAGGCGAACAGCCGATACCACGGATAGCTCATCAGGTCGCCCAGCGCGAAGCTGCCTTCGAGCCAGGGCGGCGCCTTGACGCCGTGCACGTCATTGCCCACCAGCAGCGAGCGCAGCTCCTCGAACACCAGGATGAGCCCGTAGGTCATCAGCACCTGCTGCAAATGGTCGCGCTGATAGAGATAGCTGAAGAAGGCCCACTCCAGCAGATAGCCGAACACCGCGGCGAGCACCACGCCTGCCGCCAGCATCACGATGAACTGGTCGCCAAAGAGCGGCGACAGCGCGAAGGCCATGTAGGCGCCCAGCATGTAGAAGCTGCCGTGCGCCAGGTTGATCACGCCCATGATGCCGAAGATCAGCGTCAGGCCGGAGGCCACCAGGAACAGCAGCAGCCCGTACTGAACCGAGTTCAGGCATTGGACAAGAAAGGTACCGAAATCCACGTTGCGGGTTCCAGGGTAGGTTCGTCGAGGACACGAGCGTCCATGAGGCGCAAGAGCGCGATTCGGGAAACACCGCGGAACCGGCTCCGCCGGGGCGCAGGTGTTGCCCCCTGCAAGGGGGGGAAGGCGAAGCGACGCGGAGTGCGCGCCGCCTCGGGGTGCCTCACATCTTGCAGCCGCGCGCGGGATCGGCCAGGTTCTTCACGGCGATGTTCACCATCTTGTTTTCCTTGCCTTCGACCTTGCGCAGGTAGATGTCCTGCACCGGGTTGTGCGACTTGCTGATCGTGAAGGCGCCGCGCGGGCTGTCGATGCGGGCCTTCTCGATGGCTGCGGCGAACTCCGCCTTCTTCGCGATGTCGCCCTTCACGGCGGTCAGGCCGATGCCGAGCATCTGCGCCGCGTCGTAGCCCTGCACCGCATACACATCCGGCTGCAGCTTGAAGGCCTTCGCGTAGGCGGTGCGGAAGGCGTTGTCGCGCGGCGTGTTCAGGCCATCGGCATAGTGCAGCGTGGTCAGCATGCCCTGCGCGGCATCGCCTTGCGCATCCAGCGTGCCGTCGGTCAGGAAGCCCGGGCCGTAGAGCGGGATGGTCTTGTTCAGGCCGGCCGCCGCGTAGTCCTTGACGAACTTCACCGCGCCGCCGCCGGCGAAGAAGGAGTAAACCGCATCCGGCTTGGCCGCCGCGATCTCGGTCAGCAGCGCCTGGAACTCCACATTGGGGAAGGGCACGCTGAGCTGCTTCACGACCTTGCCGCCGCCCTTCTCGAACCCTTCCTTGAAGCCGTTGACCGACTCGTCGCCGGCCGCGTACTTCCAGGTGATGGTCATCGCCGTCTTCTTGCCCTGCTTGGCCGCGACCTCGCCCATCGCATAGGCCGGCTGCCAGTTCGAGAAGGAGCTGCGGAAGATGTTCTGCGCGCACATCGGGCCCGTCACCGCATCGGCGCCGGCGTTCGGCACGATCAGCACCGTGCCGCTCTCCTTCGCGGCCTTGGCCATCGCCATCGCCACGCCCGAGTGCACCGTGCCGATGATCACGTCGACGTTGTCGCGCTTGATCAGCTTGTTGACGTTGTCGGTCGCCTTGGCCGGGTCCGACTCGTCGTCGACCTTGATGTATTCGATCTCGCGGCCGCCGAGCTTGCCGCCTTGCTCCTCGACGCGCAGCTTGAAGCCGTTCTCGATGGCCGCGCCGAGCGCGGCATAGGTGCCGCTGAAGGGCAGCATCAGGCCGACCTTGAGCTTGCCTTGCTGGGCATGGCCGATCGTGGCGATGCAGGCCAGCGCGAGGGCGGTGAGCGCGGTGCGCGCGATGTGTCGAGTCATGGTTGTCTCCTTTTATTGATGAATGAAACGGTCGCAACTATCGCCGTTTCGGGCTGGTCGCGATGCGGGGAATGCCCGCAGTCGGGCACCTCCAGCAACTGCGTGCCCGGCACGCGCGCTGCGATGCCGCGAATCTGCGCGAGTGTGCCGTACTCGTCGTCCACACCCTGCATCGCCAGCACCGGGCAGCGGATGGTGCCGAGCTCGGCCTCGATGTTCCACTGCCGGAAGGGCGGATGCAGCCAGATGCGGTTCCAGCCCCAGAAGGCGGAATCGACATCGTCGTGGTAGCGGGCGAGCTTCTTCGGCAGGTCCGTGCCCAGGTAGGCCTTGCGCGCCTCCTCGATGTTGGCGATGGTCAGCTCTTCCACGAAGATGTGCGGCGCCAGCAGCACCAGGCCGGCCACCCGCTCGGGAAAGCGCGCGGCATGGAGCAGCGCGATCGAGCCGCCGTCGCTGTGGCCGAAGAGCCAGGGCGATTCTTCGAGGCCGATCGCCTCGAAGAAGGCAGGCAGCACCTCATGCGCCTGGCGGTGCATGAAGTCGACATCCCACAGCTCGTCCGCATCGCGCGGCGTCGAGCGGCCATAGGCCGGGCGCGAGAACACCAGTCCGCGATAGCCGCCGGCCTCGCACAGTCGCTCGGGAAAATCCTTCCACATCGCGATCGAGCCCAGCCCCTCGTGCAGGAACACGATCAGCGGCGCATCGGTGCGCTCCGGTGCGATGCGCGCGTACTCGATGCGCACGTCCTTTCCCCGCCAGCGGATGGCGGCGAACTCCGACGCCGGGCTCACGCCTGGCGCTCCCGTTCACGAAGACGGAAGCGCTGGATCTTGCCCGTGGCCGTCTTGGGCAGCTCTTCCACGAACTCGATGAAGCGCGGGTACTTGTAGGGCGCGAGACGCTCCTTCACGAAGGCCTTCAGCTCCTCGTCCGTCACCGACCGGCCGGCCTGGAGCACAACGTAGGCCTTGGTCTTCGTCAGCCCGTCGGCATCTTCCTTGCCGATCACCGCGGCTTCGAGCACTGCCGGATGCTGCATCAGCGTGGCCTCGACCTCGAAGGGCGAGACATAGATGCCGCTGACCTTGAGCATGTCGTCGCTGCGGCCCGCGTAGGTGTAGTAGCCCTCGGCGTCGCGAGAATACTTGTCGCCGCTCTTGGTCCAGCCGCCGCTGAAGGTCTCGCGGGTCTTCTCCGGATTCGCCCAGTACATCAGCGCCGAACTCGGGCCCTTGATGTAGAGATCGCCGACCTCGCCGACAGGCACCGGCTGGCCGTCTTCGCCGCGCAGCTCGATCTCGTAGCCCTCGACCGGCTTGCCCGTGGTGCCGTAGCGGATGTCGCCCGGCCGGTTGGACAGGAAGATGTGCAGCATCTCGGTCGAGCCGATGCCGTCGATGATCTCGCAGCCGAAATGCTGCTTGAAACGCTGGGCGATCTCGGCCGGCAGCGCCTCGCCGGCGGACGAACACATGCGCAGCGCCACCGCCTCGCGCGCCGGCAGGGCCGCGGAGGCGAGCATGCCGGCGAAGCCCGTGGGCGCGCCGAAGAACACGGTCGGCTTGTGCTCGCCGGTCCAGCGCCGGAAGGTGGCCGCGGGCGTCGGGCGCTCGGCCATCAGCAGCACCGTGGCGCCGACCGACAGCGGGAAGGTCAGGCCATTGCCCAGCCCGTAGGCGAAGTAAAGCTTGGCCGCCGAGAAGCAGACGTCGTTCTCCGTCAGCCCCAGCACCGGCTTGCCGAAGAGCTCCGCCGTCCACCACGGGTTGGCGTGGGTGTGCACCGTGCCCTTGGGCTTGCCGGTCGAGCCGGAGGAGTAGAGCCAGAAGGCGTGGTCGGCCGGCGCCGTGGGCGCGGGCTCGGCCAGCGGCTGCTGGGCGAAGATCGCGCTCTCGAAATCGTGCGCTCCATCGGGCAGCGCGCCGGTGGGCTGCGAGACGAAGAGCGCGCGCACCTCGTGCGGCGCCTTCGACATCGCGTCCTGCAGCACCGGCAGCAGCGCCCCCGAAACCAGCACCGCCTTCGCACCGCTGTGCTCGAGCATGTAGGCATAGTCGTCGGCCGTGAGCAAGGTGTTCACCGCCACCGGCACCACGCCGGCATAGAGGCAGCCGAGGAAGCTCACGGGCCAGTCGCTGGTGTCGAGCATCAGCAGCAGCACGCGGTCTTCGCGGCGAACGCCGGCCGCCAGCAGGCCGGACGCCAGGCGCCGCGCGCGGTCTTCCAGCTGTCCATAGCTCAGCGTGCCACGGTCGTCGACATAGGCGATCTTCTGTGCGCGATCGCGGTTGAGCGCGAACAGGTGTTCGGCGAAATTGAAAGGGGTGGGCAGGCTCATCGTGTCTCCTCGGGTCATCTCTGTCTCTGCATGCGTTCTAGGCGGATGGCGCGAGCCCGAGCCGCGCCAGCACGCCGGGGCTGGCCTGCACCGCGCTGCGCCGGTGGTAGAAGTCCAGCGCCCGCAAGCCGCCCAGCTCCGCGCCGCCGCCCGCGCGGCCGGGGCCGCCGTGCATCGACATCGGCATCACGTTGCCATGGCCCGTCTGCGCCTGCGCCACGTCCGGTGTGATCACATGCACCCGCCCGTGGCTCGCGGCCAGCTGCACGGCCGCTTGGCCGAGCGCGGCTTCGTCCGCGCCGTAAAGCGAAGTCACGAGCGAGCCCTGCCCGCGATGCGCCAGCGCGATCGCATGATCCACATCGCGATAGGGCAGCAGCGTGGCCACCGGCCCGAAGACCTCGACCTCATGCACGCCGCGCGCCGCATCGGCATCGCGCGCGCCCAGCAGCACCGGGCCGATGCAGGCCGCGACGGCAGGGTCGGCATCGATGAGCGGCTGCCGGCTGCCGTCATGCAGCACGCTGGTCTGCGCCTTGAGCACCTCCAGCCCTTCGCGCACCGCATTCAGCTGGGCACGGCTCACCAGGGAGCCCATGCGAACGCCTTCGCTGCGCGGGTTGCCGACCGTGATGCCGGCCAGCTTGGCGCCGATGGCCTGCGCCGCCGCGTCGTACACCTCGGCCGGCACGAAGATGCGGCGGATCGCCGTGCACTTCTGGCCCGCCTTCACCGTCATCTCGCGCACCACCTCGCGCACCAGCAGGTTGAAGGCCTCCGAGCCCGGCGCCGCGCCGGCCATCAGCAGGGCGGAGTTGAGGCTGTCGGCCTCGATGTTCACGCGCACCGAGCGCTGCGTCACGGCCGCGTGCGAGCGGATCGCCGCGCCCGTCTCGGCCGAGCCCGTGAAGGACATGACGTCGAAGGGCGCGAGCTGGTCCATCAGCCCGCTGGAGCTGCCGCAGATCACCGACAGCGCGCCGGCCGGCAGCACGCCGGCATCCACCACGTCGCGCACCATGCGCTGCGTGAGCCAGGCGCTCGAGGTGCCGGGCTTCACGATCACCGGCACGCCGGAGAGCAGGGCGGGCGCCGCTTTCTCCCACAGGCCCCAGGCCGGGAAGTTGAAGGCGTTGATGAAGAGCGCCACGCCGCGGGTGGGCACCTGCAGGTGCTGCGACTGGAACACCGGCTCCTTGCCCAGCTTCACCGCGTCGCCGTCGCGCAGCACGCGCACATCGCCCAGCGCATCGCCCCACTTGGCGTACTGGCCCAGCGTGAAGATCGCGCCGTCGATGTCCACGGCCGAGTCGTTCTTCACCGTGCCGGAGTTGGCCGTGGCGATCTCGTAGTACGCGTCGCGCCGGCCCTGCAGCACCTTCACCACGGCGGCCAGCAGCCCGGCGCGCTGGCGGTAGGTGAGGGCGCGCAGCGCGGCGCCGCCGGTTTCGCGTGCGAAGCCGAAGGCCTCGGCCAGGTCGAGCCCCGTCGCGTCGACGCGGACCAGTTCGGTGCCCAGCACCGGGTCGAAAAGCGGCGTGCCCGCGCCGCTGCCGGCTTGCCACTTGCCGGCGACGTAATTGGAGAGAAGTTCGGTCATGCGGTCTTCGTGAATTGGATCTGCCCCTCGGGCAGGAGATAGAGAACGAGCGCGCGCCCCTGGGCGACGGTCGGGTGATGGGCGCTGCCCGGCGCATAGACGCACCAGCCCGCGGGCCGGCCGTCGAAGGTCGCGTCGCCTTCCAGCGGCATGATCAGGTCGATTTCCCCGCCCGGATGCGTGTGATGCGGCCCGGCGATGTCCCGCATGTCGACCACGTCGACCGAAAAGCGGCGCAGCGCGTCCTCGGCCTTGAACACCCGCCCGTAGCGGATGCCGCCGCCTTCGCGCTCGCACAGCCAGCCTTCGGCCACGCCCTCGATGCAGGCCTGCTTCAAGGCTTCGTAGCCGGGGCTGCCCGCGCCGAGTTCGGTGTTGAGCCATTCGTCGAGCCCGGCATCGAGCGGGCGTCCGGCGATCTGCGCGGTGACGCTGGCGACCAGCTGGTGGAAGCTTTCCTTGGACATGGGTGTGTTCATCCGTGAGTGAAACTTGCGGCTTCGGCTTGCGGCATTTGCTTGCCTGCAGTATCTTGCCTGTGCACGAACCATAAGCATCGACACAATAGGTGTCAAGCAATATAGTGCATCTATGGTGTTTACCCGTAGAGGGCGAACGGTGGAGACGAAGGATCGACATGAATGAGCGCGCCGACGCGGTACTGACCGCGCTAGCCGACCCGGCTGTGCCGGCCGAGGAAGCCAAGAACCCACTGCTGGTGGCGCTGGGCGAGCGCGTGCGCAACCTGCGCGCGCGCCGCGGGCTCACGCGCAAGGCGGTGGCCCAGTCGGCCGAGGTTTCCGAGCGCCACCTCGCCAACCTCGAATACGGCATCGGCAATGCCTCCATCCTGGTGCTGCAGCAGGTCGCGGGCGCCCTGCAATGCTCCCTGGCCGAACTGGTCGGCGACGTCACCACCGTCTCGCCCGAATGGCTGCTGATCCGCGAGCTGCTCGAGGGCCGCGGCGAAGCCGACCTGCGCCGCGCCCGCATCGCGCTGGGCGAACTGCTCGGCACGGCCGCCGGCGACCCGGGGCGGCATCGCCGCATCGCCCTCGTCGGGCTGCGCGGCGCCGGCAAGTCGACCCTCGGCCAGATGCTGGCCGACGACCTCGAGGTGCCCTTCATCGAACTCAGCCGCGAGATCGAGAAGTTCGCCGGCTGCAGCGTGCGCGAGATCCATGACCTCTACGGCACCAACGCCTACCGCCGCTACGAGCGCCGCGCGCTGGAAGAAACGGTTCAGATCTACAGCGAGGCCGTCATCGCCACGCCGGGAGGCATCGTCTCGGACCCGGCCACCTTCAACCAGTTGCTCGCCCACTGCACCACCGTGTGGCTGCAGGCCGCGCCGGAGGAACACATGGGCCGCGTCGCCGCCCAGGGCGACACCCGTCCCATGGCCGCCAGCAAGGAAGCCATGGACGACCTGCGCCGCATCCTGAGCGGGCGCGCCGCCTTCTATTCGAAGGCCGACATCCGTGTCGACACCACCGGGCGGGACCTGGCGCAAAGCTTCGAGGCCTTGCGCGGCGCCGTGCGGGAAACGATGAGCCAGACGGCCTGAGAAACCGGACTGAAGAAGCCAGGAGACGCGGAAAGCGCCCTTAAAAAAACGTCGATCCAGGGTTGACGCGTCCCAAAACATGCAGCATGATGCATGTCCCGGCGATCGATAGCTGCACTATTGTTCCTTGAACGATCTCGAAACACGGCACCCAGGAGACCTCGACATGACTGAAACCATTGCTCACCCCGCCCGCGTGGACTACCGCACCGACCCCACGCAGTACCGCCACTGGAAGCTCAGCGTCGAAGGCGCGGTGGCCCGGCTCTCGCTCGACATCGCCGAAGACGGCGGCATCCGCCCCGGCTACAAGCTCAAGCTCAACAGCTACGACCTGGGCGTCGACATCGAACTCGCCGACGCCCTGAACCGCGTGCGCTTCGAGCATCCTGAAGTGCGCTCGGTCATCGTCACCAGCGCCAAGGACCGCATCTTCTGTTCCGGCGCCAACATCTTCATGCTCGGCGTGTCGAGCCATTCCTGGAAGGTGAACTTCTGCAAGTTCACCAACGAGACGCGCAACGGCATCGAGGACTCGTCGAAGCACTCGGGCCTCAAGTTCCTCGCCGCGGTCAATGGCGCCTGCGCCGGCGGCGGCTACGAACTGGCGCTGGCCTGCGACGAGATCGTGCTGGTCGACGACCGCTCCTCTTCCGTCTCGCTGCCCGAAGTGCCGCTGCTCGGCGTGCTGCCCGGCACCGGCGGCCTGACCCGCGTCACCGACAAGCGCCACGTGCGCCATGACCTTGCCGACATCTTCTGCACCAGCGTCGAAGGCGTGCGCGGCCAGCGCGCGGTCGACTGGCGCCTGGTCGATGCCATCGCCAAGCCCGCGCAGTTCGCCACCGTCGTGCAGGAGCGCGCCGCCAAGCTGGGCGAAGCCAGCATGCGCCAGGGCGGCAAGGGCCTGAGCCTGCCGCGCATCGAGCGCGAGGACGGCCCCGACAGCCTGCGCTACGAGCACGTCACCATCGAGATCGACCGCGCCCGCCGCACCGCCACCTTCACCGTCAAGGCCCCGGCCGGCGCGCAGCCCACCGACATCGCCGGCATCGAAGCCGCCGGTGCCGCATGGTGGCCGCTCGCCATGGCGCGCCAGCTCGACGACGCCATCCTCAACATGCGCACCAACGAGCTGGACATCGGCACCTGGCTGCTCAAGACCGAGGGCGACGCCCAGGCCGTGCTCGCCAGCGACGCCACCATGCTCGCCCACCAGGACCACTGGCTGGTGCGCGAGACCATCGGCGCGCTGCGCCGCACGCTCGCGCGCCTCGACGTCTCCTCGCGCAGCCTCTTCGCGTTGATCGAGTCCGGCTCCTGCTTCGCCGGCACGCTGGCCGAGATCGCCCTGTCGGCCGACCGCAGCTACATGCTCGCGCTGCCCGACGATGCCGCGCGCGCGCCGAAGCTCACGCTCAACGAGTTCAACTTCGGCTTCTATCCGATGGTCAACGACCAGAGCCGCCTGCAACGCCGCTTCTATGAAGAGAGCGCGCCGATGGAAGCCGCGCGCGGTGCCGCCGGCAAGGCGCTCGACGCCGACGAAGCGCTCACGCTGGGCCTGGTCACCATGGCGCCGGACGACATCGACTGGAGCGACGAAATCCGCATCGCCATCGAGGAGCGCGCCGCCATGTCGCCCGACGCGCTCACCGGCCTCGAAGCGAACCTGCGCTTCGCCAGCCAGGAGAACATGCTCACCCGCATCTTCGGCCGCCTCACGGCCTGGCAGAACTGGATCTTCAACCGCCCCAACGCCGTCGGCGAAAAGGGTGCCCTCAAGGTCTACGGCACCGGCGAGAAGGCCGGCTTCGATCTCAACCGCGTTTAAGGAACTCCCATGAGCACCATCGACTACAGCGAAAAGATCCCGAACAACGTCAACCTGAGCGAAGACCGCACCCTGCAGCGCGCGCTCGAAGGCTGGCAGCCCAACTTCATCAACTGGTGGGACGATGTCGGCCCCGAGGGCTCGACCAACTACGACGTCTACCTGCGCACCGCCGTCAGCGTGGACCCGCAGGGCTGGGCCCAGTTCGGCCACGTCAAGATGCGCGACTACCGCTGGGGCATTTTCCTGAACCCGGGCGACGCCAGCCGCGAGATCCATTTCGGCGACCACAAGGGCGAGAAGGCCTGGCAGGACGTGCCCGGCGAACACCGCGCCAACCTGCGCCGCATCATCGTGACGCAGGGCGATACCGAGCCCGCGTCCGTCGAACAGCAGCGCCACCTGGGACTCACCGCGCCCAGCATGTACGACCTGCGCAACCTCTTCCAGATCAACGTCGAGGAAGGCCGCCACCTGTGGGCCATGGTCTACCTGCTGCACAAGCACTTCGGCCGCGACGGCCGCGAGGAAGCCGAGGCGCTCCTCCAGCGCACCTCGGGCGACCAGAACAACCCGCGCATCCTGGGCGCCTTCAACGAGAAGACGCCCGACTGGCTGGCGTTCTTCATGTTCACGTACTTCACCGACCGCGACGGCAAGTTCCAGCTCTCGGCCCTGGCCGAAAGCGCCTTCGACCCGCTCGCGCGCACCACCAAGTTCATGCTGACCGAGGAAGCCCACCACATGTTCGTGGGTGAAAGCGGCGTCTCGCGCGTGCTCTCGCGCACCGCCGCCGTGATGAACGAGCTCAAGACCGACGACCCGCAGAAGGTGCGCGCCGCCGGTGCCATCGACCTCGGCACCATCCAGCGCTACCTGAACTTCCACTACAGCGTCACCATCGACCTGTTCGGCGCCGACCAGTCGAGCAACGCCGCCACCTTCTACAGCTCCGGCCTCAAGGGCCGCTACGAAGAAGGCAAGCGCGTCGACGACCACGTGCTCAAGAGCCAGACCTACAAGGTGCTCGAAGTGGTGAACGGCCAGCTCCAGGAGAAGGACGTCCCCATGCTCAACGCGCTCAACGAAGTGCTGCGCGACGACTTCATCAAGGACTCCGTGGCCGGCGTCAACCGCTGGAACAAGGTGCTGGAGAAGGCCGGCATCCCCACGCGGCTGACCGTGCCCCACAAGGCCTTCAACCGCCAGATCGGCGCCCTGGCCGGCATCAAGATGTCCCCCGACGGCCGCGTGGTGAGCGAAACCGAATGGGCCGCCAGGAAGAGCGAATGGCTGCCCACCAGCGAAGACTTCGCCTTCGTGGCATCGTTGATGGGCCGCGTGGTCGACCCCGGCAAGTTCGCCGGCTGGATCGCGCCGCCGGTGATGGGCATCAACCGACAGCCCGTCGATTTCGAATACGTCCGCTTCGGCTGAGACACTGCACCGATTCCTTCCCCCGACTGGGGGGAGGACCCAAGGAGACAACTTTATGGACATGGCCGTCGACATCGGGGTGATCAGGCAGCACTTGATCGACCCCGAAATCTGCATACGCTGCAACACCTGCGAAGCGACCTGTCCGGTCAATGCGATCACCCACGACGACCGCAACTACGTCGTGCGCGCGGACGTGTGCAACGGGTGCATGGCGTGCATCTCGCCGTGCCCCACGGGCTCCATCGACAACTGGCGCACCATGCCGATCGCACGCGCCTACTCGATCGAGGAGCAATTGACCTGGGACGAACTGCCCGCCGAGCTCACGCCCGAGCAGCTCGAGGCCGACGGCGTCGGCGCGCCGCAGGAGGCGCTGATGCAGGTGCCCGCCGCCGTGCCGCAGCCGCCCGCGGCGCCCGGCGAGGTCGCCTTCAACTCGGCCCAGTACGGCGCCACCGTCCCCCCGTGGTCGGCCGCCCACGCCTACACCAACCTCCATCCGCCGAAGAGCCCCACCACCGCGACCGTGGTGGGCAACTTCAACTGCACCGAGGCCGGCTACGAGAACCAGACGCACCACATCGTGCTCGACTTCGGCGCCATGCCCTTCCCGGTGCTGGAAGGCCAGTCCATCGCCATCATCCCGCCGGGCACCGACGCCAACGGCAAGGCGCACTTCGCGCGCCAGTACTCGATCGCCAGTCCGCGCAACGGCGAGCGGCCGGGCTACAACAACATCTCGCTGACCGTGAAGCGGGTGCTCGAAGACCACCAGGGCAAGCCCGTGCGCGGCGTGTGCAGCAACTACGTGTGCGACCTCAAGGTCGGCGACAAGGTGCAGGTCATCGGCCCTTTCGGCAGCTCCTTCCTGATGCCGAACCACCCGAAGTCGCACATCGTGATGATCTGCACCGGCACCGGCAGCGCCCCCATGCGCGCGATGACCGAATGGCGCCGACGCCTGCGCAAGAGCGGCAAGTTCGAGGGCGGCAAGCTGATGCTCTTCTTCGGCGCGCGCACGCAGCAGGAGCTGCCGTACTTCGGACCGCTGCAGACGCTGCCCAAGGACTTCATCGACATCAACTTCGCCTTCTCGCGCACCCCGGGCCAGCCCAAGCGCTATGTGCAGGACGCGATGCGCGAGCGCGCCGCCGACCTGGCCGCGCTGCTCAAGGACGGCCAGAGCCACTTCTATGTCTGCGGCCTGAAGAGCATGGAAGAGGGCGTGGTCCTCGCCCTGCGCGACGTGGCCACCGACGCCGGGCTGGACTGGGACACCGTGGGCGCCAGTCTCAAGCGCGAGGGGCGGCTGCACCTCGAGACCTACTAAGAAACTCATGCCATCGAACGCCGAATTTGACTGTGACCCCGGTTTCATGCCCCGGGGTCAGGCCTGCCTGATGGCGAACTACTTAGCCTCATCCACAATCCCCTCGATGAAATTCGCTGACTTTCACGCGGGGCAGGTGATCGAGGCCGGACCTTATGTCGTGACCGAGGCGGAGCTGCTGCAGTTTGCCAAGGCCTACGACCCGCAGTGGTTCCACACCGACCCGGCGCTGGCCGCCGAAGGGCCCTTCGGCGGGCTCATCGCGAGCGGCTGGCACACCGGTGCCATCGCGATGCGGCTCATCACCGACGCGGCGCTGGCGGACTCCGAATCCTTCGCCTCGCCGGGCCTCGCGCATCTGCACTGGCCCAACCCCGTGCGCCCGGGGGACACGCTGCGGCTCGTGGCCGACGTGATCGAAGTTCGCCGATCGGAGAAGAAGCCGACACTGGGCATCCTGCGCTGGCGCTGGCGGCTCATCAACCAGCGCGACCTGCCGGTGCTGGACCTGCAGGCGACCAGCCTGTTCAGGCTGGGCTCCGCGCCGGGCAAGGCATGACGGCCGATCCCGCCTCCCCACGGCGGCGGCTCGGCCTGTGGGCGAGCGCCGCAGCCGCGCTCGCCGCCTGCGGCCTCTCCGGGTCCGGCCTGATCCCGCGCGAAGCGGTCGTGCCGATGCCCTCCCTCCTGGACAGGAGCACCTGCACCGCGCAAGCCCGCACGCTGCTCGTCATGCTGCCCGGGCGAGGCATGGCCATGCGTGAACTGGAAGACGAGGGCTTCATCGCCGAGGTGCGCTCCCTCGGCCTGGCGGTCGACGTGCTGCGCGCTGACGCGCATATGGGCTACTACATGGACCGCAGCATCTTCGAGCGCCTGCGCGCCGACGTCATCGCGCCCGCGCAGGCCAGCGGCTACGCGTCGATCTGGATGGCCGGCATCTCGCTCGGCGGCTTCGGCGCGCTGCTGTACGCCGACGAGTATCCCGGCGACGTGGCCGGCATCCTGGCGCTGGCGCCCTACCTGGGCGAGCCGGAAGCCGCCGCCGCGGTCGCCAGGGCCGGAGGCCTGACGCGATGGCCCGCACCGGCCGGCCCGCTGCCGGATTCATACCATTTTGCGTTCAATAGATTAGATATGATGTCTATCCACGTACTTCAAGGAGTCGTGGATGAAGAGTCTGATCGTTGGGGATAAGCCGACTGTGATGCGCTTGGCAGAACGGCTC
>NZ_JBFTPS010000026.1:0-96290 GCF_056398605.1 Variovorax sp. 01T432
GACACGAGCAAGAACAAGGCGTTCAAGCCCGCGATCCAGGGCGGCTTCGACTACGCCTTCGGCGAGACCGGCTGGTACATCGGCAACTGGAACTCCAGCGTCGACTGGCTGTCGGGCAACAGCATCGAAAGCGACCTTTACGGCGGCTACAAGTTCAAGGGCGCCGGCCTCGACTGGGATGTGGGCGTGCTCAGCTACGTCTACCCCGGCAACAGCAACGGCAACACCACCGAGCTGTATGGCGCCGGAACCTGGGGCCCCCTGACCCTCAAGTACTCGCACACCGTCTCCAATGACTACTTCGGAGCCGCGGGCTACAAGGCGGGCTCGGGCTTCAAGGGCCGCAACACCGGCTACCTGAACCTGGCCTACGCGCAGGAAATCGTTCCCAAGCTGACGCTCAAGGCCTCGGTCGGCTACACGCGCTTCGCCGGCGGCATCAAGGACTTCACCCTGGCGCAGACCGGCGTGGAAATCCCCAACTACGTCGACTACGGCCTCGGCGTCTCCTACGACTTCGGCAGCGGCGTGAGCCTGTACGGCGGCGTGCAGGGCGCCAACAAGAAGAGCTACTTCGGCGATATCAACAAGGCCCGCGCCATCGTCACGCTGACCAAGACCCTCTAGTCATGACCAGGCCCGGCCCCACGCCGGGTCATTCCGTTCCATCTGTAGGAGAAACATCATGAAGCTGGTCACAGCCATCATCAAACCGTTCAAGCTCGACGAAGTGCGCGAAGCGCTCTCGGCGATAGGGGTGCAGGGCATCACCGTGACGGAAGTCAAGGGCTTCGGTCGCCAGAAGGGCCACACCGAGCTGTACCGCGGCGCCGAGTACGTGGTCGACTTCCTGCCGAAGGTCAAGATCGAAGCGGCGGTGGCCGACGAGCTCGTGGAGCGCGTCATCGAAGCCGTGGAAGGCGCGGCCCGCACCGGCAAGATCGGCGACGGCAAGGTGTTCGTCTACGACCTGGAGCAGGTCGTTCGCATCCGTACCGGAGAAACGGGCCGGGACGCCCTCTGACAAGGCACGAAAGAAACACCCAAATGAAAAAACTGATCGTCTCTATCGCGCTCGGCTTGAGCGTGCTGCTTGCCGGCACTGCCGGTCTTGCCCAGACCACCGCGGCGCCCGCAGCTGAAGCATCTGCACCCGCTGCGGCAGCACCTGCCGCGGCGCCCGCCCCTGCCGCGCCCGCGGCGGCGGCACCCGCCGATGCCGCGGCCGCGGCACCGGCCGCAGCCGCAGCACCGGCAGCCGCCGCGCCCTCCTTCAACAAGGGCGACACCGCCTGGATGATGGTTTCCACGCTGCTCGTGATCATGATGACCGTCCCCGGCCTCGCGCTGTTCTACGGCGGCCTGGTCCGCAGCAAGAACATGCTGTCGCTGCTGATGCAGGTGATGGTCACCTTCTCGATGATCGTCGTGCTGTGGATGATCTACGGCTACAGCCTCGCGTTCACCGAGGGCAACGCCTTCGTCGGCGGCTTCGACCGGCTGTTCATGAAGGGCATCTTCGATCCGGCCACCGGCGTGTTCGCCCCGGGCGCGACCTTCAGCAAGGGGGTCTACATTCCCGAGCTGCTGTTCGCCGCCTTCCAGGCCACCTTCGCGGGCATCACCTGCTGCCTGATCGTCGGCGCCTTCGCCGAGCGCATCAAGTTCTCGGCCGTGCTGCTGTTCATGGCGCTGTGGTTCACCTTCAGCTATGCGCCGATCGCGCACATGGTCTGGTTCTGGATGGGCCCGGACGCCTACGCCAGCAAGGACGTGGTCGATGCGATGAATTCCAAGGCCGGTCTCATCTGGCAGTGGGGCGCGCTGGACTTCGCCGGCGGTACCGTGGTGCACATCAACGCCGCCGTCGCGGGCCTGGTCGGTGCCGTCCTGATCGGCAAGCGCATCGGCTATGGCAAGGAATCGTTCACGCCGCACTCGCTGACGCTCACCATGGTCGGCGCCTCGCTGCTGTGGGTCGGCTGGTTCGGCTTCAACGCCGGCTCCGCCCTCGAAGCAGGCACCAGCGCCGTGCTGGCCTTCATGAACACCTTCTCGGCCACTGCTGCCGCCGTGCTCGCATGGTGCATCGGTGAAGCGCTGATGCGCGGCAAGGCCTCGATGCTGGGCGCTGCGTCCGGCGCGGTTGCGGGCCTGGTGGCCATCACCCCGGCCGCCGGCAACGTCGGCCTGATGGGCGCGATCATCGTCGGCTTCATCGCCGGCTTCGCCTGCCTGTGGGGCGTGAACGGTCTCAAGAAGATGCTCGGCGCGGACGACTCGCTCGACGTGTTCGGCGTGCACGGTGTCGGCGGTATCGTCGGCGCGCTGCTGACCGGTGTGTTCAACACGCAATCGCTGGGTGGCCCCGGCCTGGTGGGCGACTGGGTCACGGCCGCCACGATCTCCAACGGGATCGGCGCACAGGTCTGGATCCAGCTCAAGGCCGTGGTGCTGACCATCGTGTGGTCGGGCGTGGTTTCCTTCCTTGCCTACAAGATCACCGACCTGACGATCGGCCTGCGCGTGAGCGAAGAAGAAGAGCGCGAAGGCCTCGACATCTCGTCCCACGGCGAGACCGCCTACAACCGTTGATTCCGGGCGGGCCGCCCCAGCGCGGCCCGCTTCGAAGAAGGAAGAATTTTCAAGCGAGAGTCTCCTCCTGGATGTTCGGCCCGCAGCGCTTCGCGCCAGCGGGCCATTTTTTTGGCCTAATGGGCCCATGTGGACGACTCTTGACGACAGCCTCTGCCAGCTCGGCGAATCGCCGTTCTGGCACCCCCAGGAACGCGCGCTCTACTGGCTGGACATTCCCGGCCGCCTGGTATTGCGCACCCGCGGCGAGATCGGTCAGGCCAGCGTCGAGCGCTGGCACATGCCGTCCGAGCCCGGCTGCATGGCGCCGGCCCGCAGCGGCGGCCTGGTGATCGCGCTGCGCGACGGCATCTACCGCGCCAATGCATGGGGCGGTGAACTCCGGCCCCTCGCGCGCGTCGCCCACGACACGCGCACCATGCGCTTCAACGACGGCAAGTGCGACCCCCTCGGCCGCTTCTGGGGCGGCACGCTCAACGAGGCCAAGGACCGGCCCAACGCGGCGCTTTATTGCCTCGACGCGCGCGGCGGCCAGACGCCGGTGCTCACGCAGATGGCCAATGAAGCCACCACCGCCAACGGCCTGGCCTTCGGGCCCGATGCCCGGACGGTTTACTGGGCCGATACCGCGGCGCACCAGGTGCGCACCTGGGACTGGGCCGCCAGGCCCAACGTCCTGTCGTCCCCTCGCACCTTTCACCAGTTCGACCCCAAGCCCGCGGGCTGGACGCCCGAGTCGCCTGTGCGCTACGAAGGCCGACCCGACGGCGCGACCATCGACGCCGGAGGCTACTACTGGGTGGCGATGTTCGAGGGCGGCCAGTTGCTGCGCTTCGCCCCCACGGGTGAGCAGGTGGCTGCGCTGCCGACGCCTGTCCAGTGTCCGACCATGCCCTGCTTCGGCGGCGACGACCTGCGCACGCTGTTCGTCACGAGTGCGCGGCGGGGCCGGCCGGACTCGGAACTCGAGCAGCGGCCGGCATCGGGCCATGTGTTGTCGGTGCGCGTGGAAACGCCGGGGCTCCCTGTTCATTTCTTCGAGGACTAGCGCCCGCGCGCGCCGCGTCGCCGGACGGGCCCGCCGCGAGCGGTACCATCGCGCGCATGGATTCCGCTCTCAGCCAGATCGTCGAGCGCATACGCGCCTGCGCATCCGCCACCAACGCCGGGTCGCTGCGCATTCGCGGCGGCGGCACCAAGGACTTCTATGGCGAGCCGCCGCGAGGCGAGCCGCTCTCCACCACCGGCCTCACCGGCATCACCAGCTACGAGCCGAGCGAGCTGGTCGTGACGGCGCGCGCCGGCACGCCGCTGGCCGAAATCGAGGCCGTGCTTGCGGCGCAAGGCCAATGCCTGCCTTTCGAGCCGCCGCGCTTCGGGGAGGCCGGCACGGTGGGCGGCATGGTCGCCGCCGGCCTCAGCGGACCGGCGCGGGCGAGCGTGGGCGCGGTGCGTGACTATGTGCTGGGCGCCATGCTGGTGAACGGCCGCGGCGAGGTGCTCAGCTTCGGCGGGCAGGTCATGAAGAACGTCGCGGGCTATGACGTGTCGCGCGTGCTGGCCGGCTCCCTGGGCACGCTGGGCCTCATCGCCGAAGTCAGTCTCAAGGTGCTGCCGCTGGCGCCCTCCGAAGCCACGCTCCGCTTCGAATGCGACCAGGCCGACGCGTTGCGCCTGCTCAACGGCTGGGGCGGCCAGCCGCTGCCGCTGAACGCGAGCCGCTGGGCGGCGGACGGCGCCGGCGGCGCTTTGTGGCTGCGTCTGCGCGGCGCGGTCGCCGCGGTTGCGTCGGCCTGCGCCCATCTCGGCGGCGAGCTGCAAGACGACGCGCGCGCCCGGGCCGAGTGGGAGGCCGCACGCGACTTCCAGCTTCCATGGTTCAGGGATCGAGGCGCGCGCGAGCTGTGGCGCGTGTCGGTGCCGCAGACGGCGCCGGTGCTGGCGCTCGAAGGCTCGCCGCTCGTCGAATGGCACGGCGGACAACGCTGGTACCTGACGCCCCCCGGGCAGGGCGAGCGCGTGCGGGCGGCGGCGCATGCGGCCGGCGGGCACGCCTCGCTCTTCATGCCCGCGGGCGAGGGCGCCGGCAAGATCGGCCGATTCGACGCCCTGAGCCCCCCACTGGAACGCATTCATCGCGCCTTGATGCGCGAGTTCGACCCCCACGCCGTTTTCGATCGCGGCCGTCTCTATCCCCTGAACTGACCCGCTGACAAGAACGCATGCAAACCGAACTCGCTCCCGAATTCCAGGGCACCGCGGACGGCCGCGAGGCCGAAGCGATCCTGCGCAAGTGTGTGCACTGCGGCTTCTGCACCGCCACCTGCCCGACCTACCAGCTGCTGGGTGACGAACTCGACGGTCCGCGCGGGCGCATCTACCTGATCAAGCAGGTGCTCGAGGGCAAGGCGCCGACCCGCAGCACGCAACTGCACCTCGACCGCTGCCTGACCTGCCGCAACTGCGAAAGCACCTGCCCGAGCGGCGTGCAGTACGGCCACCTGGTCGACATCGGCCGCAAGATCGTCGACGCCAAGGTACCGCGCCCGCCGCTGGAAAGCGCGCTGCGCTGGACGCTGAAGGAGGCGCTGCCGTCGCCGTTCTTCGGTCCGGCGATGAAGCTGGGCCAGGCGGTGCGCGGCCTGCTGCCGGCCAAGCTCAAGGCCAAGGTGCCGGCGCCGCAGGCCGCAGGCGCCTGGCCCACCCGAAAGCACGCCCGCAAGATGCTGATGCTGGCCGGTTGCGTGCAGCCATCCATGGCGCCCAACATCAACAGCGCGACGGCGCGCGTGCTCGACGCGGCGGGCATCGAGGCGGTGATCGCGCCCAGCGCGGGCTGCTGCGGCGCGGTCAGGTTCCACCTCAACGACCAGGAGGGTGGCAAGGCCCAGATGCGTGCCAACATCGATGCCTGGTGGCCTCAGGTCGAAGGCGGCGCGGTGGAGGCGATCGTGATGAACGCCTCGGGCTGTGGCGTCACCGTGCGCGAGTACGGCCACATCCTCAGGGAGGACGCGGCCTATGCCGCCAAGGCGCAGCGAATCAGCGCGCTGACGCGGGACCTGAGCGAGCTGCTGCCGGAGATCGTGCCGGCGCTGAAGGCACGCGTCACGGCGCCCGCGGGCGTGGTGGCCTACCACCCGCCTTGCACGCTGCAGCACGGCCAGAAGCTGCGCGGCGGTGTCGAGCAGAACCTGCGCGCGCTCGGCTTCGACGTGCAGGTCGCCGCCAACGAATCCCACCTTTGCTGCGGCTCGGCCGGCACCTATTCGGTTCTGCAGCCGGAGTTGGCCTACCCTTTGCGCGACCGCAAGCTGGGCCACCTGAACCAGCTGCGGCCGACGACGATCGTCTCGGCCAACATCGGTTGCATCACGCACCTGCAAAGCGGCAGCGAGTTGCCCGTGCGGCATTGGGTGGAACTGCTCGACGAGGCCCTCAAGGCGCAACCGGCGGCCTGATCGCGACCTGGACGCACAGGCAAAGGGGCTGCGGTCCGACCCTGCGCCGCGCCGCGGTGCGCCAGGCTTGCCGACTGTTCAATGCTGGAGACAGTCGATGCGCATCCCTTCCCAATCCTTTTTCCGTGCTGCCGCCGTGACCGTGTGCGCCGCCGCCATCCCGTGGATCGCGCAGGCCCAGGGCGCGATGCCGTCCATGAAGAGCCAGGGGGCCGGGCAGTACGTGTGCGGGGGCATCGGCGTGGACGAATCCACCGCCATGCGCGCGGCCATGAAGGAGCATGCGCTGTCGCTGCTCTTCGCCCGCGCCAATGGCGCGTACCTGGCCGATGTTGCCGTGACCGTGAAGGATGCCGGTGGGGCCACGGCGCTCTCGTTGCGCGCCAACGGCCCCGTGTGCCTGATCGACCTGCCCGCGGGGCGCTACACCGTCGAGGCCGGGACCGAGGGCATCACCAAGACGCAGCCCGTCACACTGGGTGGCGGGCCGAAGTCGGCTGACTTCAGGTTCTGACCGCGCGCGACCGGCGGTCTCAGGCTGCCAGCGCGGCTTCGATATCGCGGCTGATGGATTCGGGTGTGTCCATCGGTGCGTAGCGCTTGATCACCTGCCCGTCCTTGCCGACCAGGAACTTGGTGAAGTTCCACTTGATGGCCGTGCTGCCCAGGAAGCCTGGTGCTTCCTTGACGAGCCATTTGTAGAGCGGTGCCGCGCCCGGGCCGTTGACCTCGATCTTCTCCATCATCGGGAAAGTCACGCCGTAGTTCTGGACGCAGAAGGCGCCGATCTCTTCGTTGGTGCCGGGATCCTGGCTGGCGAACTGGTTCGACGGAAAGCCGAGCACCGCGAGTCCTTTGCCGGCGTATTTCTCGTACAGCGCTTCCAGTCCTTCGAACTGTGGCGTGAACCCGCACTTGCTTGCGGTGTTGACGATCAGCAGCACCTTGCCCTTGAACCTGGAAAGCGGCACCGACGCCCCGTCGATCTGCGTGGCTTCGAAGTCATAGACGCTGGTCATTGCAAGTCTTTCAGATTGGAGGAGTTTCCATCATCGCCCCCGCCCCCGCTTCGCGCAAACACCGAGCCCCGGACCCAGAGCTCGTGAACACCGCGGAACCGGCTCCGCCGGGCCGCCGGTGTTGCCCCCGGTGAGGGGGAAGGCGAAGCGACACGAAGTGCGCGCAGCCTGGGGGTGAGCCCAGATCAGTGGTGTTTATCGCTGCGCGCAATAGCCAGGAGGTGCTGGACCTCTTCCGGATACTTGCGCAGGTTGGCGATGTGCCAGCGCTTGATGAGCCACATGAAGCCGGCGACCACGACGCCGAAGGCGGTGATGGCGGAGTACGCCGACAGGCCCAGGCCGGTGCAGGCGCTGTAGAACGCGCCCAGGAACAGGATGCAGGCCTGCTCGTTGAAGTTCTGCACGGCGATCGACCGGCCGGCGCCCATCAGGTTGTGGCCGCGGTGCTGCAGCAACGCGTTCATCGGCACCACCAGGAAGCCGCCCAGGCCGCCCAGCAAAATCAGGAAGGGCACCGCCACCCAGATGTTGTTGATGAAGTTCATGCCGATCACCAGCACGCCCATGCCGATGCCCATCGGAATCACCCGGGTCGCCATGTCGAGCCGCATGCGCACCGACGCCACGATGGCGCCGACGGCCGTGCCGATGGCGACGACCCCGGTCAGCGACGAGGCCTGCGCCGTGTTGTAGCCGAGCGCCAGCGAGGCCCAGGCCAGCACGATGTACTTGAGGTTGCCGCCCGCTCCCCAGAAGAGGGTGGTCGTGGCCAGCGAGATCTGCCCGAGCTTGTCGCGCCAGAGGCGCGAATTGCAGTGCCAGAAATCAGGCAGCAAGGACCACATGTTGCGCAGGAACCCATGCCTCGCGTTGGCGCGCAGCGGACGCATCTCGACACCGGTGGAGGGAATGCGCGTGTTGAACCATGCGGCCAGGATGTAGACCAGGATCAGCGCCGAGATCGCGGCCGCGGGGGGCGTTCTGACGCCGGTGTCGATGAGGGGGAAGTCGAAGGCGAGGAGATGGCTCGACAGCGTGTGGCCGACCAGCTGGCCGCCGAGCACGATGCCCAGGATGATCGACGCGATCGTCAGGCCTTCGATCCAGCCGTTGGCCTTGACCAGCTGCGAAGCCGGCAGCAGTTCGGTCAGGATGCCGTACTTGGCGGGCGAGTAGGCCGCCGCCCCGAGCCCGACGATCGCGTACGCCAGCAGGGGATGCGAGCCGAACAGCATCATCAGGCAGCCGACCACCTTGATCGCGTTGCTGATGAACATCACCTTGCCCTTGGGCAGTGCGTCGGCGAATGCGCCGACCAGGGGCGCCAGCGCCACGTAGAAGATGGTGAAGATCGGCACCAGGGCCGCGCGCTGCCATTCCGGTGCACCGCTGGTTCTCATCAGTTCCACTGCCGCCACGAAGAGCGCGTTGTCGGCCAGCGACGAAAAGAACTGGGCCGACATGATCGTGTAGAAACCGCGCTTCATCGATGGGCTGGCTTGCCAGGGAGTGGGACTGCTGGCGATAGTGGAAGAATGGCCTCCCCGGAAGGCGGCTGCGCGGTTATAGCATGGGGTTGGAATGTCAAAATGACTCGCATGCGCTACTAGACGGTGCGCTTTTGTGTGAGTGTTTTCCGCTTTTGATCAGGTTTCTGCCGTGCCGCGTCCCATCCTCGCCACCATCCATGCCGCCGCGCTGCGCCACAACCTCGACCGCGCGCGCCGCGCGGCGGTCGACTCGCGCGTCTGGGCGGTGGTCAAGGCCAATGCCTACGGACATGGCATCGAGCGCGTGTTCGACGCCTTCCGCGCCGCCGACGGCTTCGCGCTGCTCGACCTGGCCGAAGCCGAACGGGTTCGCGCGCTGGGCTGGCGCGGGCCGGTGCTGCTGCTCGAAGGCGTCTTCGACGCCCGCGACCTGGAACTGTGCTCGCGGCTCGGCCTGTGGCACACGGTGCATTGCGACGCCCAGATCGACATGCTGGCCGCCCACAAGACGCAGGTGCCGCATCGCGTCTTCCTCAAGCTGAATTCGGGCATGAACCGTCTGGGCTTCACGCCGGAGCGCTTTCGCTCCGCCTGGACGCGCCTGAACGCGCTGCCGCAGGTCGACGAGATTTCGCTGATGACGCACTTCAGCGACGCCGACGGCGCCCGCGGCATCGCGCACCA
Organism: Variovorax sp. 01T432; assembly: GCF_056398605.1. Taxonomy (NCBI): domain Bacteria; kingdom Pseudomonadati; phylum Pseudomonadota; class Betaproteobacteria; order Burkholderiales; family Comamonadaceae; genus Variovorax; species Variovorax sp. 01T432. The sequence continues at coordinate 9,253 of NZ_JBFTPS010000026.1, forward strand.
GCTCGAGGTCTTCGAGCGGGCCGCCGAAGGCCTTCCGGGCGAACGCTCCATCGCCAACAGCGCGGCCACGCTGCGCCATGCGAACGCCACGCGGGCCGACTGGGTGCGGCCCGGCATCATGCTTTACGGCAGCGCCCCGGACTTTCCCGAACATGACGCGGCGCATTGGCAGCTGCAGCCGGCCATGACGCTGGCGACGCGGCTGATCGGCGTTCAGACAATCAAGGCGGGCGACACCATCGGCTACGGCTCGAGCTTCACCGCCGACGCGCCGCTGCGCATCGGGGTGGCCGCGGTGGGCTATGCCGACGGCTACCCGCGCCATTGCACGACCGGCACGCCGGTGCTGGTGAATGGCGTGCGCACGCGCATGGTGGGCCGCGTCAGCATGGACATGATCACCGTCGACCTCACGCCGGTACCCGACGCCATCAACGGTAGCGAGGTGACGCTCTGGGGGCGTGCATCGGGCGGCGCGTTGCTGTCGATCGACGAGGTGGCGTGCTCGGGCGGCACCGTCGGCTACGAGCTGATGTGCGCGGTGGCGCCGCGCGTGCCGGTCGTGGTCGACTGAAGGGCCGCGGTCTTGAGGGTCCTCTCTGACTGGCGCTCGGTGCGCCTGTGGGAAACGCAGGTCGAGCGCGACCTTCACCGCAATCACAGCCTGCGCACGCACGGGCTGACGATCGGCACCTTCATGCTGCTGCTGATGTGGGCGGCGTCCTATGCTCAGATGCGCCTGGGCGTGCATTCGTTGGCGGTTCGCTATTTCTTCACGCTGGGCGCGAGCTACGTCGGCTATCTGCTGGTGTTGCGCTGGTGGGCGGCGCGGCTGGTGACGCAGGACACCCGTCTCAATCCCGAGCTGCCGGACCTGGCGGCGGGCGGCTGTCCCAGCACGCCGCTCGGCCTCGATGCGGGCGGTGGCGACCACGGTGCCGGCAGTATCGCGCGCGGAGCGCTCGACCTTGCCGCGGGAGCCGATGAAGGCGCGGTCGTCGCGGTGCCAGTGGTCGCGATCTTCCTGATCGGCGTGGCGATCGTATTCGGCGCCGGGGCGCTGGTGCTGCTCTATTTCGGCTGGGACGCGCTGCTCGCGGTGGCGATCGAGCTTGCGTTCTCGTACGTTTCGGCACGCGCCGCCGTGCGTGTCGCGCGCGCAGGGTGGCTGGCCGCCGCCGTGCGGCTGACCTGGAAGCCGCTGCTCGGCGCGTTGTTCTGCGCGGTGCTGCTGGGCATGGCGCTGGACCATTTCATGCCGCAGGTGGATTCGCTGCCCCAGGCGCTGCGCGTGATGCTCAAGCGCTGAAGGCCTTCAGTAGAGCCCGAGCTGCCGGGTCCGCAGCCGCGCCAGCCCCAGCAGCGCATCGGTGAAGGGCGTGGCCACTCCAGCCAGCTGGCCCAGCTCGCGCACCGCGGTCGTGAGCGCGTCGAGTTCGACCGGACGGCCTGCCTCGACGTCCTGCAGCATGGACGTCTTGAAGGCGCCCAGCTTGCGCGTGACGGCGTGGCGATCCTCGGGGCTGTCGGCGATCGGGATGCCGATGCGCGCGCCGATCTCCTTGGCCTCCAGCATGATGGTCGACACCAGCCCGCGCACCAGGTCGTCCGCCAGGATCTTGTCGGTGGTGCAGCCGGTCAGCGCGCTGATGGGGTTGACCGTCATGTTGCCCCACAGCTTGTACCAGACGTCCTTCTGGATCTGCGGCGACAGGCGCGCCTCGATGCCGGCACGCACCAGCAGCTCGAACAGCGCCTGGGCGCGCGGCGTGGCCTCGCCCGAGGGCTCGCCGATGATGAGGCCGTTGCCGAAGTGGTGGCGCACCACGCCGGGCGCGTCCAGCGAGCAGCTCGCGTGCACCACGCCGCCGATCACGTGCCGCGCCGGGATCGCCTCGGCGATCTTTCCGCCCGGGTCGACCGCCTGGAGCTGCGCCCCCGCCAGGGCGCCGCCGAAGCCGCCCTGGAGAAACCACCACGGGACACCGTTCATGGCGGTGAGCACGATGGTGTCGGGGCCGAGCAGGGGTGCGATCTGCTGCGCCACGGCGGGCAGCGAGGGTGCCTTCACGGCCACCACGATCAGCGCCTGCACCCCCAGGTCCTTCGGGTCGGCGCTGGCATTGACGCGCACCGTCGTGCGCGATTCGCTCTGGGTGTTCACGACCGAGAGGCCGCCGCGCCGCAATGCCTCCAGCGTGGCGCCGCGCGCGACGACGTCGAGCTTGCAACCCGCCTGCGCGAGCCGCACGCCGAGCCAGCCGCCGATCGCGCCGGCCCCGTAAATGCAGACTTTCATCCTTCAGTTCCTGTAGCTGTCGTCGATCTTGTCGACCTGGCGGACCAAGGCGTCGAACACGTCGCGGCCGGCGCCGTGGTCCGGGTTGAATTGGAGGGCGTCGCGCGTGCAGCGGCGCGCAACTTCTTCGGGCACCGGAATGGCGGGGCCCATGGAGAGCGTGGCCATCTGGATCTCGCAGGCGCGCTGCAGCGTCCAGAGAACGGCGAAGGCCTGCGGCAGCGTCCAGCCCCAGGCCAGCAGGCCGTGGTTGCGCAGGATCACGGCCTGCCGGTCGCCGATGCTCTTGAGCAGGCGCGGCCCTTCGTCGGCATGGATGGTGATGCCCTCGAAGTCGTGGTAGGCGACCATGTCGTGGAGCTGCGCGGTGTAGAAGTTGGTCTGTTGCAGGCCGCCCTGCAGGCAGGCCACGGCCACGCCCGCGGTGGTGTGGGTGTGCATCACGCAATGCGCGCCGGGCAGGCTGTCGTGAAGGGCCGCGTGCACCGTGAAGCCGGCGGGGTTCACCGGCCATGTCGACCCGTCGAGCACCTTGCCCTGCAGGTCGATCTTCACCAGGTTGCTCGCCGTGACCTCGCTGTAGTGCAGACCGAAAGGGTTGATCAGGAACTGCTTCTCGCCACCGGTCACGCTGTCGGGCAGGCGCACCGTGATGTGGTTATAGATCATCTCGGTCCAGCCGAGCATCGCGAAGACGCGATAGCACGCGGCGAGTTGCAGGCGTGCCGCGCGCTCGTCGGGGTGGATGGCGGGATGGACTCGCGAGGAATCCGATGCGGCGACCAGGGTGTTCATGGTGGGGATGCCTCCTGACAGGGATGCTTCAAGATTCGTCGCGCCGCCGCGGGCGGCGCGGATGGGTTCATCAATAGGTGCCGCCGGCCGCCACGGCCTTCGCGCCGTCCTTGAAGCGCGCGGCCAGCGCGCTGGTGGTTCGCACCAGCAGGTTGGTGTCCAGGCCGACGGCGACGAACAGGGCGCCCAGTTCAAGGTACTTGCGGGCGAGCGCCTCGTCCGGGGTCAGGATGCCGGCGGCCTTGCCGGCGCGCTGGATGCGCGCGATCGCGTCCTCGATGGCGGCCTGCACCTCGGGGTGGCCGGAGTTGCCGAGGTGGCCGAAGGATGCCGACAGGTCGGCCGGGCCGATGAAGACGCCGTCGACGCCGTCGACTGCCGCGATCGCGTCGAGGTTGGCCAGCGCCTCGCGCGACTCGGCCTGCACCAGCAGGCAGACCCGGTCGTTGGCTTCCCTGGCATAGGCCGTATAGCGGCCCCAACGCGAGGCGCGGGCGCCGCCCATGCCGCGAATGCCGTGCGGCGGATAGCGCATGGCGCGGACGATGGCCTGCGCCTGCTCGGCCGTGTCGACCATCGRCACCAGGATGGTCTGCACGCCGAGGTCGAGGTACTGCTTGATCAGCGCCGTGCCCGCGTCGCCATGGCCGAGCGGCACGCGCGCGATCGCGTTGGCGCCCGGGTAGGCGGCGATCGCCTGCGCCTGCTGCAGCACGCTCTGCAGGCCGTTCGGCGAATGCTCGCCGTCGATCAGCAGCCAGTCGAAGCCGGCGCCGGCGCAGATCTCCGCGCTGTAGGCGTCGGCCAGGCCGAGCCACAGGCCGATCTGGGCACGCTTTTCGGCCAGGGCCTGCTTGAAGGGGTTGAGGGGGGTCTGCATGAGAGGTCCTTTAGACGAAGCGGAAGGAGATCGAACCGAGCGGCCCGTAGTCGGCATGGAAGGTATCACCGGGCAGCGCGGTCGTCGGCCGCGTGAAGGAACCGCCCAGCACGATCTCGCCCGCCTCCAGGCATTCGTCCCAGGGCGCGAGCTTGTTGGCGAGCCAGGCGACGCCGGTGGCGGGATGGTTGAGCACGGCGGCGGCAACGCCCGATTCCTCGATGACGCCGTTCTTGTAGAGCAGGGCGCTGACCCAGCGCAGATCGATCGCGTCGGGCTTCACCGGACGCCCGCCGGTCACGATCCCGGCATTGGCCGCGTTGTCGGCAATGGTGTCGAAGACCTTGCGCATCGCCTTGGTGTGGCGGTCGAACTGCTCGATGCGCGCGTCGATGATCTCGATCGCGGGCACCACGTAGTCGGTGGCGGCCAGGACATCGAAGATTGTCACGTGGGGCCCCTGCAGGCGCTTGCCGAGCACGAAGGCCAGCTCGACCTCGACGCGCGGCGCGATGAAGCGCTTGAAGGGAATGTCGCCGCCCTGCTCGAAGAACATGTCGTCCAGCAGGGTGCCGTAGTCGGGCTCGGTGATCTGGCTGGCCTGCTGCATGGCGCGCGAGGTGAGGCCGATCTTGTGGCCCTTCACCACGCGGCCTTCGGCGAGCTTGGCCTTGACCCACGCGCGCGAGATCGCGTAGCCGTCCTCGACCGTCATCTCGGGAAAGCGCTTGGAGAAATGTTCCAGCTGCACGCGCGATTTCTCGCTCTCGTGCAGGTCGGCGGCAAGCTGCTGGATGATATTTTTGTCGAGCATGGCTATAAGTTGAAGAGCGGATGCAGGTTGCCGTGCTTGCCGTCGTAGACCTGGCCCGCGGCCTCGTCGATCTGCAGCGTGATGCCGATGGGGCGTCGGGCAAGAAGCGGCTCGAAATGGCGCCTCGCGGTCTCGACCAGCGCGTCGCCGACTCGTTTCTTGACGGCGTCGGCGCGCCCCGCGGCCATGCGGACGTTGAGGTAGACGAAGGCGTAGTCGGCCTTGCCGTCCGCCACCGCGTAGTGCGCCGCGGGATAGGCCAGCACGCGCGTGCCTCCGATCGGATACACCGGCTTGCCCGCGTCGTCGCGCTGCGCGAGCATGGTGTCGGCCAGCGAGCGGCACAGCGCCGACATGTCGGTCTCCGGCTCGATGTTGGGCGTGTAGAGAATCACCAGATGCGGCATGCGCAGGCTCCTTGCTTCATCCGACCGACATCGTGGCGGCCGTGCAGGTCACCGCGAAGATCGGAATGGCTTTCATGTGGAAGATCTCGCCCTTGCCGCGCGCGGCCGCGGCCACGGTGATGAAGGTGCGGATTTCGAAGCCGCCCTGGCCGGCTTCGCGGTAGATGGCTTCGTCGTTGTAGGTGGCCGTCGACAGCAGCGCCTCGCGATCGTTGGCGCACCAGCGCTGCATGAAGTCGCGATCCCAGGCTTCGTTGACCTTGCCGGAATCCGGTGTTGCCGGCCAGTGCGATATGCCGCCGGTGCCGATGATCGCGATGCGCTCGGGCGCCTTGTCGCAGGCGCGGCGCAGCGCCTCGCCGAAGGCCCAGGCGCGATGAAGGGGGGTGAGCGGCGGGCCCTGGCAATTGATGTTGACCGGAATGATCTTCGTGTCGAACGCGGGCGTGAGGAAGTGCAGCGGCACGATGATCCCGTGGTCGAACTTCCATTCCTCGGCGTAGGCCACGTCGACGGTCTGCATCACCTCGCGGATCAGGCGCAGCGAGAGCGCGGCGTCGCCGGGGATCTTCGTCTTCTCGATGCCGAGCCACTTCGGGTCCTCGATGGGACCCTCGTAGCTGTCGGCCATGCCGATCGCGTAGGCTGGCATGTTGTTCATGAAGAAGTTGGCGAAGTGCTCGGCGGCGACCACGATCACGGCGTCGGGCCTGGCAGCGCGCAGGGCCTCGCCGAGGCGATGGAACTGCGCGTGGAATTCGTCCTTGACGGCGGGGTCGGCCAGATGCGCGCGGCCGGTGATGCCGGGCGCGTGACTGCACACGCCCGCGAACACGAGGCTCATGAGGATGCCCCTTCCTTCCCACCCCCGACCCTGGCGGAAACACCGAGGAACCGGCTCCGCCGGGCCGCCGGTGTTGCCCCCTGCAAGGGGGAAGGCGAAGCGACACGAAGTGCGCAAAGCCTGGGGGTGAGCTCGTGAACACCGAGGAACCGGCTCCGCCAGGCCGCCGGTGTTGCCCCCTGCAACGGGGAGGGCGAAGCGACACGAAGTGCGCAAAACCTGGGTGTGTGCCTCATATTCCGGCGACTCTTTCTTGCTGGCTTGTGGTCATCGCATAGATGCCCGCGCGCACGGGCCCGTACCTGCGAACGCCCTCGCGCATGGCGGCGATGTAGTCGGCCCACGGCATGCCCAGGAGCGGCGCGAAATGCATCAGCAACTGGCCGTTGCAGCCCAGCACATAGAGCTTGCCGATGTCGCCGGTGTCGATGGCCTCGCGCTCCTCGGCCGTCAGCTCGTAGCCGTCGAGCAGCGCGGCGCGCGCGGCGCCGCCTTCGGCATAGTGCTTCTGCACCTGCGGCTCGCGGTTGAGCGCGAACAGGAATTTCTGCATGGCGTAGAGGCTCATCGGCGGCCTCCTCAGACACCCCAATGGGGGATGTGATGAGAGCCCAGCGACACGGCCACATTCTTGGGTTCGCAGAAGACCTCGTAGCTCCAGGTGCCGCCCTCGCGGCCGGTGCCGGAGGCCTTGGTGCCGCCGAAGGGCTGGCGCAGGTCCCGGACGTTCTGGCTGTTGACGAAGCACATGCCGGCCTCCACCGCGGCGGCGACGCGGTGCGCGCGGCCGACGTTCTCGGTCCACACGTAGCTCGAAAGGCCGTACGGGATGTCGTTGGCGATCCGGATCGCATCGGCCTCGTCCTTGAAGGGGATGAGGCAGGCGACCGGGCCGAAGATCTCGTCCTGCGCGATCTTCATGCGGTTGTCGACGTCGGCGAAAACCGTGGGCGCGACGAAGTTGCCCTTCTTCACGCGCTCCGGCAGCTTCGGCGCCTCGAGGCCGCCGCACAGGAGCGTCGCGCCTTCCCTGGGCCCGAGCTCGATGTAGCTGCGCACCTTGGCGAGATGCGCCTGCGAGATCATCGGGCCGACGATGGTCTTTTCGTCCAGCGGGTCGCCCACCGTGATGCGCCTGGCGCGCTCCACGAATCTGGCAACGAAATCGGCATAGATCGACTGCTGGACCAGGATGCGCGAGCCGGCGGTGCAGCGCTCGCCGTTGTTGCTGAAGATCATGAAGACGGCCGCGTCGAGGGCGCGATTGAGGTCGGCGTCGTCGAAGATCACGAAGGGGCTCTTGCCGCCGAGTTCCATGCTGAACTTCTTCAGCCCGGCGCTCTTGACGATGCGGTTGCCCGTGGCTGTGGAGCCCGTGAACGAGATGGCGCGCACGTCGGGGTGCGCCACCAGCGGCTCGCCCGCGTCCTTGCCGTAGCCGTGCACGAGGTTCAGCACGCCCGGGGGGATGCCGGCTTCGAGCGCGAGTTCGCCCAGCCGCGCGGCCGACAGCGGCGAGAGCTCGCTCATCTTGAGCACCGCCGTGTTCCCGAAGGCGAGGCAGGGCGCGACCTTCCACGTCGCCGTCATGAAGGGCACGTTCCACGGCGAGATCAGCGCGCACACGCCCACCGGATGGAAGAGCGTGTAGTTGAGGTGCGTCTCGGTGGGGTAGGTGTGGCCGTCGACGCGCGTGCACATCTCGGCGAAGTAGTGGAAGTTGTCGGCCGCACGCGGCACGAGCTGCTTGCCGGTCTGCGCGATGACCTGGCCGCAGTCGTCGGTTTCGGTTCGGGCGATTTCCGGCACATGGGCCGCGATGAGATCCCCGAGCTTGCGCATCAACCTGGCGCGCTGCGGCGCGGGCATGGCGGCCCACTTGGGAAAGGCTTCCTTGGCGGCGGCGACGGCAGCGTTGACTTCCGCCTCGCCGCCGGCGGCGACCTCGGCCAGCACCTCCTGCGTGGCCGGGTTGACGGTCTGGAAATAATCGCGGCCGGCCACCGGCTTGCCGTTGATCAGATGGTCGACTCTCATGGTTGTCCTTGAATGGTGTTGACGAGCGCCCCGATGCGCTCGATCTCCGTGACGACCACGTCGCCGGGCTGGCAGTCGACGACGCCGTCGGGCGTGCCCGTGAGGATCAGGTCGCCGGGCGACAGCGTCATGAAGCTGGAGAAATACTCGATCAGGAAGGGCGCATCGAAGATCATGTCCCTCGTGTTGCCCGACTGCGTGAGCTTGCCGTTGACGGTGGTTCGCAGGTCGAGCGCCATCGGGTCGGCAACGTCCTTCGCGTCGACGAGCCACGGGCCGATGGGCGTGCACGTGTCGCGGTTCTTCACGCGCAGGTTGGGGCGGTACCAGTTCTCCAGGTAGTCGCGGATGGCGTAGTCGTTGGCCACGGTGTAGCCGCCGATGAAGTCGTAGGCGTCGTCGCGCCGGACCTTCTTCGCCTGCCTGCCGACCACGAGGACGAGTTCGCATTCGTAGTGCATGAAGCGCACCCCGGCCGGACGGTTCGTGATCTGCCGGTGGCCGGTGAGCGTGCTCTCGCCCTTGACGAAGACCAGCGGCTCCTCGGGCGCCTTGAAGGCCAGTTCCTTCGCATGGTCGGCGTAGTTGAGGCCGAGGGCAAGGATCGTGCGCGGCCGCGGCGTGGGCGCGAAAGGCGGCAGCCAGGAGACGGCGTCGAAGGCGATGAGGCGGCCGTCGGCCAGCTGCAGTCGGCCGTCGCGCTCGGTGGCGTCGTGCGCGGCGCCTTCGAAGAGGATGCGTGCGTGCTTCAAGATTCTTCTCCCACCAGCGTGTTCACCAGCATCTCGAACCCGTCGGCGCTGATCTCGATGCGGTCGCCGGCTTTCGCAAGCGGGCGGCCGGCGCCGCAGCCCAGCATCAGCACGTCGCCGTGTCCGAGCGTCATGAAGGTGCCGACGTCGGCGAGCAACTGCGAGGCGCTGCGCACCAGCTGCGAGAAGTCGAGCGACTGGCGCAGTTGGCCATTGATGTGGACCTGCAGCTTGAACGCCGCCGGATCGCCCACTTCCTGCGCGTCGCTCATCGCCGCGCCGATGCCGAGAAAGCCGTCGAGACACTTGAACTTGACGGGCGGTCGGAAGAAGCTGGCGTGGGGAATCGAGAGGTCGTTCATCAGCACGAAGCCTTCGACGTCGTTCTCGGCGCCGATCACCATCGCGATGGTGGCGCCGACCTCGATCTCGGGCACGAGCCGCGGTACCACGATGTCGCTGCCGTGCGGGCTCCAGGTATTGGCGGTCTTGATATAGAGCACCGGCGCGACGGGCGGCGCGTTGTAGGGCGGCTTGTGCATCTGCGGCGCGAGCGCCTCGAACTCGTCGCGGAAATTCAGAAGCACGCCGTAGACGGTTCCGGCTGGCAGGAAGCTCATGTTTGTTCCAGTGCGATCAGTTCGTCGAGCAGCGAATAGAGCTGGGCGAGCTTGGCCTTGCCGAGCGCCTCCTCCATCCACTCATAGTGCTTCTCGATCGTGGAGGACAGCCGCTTCACGAGCTTGCGGCCTTGCGGGGTGGCTTCGACGACCGTGCTGCGATGGTCGTCGGGATCGCGGCTGCGCTGGATCAGCCCGTCGCGCTCCATGCGCGAGAGCACGCCGGTCAGGCTCGGCCCCAGGATGAAGGCCTCACGGGCAACACGTCCGGTCTCGACCGCGCCGTGTTCGCCGAGCACGCGCAACACGCGCCATTGCTGGTCGGACAAGGCATGCTCGCGCAGGCTGGGCCGGGTGTGCGCCATGACGGATTCCCGCGCCTGCAGCAGCAGTCGAGGCAGATTGCGATGGGTGAATGTCGTGCTCATGCGTGCGGATTGGCGCTGGGATGGACTATTTATTTAATATATTAAATGAACGCCTTGCACCCCTTCCCCGGGATAACCCTTGCATGGGCATGGGGTGCGTCGCGCGGCGTCCCCGCGCAAGCCCGCTGGCGCGGCTGCCTACACTCGAGCCATGGCCAAGGAAAAAACACTCTTCGTTTGCAGCGAATGCGGCGGCACCAGTCCCAAGTGGCTCGGCAAATGCCCGAGTTGCGGTGCCTGGAATACGCTGATCGAGCAGGTCGCGGCGCCGGCGGGCGGCGGCAACAACCGCTTCGACTCGAAATTCGCGGCGCTGGCGGGGTCGGCCGAGCTCGCCACGCTGTCGGAGATCGAGGCGACGGACATCGCGCGCACGCCGACCGGTCTCGACGAGCTCGACCGCGTGCTGGGCGGCGGCATCGTGGACGGCGGTGTCACCCTGATCGGGGGCGACCCCGGCATCGGCAAATCGACGCTGCTGCTGCAGGCGGTCGACGCCCTGCAGCGCGCCGGCCGGAATGCGATCTACGTGACCGGCGAGGAGAGCGGCGCCCAGGTAGCGCTGCGCTCGCGGCGGCTGGGGCTCGACCACTCGCAGGTGCAGGTGCTGGCCGAGATCCAGCTCGAGAAGATCCTGGCGACGCTGGATGCCACCCGGCCGGCCATCGCGGTGATCGACTCGATCCAGACGGTTTATTCCGACCAGCTCACGTCCGCGCCCGGCTCGGTGGCGCAGGTGCGCGAATGCGCGGCGCACCTCACCCGATTCGCCAAGGCGAGCGGCACGGCCATCGTGCTGGTCGGGCATGTCACGAAGGAGGGTGCCCTGGCCGGACCGCGCGTGCTGGAGCACATGGTCGATACGGTGCTGTATTTCGAAGGCGACACGCATTCGAGCTTCCGCCTGGTGCGCGCCATCAAGAATCGCTTCGGCGCCGTCAACGAGATCGGCGTGTTCGCGATGACCGAGCGCGGCCTCAAGGGCGTCGCCAACCCGAGCGCCATCTTCCTCAGCCAGCATGCGGAGCCGGTGCCCGGCAGCGTGGTGCTGGTCACGCTGGAGGGCACGCGGCCGATGCTGGTGGAGATCCAGGCGCTGGTCGACAACGGGGGGCCAAGCCCACGGCGCCTGTCCGTCGGCCTGGACCGCGATCGTCTCGCCATGCTGCTCGCGGTGCTGCACCGGCACGCCGGCGTGGCCTGCATGGACCAGGACGTGTTCGTGAATGCCGTGGGCGGGGTGCGGATCAGCGAGCCCGCCGCCGACCTGGCCGTGATGCTCGCCATCACCTCCAGCCTGCGCGGCAAGCCCCTGCCCAAGGGTTTCATCGCCTTCGGCGAAGTCGGCCTGGCCGGCGAGGTGCGGCCCGCGCCGCGCGGCCAGGAGCGCCTGCGCGAAGCCGCCAAGCTGGGCTTCAGCGTGGCGATCGTCCCGAAGGCCAACGCGCCTCGCAAGGGCACGAAGGAAATCGAAGGCCTGACGATCCACCCGGTGGAGCGTATCGAGGAGGCGCTGGACATCGTGCGGCAGCTCTCGCAGTGACGGCCGTTCTGACGCGGCGACAATCCACGCCATGAATTACGGAAAATTTCTGGTTCCGCTCGCCGGCCTCGTCATGCTCGGCGTGGCTTACCGCTCCTACGGCTGGGCTGGCGTCGCGCTCGTCGGGGGCGCCATCGTCATGTTCCTGCTGATGCATTTCAACCGTGCGCTGCAGGTGCTCAAGCGCGCCGCCGACCGGCCGATCGGCACCGTCGCGAGCGCCGTGATGCTCAACGCCAAGCTCAAGCCCAAGGCAACCCTCCTGCATGTAGTCGCGTTGACGCGCGCGCTGGGCGAGCTGCGTTCGCCGAAGGAGCAGCAGCCCGAGCTCTACCGCTGGACCGACGGCGGCGGTTCCTGGGTCGATGCCACATTCGTGAACGGCAAGCTGACCGAATGGACGCTGGTGCGGCCGGACGCGTCCTCGGAGCAGGAGCCGGCAGTGGCCGACGCGCCGAGCGCCGACGCCGTCAGGCCCGGTTCAGCCGACGCGCTGCGGCCACCGGTCTAGAACGGCGCCGACGCGTCGGCCAGCGCTTCGGCCGCGTCTGGTGTGGTCGCAGGCGCCGCACTGGCGAGCGCGGTGCCCAGCTGCATCTCGCCGCCCAGCGCTTCGAGCAGCTCGGGAACCAGCTGGCCGAGCTCGCCGGTCGCGATCGCGGCATCGGCATCGAAGTTGTCTTCCTTGCCCGAGGCCGGCGCGTCGTCGAGCGTGCCTTCCAGGAACACGATCTTGCGGATCTGCATGCCCTCGGTCAGCTCGAAGGACACCCGGTCGTCCCAGGTCATGGCCAGGCGGGTCGGGCGCTTGCCGTCGGCGATATGCTGGCGCACCTCCTCGATGTCGAGCGGATGCTTGGCGTAGCGCACCACGGCCTTCGATTCGTCCGTGGCCTTGAGTTCGCATTCGCGGTCGATCGTGAAGCCCGCCGGCGGCTCCTGGCTCGACAGCCAGCCCGACATGGCGACGGCCGGCTCGATCTGCGTGTTGATCTGGGCCACGGCGAAACCATCGAGCGCCTTCACGAGGCTGGTGACCACTTCGTCGGCGCGCGCCACGTTGCTTGCATTGACGACGAGCCGGCGCGCCGCCTGGTCGATCCAGACGGCGATGCGCGCATGGCGCGTGAAGGCCAGCGGCAGGAGTTCGTGCGTCACATCTTCCTTGAGCTCCTTCTTTTCCTTCTTGCCGGGCTTGCGGCCGGTCGCGGCCTCGATCTGCGCGGCGCGCTCCTCGACCTTGCGCCGCACCACGGAGGCCGGCAGGGTCTTGGTTTCCACCATGAATTCGAGCAGCCATTGGCCGGTGATCGATTCGACCAGCGGGCCGTGCTCCTGGCCGCGAGGTTCCACCCAGCCGGCTGCCTTTTCCTGCGAGGGCGAGCAGGGGACGAAACGCAGCTTGTCGAGGCCTTGCTCGACCTGGTCCAGCGACTGCGACCACGAAGCTTCGATGCGATAGACGATGACGTTCTTGAATACGGACACTGAAACCCTTTTCTGGCTGGTTGGCAAAGCCGTGCATTGTCGGTGGGCCGCCGGCGGTCGCCGCCGTAAAATCGAAAGCTTTTGCGACATACCCCTCCCCAAGGACAAAGAACATGAGCGCGCTGCCCCCCGCATTGGACGACCGTGACGGCAAGATCTGGATGGACGGTGAACTCGTGGACTGGCGCGACGCCAAGATCCACGTGCTGAGCCACACGCTGCATTACGGTTGCGGCGTCTTCGAGGGCGTGCGCGCCTACAACACGGCCAACGGCACCGCGATCTTCCGCCTGGCCGACCACACCGAGCGACTCTTCAACAGCGCCAAGATCCTGCGCATGAAGATCCCGTTCTCGCCCGAGCAGCTCAACGAGGCACAGAAGCAGGTCGTGCGCGAGAACAAGCTCGAAAGCTGCTACCTGCGCCCGCTGGTGTGGATCGGCTCCGAGAAGTTGGGCGTGAGCCCCAAGGGCAACAGGATTCATGCCATGGTGGCCGCATGGGCCTGGGGCGCCTACCTCGGCGACGAAGGCATGAAGCGCGGTATCCGCGTGAAGACCTCCAGCTACACGCGCCACCATGTCAACATCACGATGACGCAGGCCAAGGCCGTGAGCAACTACAGCAATTCGATCCTGGCCAACATGGAGGCGCTGGACGACGGCTATGACGAGGCCCTGCTGCTCGATGCGAGCGGTTTCGTCTCCGAGGGCGCGGGCGAGAATGTGTTTGTCGTGAAGGGTGGCGTTGTCTACACGCCCGACCTCTCCGCAGGTGCCCTCAACGGCATCACGCGCAACACCATCCTGCACATCTGCAAGGATCTCGGCATCGAGCTGGTTCAGAAGCGCATCACGCGCGACGAGATCTACATCGCCGACGAAGCCTTCTTCACCGGCACCGCGGCCGAGGTCACGCCCATCCGCGAACTCGACCGCGTGGAGATCGGCATCGGATCGCGCGGGCCCGTCACCGAGAAGATCCAGAGCGCCTTCTTCGACATCGTGAATGGCCGCAATCCCAAGTACGCCCACTGGCTCACGAAGGTCTGATCGCCATGTCCACCAACTCCGTGATCGAACTGCTCGCGACCGACCTCAACCATCAAGGCGGTGTGTTCTGCCCGAATCCCAAGGCCGACATGAAGCTGTGGAGCTCGCACCCGAAGGTCTATCTCGACGTGGCGCGCCTCGGCGAAGCCAAGTGCCCGTATTGCGGCACCGTGTATCGGCTCAAGGCCGGCGAAGCTGTCGGGCACAGCCATTGACTCTCCCTGCCGCTGGCCGGCATTCGCGGCCATTGCCGGAGTGATCGTGCGGGTGATGCACTTCGTCACCGGAGGCTTTTCCGGTGCCACGCAGGTGGCCGTCGACCTGTGCCGTGCCGCGCGGCGCACCCAGGACATCGAAGTGCTGCTCGTCCTGCGCCGCAAGCCGAGCACCGATCCCGCGCGAGTCCAAGGCCTGCGCGACGAGGGCCTGGATGTGCGCGTGGTGCCGGGCTGGTCGCATGCGGCGACGATCTGGATGCTGAGTGCCCTGGCGCGGGAATGGCGGCCGGACATCCTGGTGGCCCACGGTTTCAGCGAGCACTTGTGGGGGCGCTATGCCGGCCTGCTGGCGGGCGTGCCGCATCTGGTGCATGTCGAACACAACTCCCGCGAGCGCTACACCCGCTGGCGGCTCGCGCAGGCGCTCTGGCTGGCCCGGCGCACGGCGGCCACTGTCGGCGTGTCGCTCGGCGTTCGAGACCATCTGCTTGCGCTCGGCTTCCCGGCGGAGACCTGCATCGCCATTCCCAATGGCATCGATCTCGCGCGCTTTCCGGCCGTTCCCCCGCACGCGTGGCATGAGCGCGAAAACGCCATCGTGATGACCTCGCGCTTCGGCCGCCAGAAGGACCATGCGACGCTGGTGCGCGCCGTCGCGCTGCTGCGTGAGCGCGGGCTGGTGCCGCAGCTCTCGCTGGCGGGCGGCGGTAAGCAGCGCCTGAGAAAGTCGATCGGCGCGCTGGCGCGTCAACTCGGACTGGCGGAACAGGTGCATTTCCTGGGTCAGGTTCCGGACATCCCCGGGCTGCTGGCGCGGCAGCGGATCTTCGTGCTGTCCACACACTACGAAGGAATGCCGCTGGCGCTGCTGGAGGCCATGGCCGCCGGCTGCGCGTGCATCGGCAGCGATGTGATCGGCGTGCGCGAGGTGCTCTCGCACGGTCGCACCGGCCTGCTGGTGCCCGAAGGCGATGAGCATGCCTTGGCCGCCGCGATCGCCGATCTGATGGAACATCCCGAACGGGCCGAAGCGCTGGGGCGAGCGGCTCGGCAACAGGCGGAGCGCGAGTTCGACCTTTCCCACATGCACGGGCACTACGAAGCCTTGTTTCGCGCGATTGAGGCAAGCCGGCCAGCCGTGCCGGCATAACTCGCGGCAACGTAACATATTGGTCAGCCAGCCGACCTTGTGCTGGCGATACCATCGTCGTTTTGCGCTACGGCGTCTGGCCCTCAATGAATTCTCACGTTCTATCCAAGAATATTCTGGACTTGCCGCGCGTGAGCACCTTGGCTGCGTTTCTCCTTCCTGCGGTCGCACTGGTGCTTCAATCCGGCTATTCGTATGGCGCAGCGCTGCTGTTCATCGCCGCGCTGGTCTCGGTGTACAAGTGGCCGCGCGTGCCGCACGACAACGGCACCTGGCTGCTGGTGGCTTCAATGCTCGCAATGAGCGTCCTGTGGGTCGCATTGGCCGACCCGCAGGAGAGTTCAGGCAGGTGGGATCGGCCTGTCAAGTTCCTCGTGGCCGCCGCATGCCTGCTCTACCTCACGGCCTATCCGCCGCGGCCGCGGGCCATCTACTGGGGCCTCGTCGTGGGCTGCATCGGCGCGGGCGCCGTCGCGATGTGGCAGATCCATGTGGAAGGCGCACCCCGGGCGTCCGGCTTCCCCACCAAGCACACCAATGCCATCCAGTGGGGGAACCTGGCGCTTCTGATGTCCGTGATGATGCTGTTGCAGGCGATCTGCCTTCGCAAGCGTTTCCGCTGGCCGGGCAAGCTGCTCGCCATCGTGGCGGTTCTCAGCGCGCTGAATGCCTCGGTTCTCTCGCAGTCGCGCGGCGGGTGGCTGGCGCTGCTCGTCTCGATGCCGCTGGGCCTGCTGCTGATGTACGGGATCAAGCGCCAGGCGCTCGCGAAGACCGTATTCGGGTTGGCCGCGCTGTTGGCGCTGGTGGGTGCGTTGAACTACAAGATCGTCGCGGAGCGCCTGCACCTCATGGAGGCGGAAGTCCAGGTCTATGACGCGAAGCACGATGCCGAGAGCTCGGTGGGGCAGCGCTTCGAGCACTGGCGCTTTGGGTGGGACATGGTGAGGGAGCGTCCGCTCCTGGGCTGGGGCATGGGAGAGTACATGGCCCAGAAGGCCGCCCGCGTCGCGGCTGGCAAGTATCAGCCTTCCATCCTCGAATACAAGTACGTCCACAACGAAGTGCTGGATGTCCTCGTGAAGAGCGGCGTGGTGGGGCTGATGGCGCTGCTCGCCTTCTACTTCGTCCCGATCTGGCTGTTCTGGCCCACCCGCGCACGCATTGCCGCGTATGCGGACGCGCAGGTTCGTGCGCAATTGCTGGCGCTGCGCCTGTCGGGGCTTGCCGTGCCCGTGCTCTACATCGGCTTCGGCCTGACGCAGGTTTTCTTTGCGCACAACAGCGGGATCATGTTCTATCTGTTCATGATCACGATCCTCTGGGCCGCGCTGCGCGGCGTGGAAAGCGAAAACGATCGCAACGCACTGCCTGGCGTTCTCCCCGGCACCACGGCGAGTCCGTGACCGAGCCAATCGATGGGGCAGGCCTGAGCGACGCACCGTGGCTCAGCGTCCTGATCCCGGTCTACAACGTCGCCGATTTCTTGCAGGAGTGCATCGATTCCGTGATGCAGCAGATCGATGAAGGCGTGGAGGTCCTCGCCCTGGATGACTGCTCCACCGATGATTCGCTGGCGCGACTGCACACGCTGGCGGCGCGCTCGAATGGCCGGTTGCGCGTCCTGCGGCACGCAAGAAACGGTGGCCTCAGTGCGGCCCGCAACACGCTGATCGATGAGGCCTCCGGCACCTATCTGTGGTTCCTGGACTCCGACGACAAGCTGCTCCCCGATGCGATACCTGCACTGCGGCGGATCGTCCGTGGCCATGCGCCTGATCTCGTGCTCTGCGATTTCCGCGCTTGGCGCGAACACACGCGGCTCAAGCATCGGCTGCGCGGCGAACTGCACCGCCGGACCTTCGACGGCCCGGCCGGCAGGCTTGTGCGGGATCGGTGCGCGATCGTCGCCGGCATGCTGCGAACGGGCGAGCTCCACGCTTGGTCGAAGATCGGCCTGCGGGCCTTGTGGGCGAACGACCTGCGCTTTCCACCAGGGCAGTACTTCGAGGATATGGCCACGATGCCGCTGCTCGCGCTGCGGGCGCGGAGTTTCTATTACGCCCCGTATCCCTGGGTTGCCTACCGCCAGCGCGGCGGCAGCATACTGGCCACGATGAGCGAGCAGAAATGCCTCGACCAGTCGCGCGCGCTCGGCGGGCTGGCGCAGGCATTGCGCGCGTCCGGGGAGGGTTGCCGGGAGGATGCGAGCGTGCGCCTGGCCATGGCGCACCAGGGCGCGCGCAACCTGATCGGCGCCATGCGATTTCTGCGTACGCGGGGCAATGCCGATTCAGCCGCTCTCGCCGAGCGGCTGCGGCAGGACTTCCGGGAACTGTCCCCGCTCTCGCCGTGGCAACTCGAGCGGGCCTATCTGTTGCGCGGCTGGTGGCTGCGGTACTTGCGCTTCCACCGCGCCTTCCGGCCGTGGCGGTAATGAAGGACTCGCGCTGGCGCGGCTTCAGGCACCGTGGTGAATTGCAACTCGCCCGCTGGTTGCGTGCCTTCTACGCATTGCGGCGCCGGCAACTGGAGACCGCGCCGGCGCATGAGTTCGTCCCGTACGTCTTCGGCGACGCCGGCCGCAATCCGACAGCCATTCCGCCCGTCATCTGGAGCTACTGGAGCGGCACCACGCCACCGTTGGTGGTGCGGCGCTGCATTGCGCGCTGGCGTGCGCTGCACCCGGACTTCAGCATCCGGGTGCTCGACGACAGCACGCTGCACGCGTACATCCCTGAACTGCCCGCCGGCCTCGCGCTTCAATCACCCCAGAGGCGCGCGGATTGGATCCGCCTCGAACTGCTGCTGCGGTACGGGGGCATATGGCTCGATGCCAGCAGCATCCTCACGCGGCCGCTCGACTGGGTGATAGCGCTCCAGGAGGAGGCGCAGAGCGACTTCATCGGCTACTACCTTTCGCTCTACACAACGGATGCCTCGCGGCCGGTGGTGGAAAACTGGTTCCTGGCCGCACCGCCTGGCAGCCCCTTCATTGCTGACTTGCAGCGCGAGTTCACGAACGAGGTCATCACCCGCAGCGGCGAAGACTACGTGG
The DNA here is from genome assembly GCF_056398605.1 of Variovorax sp. 01T432. Taxonomy (NCBI): domain Bacteria; kingdom Pseudomonadati; phylum Pseudomonadota; class Betaproteobacteria; order Burkholderiales; family Comamonadaceae; genus Variovorax; species Variovorax sp. 01T432. The sequence goes on from NZ_JBFTPS010000026.1 coordinate 27,638, forward strand.
CACAACTGGAGGCGCTGGGCCTCTTTGCGAAGTTGCGCCAGAACATCGACATGCCCGCCTACCTCGTGATGCATCTCGCCCTGCAACGCCTTCTGCTGAGTGGCGGGCGCTACCGGCTGCATCTGGGTCGGGCGGAGGATGGCCCGTACTACTTCCACGTGCTTGGAGCCTGGCGCCGGACACCCCTGAAGATCCGGCTGTTGTTCTCACTCGTGTGCGGTGCGGTGCCACCATTGATCAAGCTGCGCAGCCCGGACCGAAAGCGCCTCGACGACTATCTGTCGCGCCGCCTCTACCTGCCCGGCAGCATCGCCGGGCGCTATCTTGACCCCGAGGGGAACCCTTGAACATGTCGCGCCGGGACCGCGCTCCGCTGGCCCTGGCGTCGCGACGGCGTCAGCCTACCGGCAGGGTGATGACAAAGCGAGCGCCGCCTCCCGGACGATCCTCGCAGCGCACGCTGCCTCCGTGGCGCTCGCTGATCGATTTGACGAGTGCCAAGCCCAGGCCGACGCCGCCGTTGCGTTCGCTGGCGCCGGGCAGTCGATAGAAGGGCTCGAAGATGCGCTCGCGCAGCGCCGCCGGAACGCCGGGGCCCCGGTCGCTGACCCGGATTTCGGCCTTGCCGGGGCGCGCTCCGAGTTCGAGCGTGATCTCGCCTGCCCCGTAGCGCCGCGCATTCTCCAGCAGGTTGCGGATAGCGCGTCGCAACAGGCGCGGCACGCCGCGCACGGTCAGCGCGGTGCTGTCGCTGTATTCCGCCAGCTCCAGGTCGGCTTCGACGCGCGCGCATTCCTCGGCCGCCAGCCCGGTGAGGTCCACCGCCTCGATGGTGCCCATGTCGGCTTCCTTCGCGTCGAGCCGGCTGGCCAGCAGGATCTCGTCGATCAATTGGTCGAGTTCGCCGATGTTGCGTGCAATCTCCTCGCGTGCGCCGGGGCTCGGATGGTCGCCCATCAGCTCCAGTCTCATGCGGATGCGGGTGAGCGGCGAGCGCAGTTCGTGCGAGGCATTGGCCAGCAGCGACTTGTGCGAGCGAACGAGTTCCTCGATGCGGCCTGCGGCGGCGTTGAAGCGCTTGGACAGGTCGGCGACCTCGTCCTGTCCTTCTGCGGCCACGCGCACCGACAGGTCGCCCTCGCCCCAGCGTTGCACGCCGCGCTGCAGCACCTCGAGCCGCTGGGTCAGCTTGCGCACGATGGGGTAGACGCCCAGCGCGACAGCGACACCGACCAGCGCCACCATCCAGCCCAGCCCGAAAGGCGTGCGCCAGGGTTGCAGCACGGTGCCCGGCGGGCGTTCGCGCGGCGCCACGCGCAGCGTGAGGGCGCGCCCGTCGCTCAGCGTCACATCGAACTCGAGCCCTTGCCCGGGGATGCGCAGGGCGGTGCCCTTGCCGACCGGGTGGTCCTGGTCGTCGAGTACCACGACCTCGCGCGGCACGGGAGCCAGGCGTTCGCGCTCGTTCTCGGCCGCGACGCGCACGATCCAGTTCGCGGTCAGCGTGAGGATGAACACGCCGCCGACCACCGCCAGCCAGATGCGGACGTAGAGGTGCCGGCGATAGAGCTTGAGGAGCATCAGTCTTGCTGCTTGGCGAAGACGTAGCCCACACCGCGCACGGTCAGGATGCGCTTCGGATTCTTGGCGTCGACCTCGATGCCGGCGCGAATGCGGCCCATGTGGACGTCGATCGAGCGGTCGAAGGCTTCCAGCTCGCGGCCGCGCACGGCTTCCATGATCTGGTCGCGGGTCAGCACCCGGCCGGCGCGCTCGGCCATCGTGACCAGCAGGTCGAACTGGTAGGAGGTGAGGTCCGCGACCTCGCCGCCGACGGTGACCGTGCGTGCGTTTCGATCGATTTCGAGCGAGCCGAAGCGCATCACGGTCGTGGCCGTCGCTTCGCCCTGCGTTTCGCCGCGACGTCGCAGCACCGCACGAATGCGGGCCAGCAGTTCACGTGGCTCGAAGGGTTTGGGCAGGTAGTCGTCGGCGCCGATCTCCAGGCCGATGATGCGGTCCATCGGGTCGCCCTTGGCGGTCAGCATCAACACGGACACCTTGGAAAGGCCGTTGGGCAGCGCGCGGATGCGCCTGCAGACGTCCAGCCCGTCGGTGTCGGGCAGCATCAGGTCGAGGATGACCAGATCCGGCGCGCGCTGCTGCAGCTGTTCGATGCCGCTGGCGCCGTCGGCTGCGTGGGTGAAGCCGAAACCCGACTGCGTCAGGTATTCGCCGACCATCTGCGCCAGTCGGGTGTCGTCTTCGATCATCAGGAGTTGGGGGGTGCTCATCTCGATCCTCGACCAGCGATGCTGGCTTTCAAATGCGTAGCGTGTTCCGGCGCCGACAAGCAGGCTTGAACGGTCCGTAAAGTTGGCGTAAACCTCGCAGCCGCTGGTATCCGTCAGGCCGGCTCGAAGAGCATGGGCGCCAGGGTGGCGCCGGCACGCTCCACCGTCATCCTCTCCCCCATCACGATGCGCAGCGCGGCGCCGTCCAGGTCCGGATGCTCCTGGGTGGCGCGTACCAGGATTTCGCCCGCCAGCGCCCGCAACTGATCGACCGAGGCCCGCATCCGTGCCCTGAACGCCTCGTCGTCGAGCCGGTCGTTCAGGCTGCGATTGAGTTCCGCAAACCAGGGCAGAGCCGCCTGGTCGAGCATCACCGCCGGATTGCGCTTGTCGCTCACGCCCGACCAGGCCCGCAGGAATTCCTGCACGGCCACGTTGAGCCGCTGGCAGTGCTGGAGTTCCTCGCGCAGGCTGCCCAGCAGCCCCAGGTCGGTGAGCCGGTGCTGGAAGAAGATCTGCGAGAGCACGCCCCAGTAGTAGGTGTAGTCCCAGATCACCTTCACAGGCAGCACTTGCGGATCGCCGAAGAGCGCATATTGGTCGGTGTAGAGGGCCAGTGTGCTCTCGTAGAACGAGTGGTAGATCTGGTCGTAGAGCTGCGCGCGGGCCTCCAGCGCGTGCCCGGCGCGATCGTGCGCGATGAGGTCCGTGATGTAGGTGTTGCTCATCGCGATGAAATCGCTGCCCGGCGAATAGAACGGGTCCAGAAAGAGCCCCGCTTCGCCGGTCAGGGCCCAGCGATGGCCCGAGAACACCTGCTTGCAGCCGTACGAGAAATTGCGGAAGAAGGCGAAGTCCTGCAGCAGATGGCGCTTGCCGTCGAGTTCGTCGTACAGGCGCGGCTGCCAGGTCCGGAACCACGCCATGGCCTTGTCGAAGCTGTCCATGGTGTCGAGCGGATGCAGGCGCGGGTCGGCCACGATGCCGACCGAATGCGAACCCGATGCCAGCGGGATCAGCCAGACCCAGTAGCCCGCCCCGACCAGGTGATTGGTCGACAGCCAGCGCGCCTGCGGCTCGCAGCGTGCGCGCCACTCGGCGTTGTCGCTCCAGTCGTCGATCGTGATCCGGTCGCCGATGCGGAACCACACGGCGTTGCAGTCGTGCGCATTGGGTTGCGCCAGGCCGAGCTTGCGCTTGAGCATGCTGGCGCGTCCGCAGGCGTCGATCAGCCAGCGGGCGTGGATGACGCGCGTCTCGCCGTCCTGCGTCCACTCGAGACGGTGCGGGCGGTGCGCGTCCTCGGCCAGGTCGATGCGGCGCACCAGCGCGTTGTCGACGAAACGCACGCCGCTGCGCGCGGCCTCCTCGGCCAGGTAGTTCTCGAAGATGCCCCGGTCGATCTGGTAGCTCGGGACCGAGAGGTAGCGGCTCGCGCCGATCTCGGTCACCTGGTCGATGTCGCGCCGGCCTTCGCTGAAGAAGAAGCGGAAGCCGAACTTGCGCAGCTGGGCGCCTTGCATGTGGGGCTTGAGCCCCAGCACCGTGTCGAAATAGTGCGCGCCGATCTCGACGGAGGATTCGCCGACCTTGTGCGTCGCATGCGGCACCGGGTGCGCGCGGCGCTCCAGCACCACGACGTCGATCTCGGGAAGGCGCCGCTTGAGCTGCAGCGCGAGCGTGAGCCCCGCGAGTCCTCCACCCATGATCACGACGTCGTGCTGGCGGAGGATTTCGTTCATGGGGCTCAGCCTTGCGGTTCGAGGCGCAACTGCAGGGACAACTTGCCAGACAGGGGCAGGTTCACGGACTCGGTCTTGCCGCGCGCCAAGGCTTCGAACAGCGGCAGCGCGTCGGCCATTGCGTTGCCGCTGAGCGCATGCGCGGCTGCGGTCTGCGCGGCGTGCGGCGGCATCGGGCCGCTCGCGAGCGCCCATTCGAAGGAGGCCACGGTCCGCTCGGTGGGCGTCGGAGAGACCACGAAGGCGACAGCAAGCAGCTCCCGGCTCGTGGTGACCGAGGAGAGGGCGCCCACCGCCGGCATGTCGTAACCCGTCAGCAGCACCGCGCAGTCGTCGGCGGCGCATTGCGCCGCAGCTTCAAGGAGGCCGGCCGCGAAGCTGCTGTCATAGGCGGACAGTGAATTGCTCGGCGCCATGCAGCCGGTGCCGATCGTCCAGTAGCCCACCGCGGCGTTGTGGACCGAGTTGTGAAACTTGATCGGCGACAGCAGCTTGGGGTCGTTGGCGAGCGTCGTGCACATGTAGTCGTTGATCCCGAGGTCGCCATGCGCCGAGACGAACACGCAGGGCAGGTCCGCTGCGTTGCGGCCCGACGCGGCGATGGCGGCGCCCGCCACTTCGAGCGCCAGGGCCACCGTGTCGGGCGCGCGCCGCCGCTCGGCCGGTGCGAGCAACTGCGGCGACGGGCGCTTGGCCGGGGGATCGACGGGCGCGGCTTCGCCGCGGAACACGGCGCGCGCTGTTTCCCAACCGGGCAGGGTGGGCGCCCAGAAGGCCGGACCCTCGATGTAGAGCCTGGGCGTAGCGTTGTGCGCGCTCATGCGGCGGCTCCCTTGCCGAAGATGAGCGAGCAGTTGTTGCCCCCGAAGCCGAAGGAGTTGCTCAGCACGTGGCGCACGTTGCCGCGCGCGGGCTCGAGCCTGATCTGCGGGCCGCAGTCGGCATCGACCGTGGTTGTATTGACGTTGCCGGGCATCAGGCCCGTCTCGATCGCCAGCAGGCTAATCACGGCTTCGACGATGCCCGCCGCGCCCAGCGTATGGCCGGTGAAGCCCTTGGTCGAACTGGCATGCGTCGACGGGGGGAAGCGCCGGGCCACCATGGCGCCTTCGACTTCGTCGTTCTTCGTGCTGGCGGTTCCGTGCATGTTGATGTAGTCGATGGCGTCTGCCGCCAGGCCGGCACGTGCCAGCGCTTCGTCCAACGCCCTTTCGGCGCCCCGGCCTTCCGGATGCGGCGTGGACATGTGGTGGGCGTCGCTTGCCTCGCCATAGCCCAGCAGTTCGAGGGGGCCGCGGCCGCGCTCCACCAGCGCGAAGCCAGCGGCCTCGCCGAGACTGATGCCGTTGCGGTCGGCGTCGAAGGGGCGGCAGGGCTGCGGTGACACCAGCTCGAGCGAATTGAACCCGAACAGCACGCTTCCGCAGAGCGTATCCACCCCGCCGACCACGGCCGCGTCGACCAGGCCGAGGCGGATCAGGCGCTCCGCCGAGGCGAACACCTTGGCGCTTGACGAACAGGCGGTGGAGATCGTTTCCGCAGGGCCTTCGAGGCCCAGGGCTTCCTGCACGAACATCGCGAGCGAATGCGGCGTATGGACTTTCGGCCGCCGCTGGCTGGCGGGGAAGCTGCCATCGTCCGCGAGCTCGGTATAGGCCGCTTCGGTTTCGCCGATGCTGGAGGTCGAGGTCCCGAGGATCAGGGCGATGCGCGTCGGCCCGTGCCGTTCGCGCGCCGCCGCCACGGCCTCCATGAAGCCGTCGGCCTGCAGGCCAAGCCAGGCCAGCCGGTTGTTGCGGCAGTCCCAGTCGGCAAGCGGCTGCGGCAACCGAAGATCTTCGAGGCCGTCGACACGGCCGATCCAGGTCGGTAGCGGCGTCGGGCCGAAATCGTTGGCGCGCAGGCCGCTTCGCGAGTTCTCGAGCGCTGCGAGGAGTGAGGCATTGCCCACACCGACGGCCGAAGTCGCGGTGAAGGCGCTGATCTTTAGGGGTTGAATGCGGTTGAGCACGGCTGTCACAAATGTGGCGAATTGCGGCAAGAGTACCAGTTCATTACTCCGGCGCGCTATCGGCGGGTATGCCTCGCCGGAGCGGGCCTCAAGGCAGGGTGCTCAGATGCGCCTGGGCGGCGGTGGCGAGGCCCTTGTCGAAGGTGACAAGCGGCGCCCGCAACTCGGCCGCCAGCCAAAGGTAGGCGGCGCGGTCGGACGAGAGCCCGTAGCGTACCGCCAACTCGTACTGCGCCATCAGGTCGACCGGGTGCAATTCGATCTCGTACGCCGCGTAGTCGGCCAAGGCGAGTGCCAGCGATTCCGCGGGCCAGTCCTTGGCGCGCTTGTGCAGCGCGACGGTGACGATCTCATGGTCCAGCAGATAGGGTGCGTGCAAGGTGCGGCCGATGAGTCGAGCCAGCGCGGCATCGCGCGCCGGCTCGTCGAAGAGGACGGCGCCGAGCGCAGTGCCGTCCACCACCATCGGGGGGCGATGCGCGTACCCGGGTGGCGGCTCGGCGGTGAATGGGATGAGAACGCTGCGCTTCATTCGGCATCCCCTTCCGCGCGAAGAATGTCGAGCGCGCCGGGGCCGGAATCGATGGAATCGGGAAACCTGGCGCGGTGTTCGGTGGCGATCTGCTCGATCATCTTGGTGCCGCGCCGAACGGCCGTCCGGCCGTTCACGCCGGTGGCGACCCCGGCAAAGCCCGGCCGGGCCAGCCAGGCTGGCGGGGGAAGCGACTCGGCGGCCGCGCCCTCTGTCTCATTGCGCACGGCATGCTCGATGATGGCCATCAACTCGCCCTGCAGTGAGCGATGGTTTCGAGCGGCGCGCAGTCGCACCCGCTCCGCCAAATCCTCCGGCACGTCCTTGATGGACCAGTTCGCCATGACACCTCCACAATGGTTCTATTATGGCACCATTTTGCCAGGGATTCGACTATTCGGGTGTTCGTCCGTTCTTGGCGGCGAGCCGCGACGCGAACGCAACCAGGAACAGCACAGGTATGCCCAGCGCCGCGGTAGCGATGAAGAAGGTGCCATAGTCATAGGCGTCGACGAACAGGCCCGAATAACCCGCGATGAACTTCGGCAGCAGGAGCATCAGCGAACTGAACAGAGCATATTGCGTGGCGGAGTAGCTGATGTTCGTCAGGCTCGACAGATAAGCGATGAAGGCCGCCGAGGCGATGCCGCCGGCCAGATTGTCGGCCGACACCACGAAGATCAGCCCCCGGAGGTCGTGGCCGCGCGTTGCGAGCCAGGCGAAGAGCAGGTTGCTCGCCGCGCTCAGGACGGCGCCCAGCATCAGCACGCGCATCACGCCAAAGCGCATCGACAGCACGCCGCCGACAAAGGCGCCGACCAGGGTCATGACCACGCCATAGATCTTGCTGACGGTCGCGACCTCGTCCTTGGTGAAGCCCATGTCGACGTAGAAGGGGTTGGCCATGATGCCCATGACGACGTCGCTGATGCGATAGATCGCGATCAGCGACAGGATCAGCACGGCCTGCCATTTGTAGCGGCGGATGAAGTCGGCGAAGGGCTCGATCAACACGCTCTGCAGCCATTCGGCCGTACTCTTCGGCCTGGGCAGGGTGGCGCGCGCCGGCTCGGCCGACAGGAGCACGGTGAGCACGCCGACTGCCATGGACGCCGCCATCACCAGGTAGGCGGCCTTCCAGGCGCCGTTCTGGTAGCCGGTGGCGCCGGCGATCTCGGCCCAGGTCGCGATCCACAGGACGCCGGCGCCGGCCCAGATCATCGCCAGGCGGTAGCCGGTCTGGTAGGCGGCGGCCAGCGCCGCCTGTTTGCGCGTGGCCGCCGATTCGATGCGAAAGGCGTCCAGCGCGATGTCCTGCGTGGCCGAGCCGAAGGCCGTGGCGAGCGCGAAGCCGATGAGCGGCCGCAGGCCGTCGCGTGGGTCGCTGAAGGCCATGCCCGCCAGGCCGGCGATCACCATCAGCTGGGCGAGCAGCAGCCAGCCGCGGCGGCGCCCGAGCAGCGTGGTCAGCGGCGGAATCGGCAATCGGTCCACCAGCGGCGCCCAGGCCCATTTGAAGCCGTACGCGAGTCCGACCCAGCTCAGGTAGCCGATGGTGGTGCGGTCGATCCCCGCTTCGCGCAAACGGAAGCTGAGCGTGCCCAGCACGAGCAGCAGCGGCAGGCCCGCAGAGAAGCCCAGCGCCAGCATGCGCAGCGTCGCGGGTTCGAGATAGACCTTCAGCGCGTCGCGCCAGGGCAGGGAAGGGGGGGCTTCGGCAGCCGGTGGTGCGGACATGAACTAGAGCGTTGAGGGCTTCCTATTATTCACGCAAGCCCTGCGGCCGAGCCGGGCGCCGGCTGGCCGAGTGAATTCCCGGCGCCTTGCGGCGCCACCCGCCCCGGGATGACTTGGCACGCTGCTTGCATCTGATCTTGTACACAAGACAGGATGCTTGAAGATGGTGCATGGAAGTGGACAGCTCGGCAAGGCGGCCCCGCAGGCCTGGATCGCACGGCTCGCCGCGCCGATGCGTGGCGGCGCGAGCGCTGCGCCGGGCCCCTTGGCCGGCCTGAGCTTTGCCGTCAAGGACAACATCGATGCCGCCGGCCTTGCGACCACCGCCGCCTGTCCCGCCTTCTCGCACATGGCCGCCCGCAATGCCCGTGTGGTGCAGCGCTTGCTCGATGCCGGTGCGGTCTTGCTCGGCAAGACCAATCTCGACCAGTTCGCCTGCGGCCTGAACGGCACGCGCTCGCCCTATGGCGCCGTGCCCAACAGCTTCGATTCCCGCTATGTGTCGGGGGGGTCGAGCGCCGGATCGGCCTACGTGGTCGCGACCGGCGAGGCCGACTTTGCGCTGGGCACCGACACCGCCGGCTCCGGGCGCGTGCCGGCGGGGCTCAACAACATCGTGGGCATCAAGCCCACGCGCGGGCTGATCAGCGCCAGCGGCGTGGTGCCGGCGGCGCAGAGCGTCGATTGCGTCTCCATCTTCGCGCGGACCGTCGGCCTGGCCGCGCGTGTGCTGCAAGCGGCGATGGGCTTCGACGCCGAGGACCCCTATGCCCGCAAGCTGACGCTGGCGACGACGCCCTGGGCCAGGGGCTTTCGATTCGGCGTGCCGTCCCCGCTGCGCTTCTTCGGTGACGAGGCCGCGGCCGCGGCCTTCGAAACGGCCATCGGGCAGATGCAGGCCTTGGGCGGTATCCCGGTCGCCGTGGACTATGCGCCGCTCGCGGAGACCGCCGCCTTGCTCTACGACAGTGCGCTGGTCGCGGAGCGCTACGCGGCGGTGCGTGGCTTCTTCGATGCCCACGAAGAGGAGGTCATCGAGCCGGTGCGCAGCATCCTGGCGCAGGGGCGCCGATACAGCGCGGCCGATTTCGTCGATGCCCGCACGAAGCTGCACGCGCTCGGCCAGCGCGCCGCGACGATCTGGCGCGACATCGACCTGCTGCTGGTGCCCACCGCACCCACCCACTACACGATCGAGGCCATGCAGGCCGATCCGGTGGCGCTCAACCGCAACCTCGGCGAATTCACGAACTTCGTGAACCTGCTCGATTACGCGGCGATCGCCGTGCCCGCCAGTCTGCGAGCCGACGGCCTGCCCTTCGGCATCACGCTGATCGGGCCGTGCGGCAGCGACTTCCAGCTCGCCGAACTCGGCCAGCGCTTCCATCACGCCACCGGCCTGACGTTGGGCGCGACCGGCGAGGCGATGCCGCCCGCCGAAGCGCTGCCGGTCATCTCGCAGCCGGCGACGGTCAAGGTAGCGGTCGTCGGCGCCCATCTCTCGGGCATGCCCTTGAACACGCAACTGGTGGAGCGCGGTGCACGGCTGCTGAGCGCGGCAGCAACCGCGCCCGAGTACCGCCTGTACGCACTGCCGGGCACTGTGCCGCCAAAGCCCGGACTGCTGCGCGTGGCGCCGGGCGAGGGGGCGGCGATCGCGGTCGAGGTGTGGGAAATGCCGCTCGTGCACTACGGCAGCTTCGTCGCGCTCATCGCGGCCCCGTTGGGCATCGGCAGTCTCGTGCTGGCCGACGGCAGCAGTGTGCAGGGCTTCATCTGCGAGGCGCTCGCCGTGGCCGGCGCCGAAGACATCACGCACCACGGCGGATGGCGCGCCTACATCGCGTCGCGCCCCGCGGCCCAGGGCTGAGGCGCGCCCCCCACCCATTCAACACCCTCCGGAGAACCCCATGGCCATCGACGACACACCGCTTTCTCCCGCCACGCGACGTTCGCGAAGGCAGGTGCTCCAGGCCGGCGCGGCCGGGCTCGCCGTGCTCGCGTCGCCGGGGCTCGTGCGCGCGCAGACGGCCGCCAAGATCCGCATCGGCTACTGGCCGGTCGCCGCCGGCCTGCCTTTCTTCGCCGCGGTGGATCGGGGCTACTTCAAGGAAGCCGGGCTGGATGTGGAGGCGCTCAAGTTCGCAGGCGCGCAGCAGGTCATGGAGGCCATGCTCTCCGGGCGCTGCGACGGCAGCGCCAACGGTACCGGCTCGGCCAACCTCGCCATTGGCGAGATCGCGCAGCCGGGCCTCTTCAAGATCTTCTGCACCAATCCGAGCAACGCCAGGTTCGTGCTCGACGAGTTCATCGTCGCCAAGGACAGCCCCGTCAGGACAATGGCCGACCTCAAGGGCAAGAAGGTCGCCTCAGGCCCCGGCATCCAGAACGTGACGCTGTGCAAGACCATGCTGGAGCGCGCGGGCGCCACCGGCGCGCAGGTGTCCGAGTTGCCGATCGGCCAGCACGTCGCGTCGCTGGTGGCCGGGCAGGTCGATGCCTGCTACACGCTGGAACCCACCGGCACCGTCGGGCGCATGAACGGCACCACGCGCGTGGTCGAGGCCGGCGTGGTCGCCAGGTACATCCTCGGCGATCCGATGGCCCCCTGGCACGGCGGCGCGGCAAGCCTGACGAGCGAGATGCTCAAGAAGCACCCGGACGAATCCAGGAAGTTCATTGCCGCCTACGCGCGCGGCGTCGAACTGGTTCGCAGCAAGCCAGATGACGCGAGACAGCACATGAAGGGCTACACGGCCATCGAGGGCCCGCTCACTGCCGAGGTCCCGCTGGCGTCGTACATGCTCTACAACGAGTTCAAGCCGAGCGACGTCGCCTATTTCCAGAAGTTCTACGACCTGTTCACCGACAAGGGCATCTTCGAGAAGAAGGTGCCGGTGGACGGCCTGCTCTACAGGGCTTGACCATGGCCGACACGAGCTCGACATCCGCAGCCGCCGCGCCCTGGGCGCCGGCCTCCGCCGCCGCGATCCCGGCCGCCCCGAGGCGGCCGTCGTGGGCCAAGTTCCTGCCCGTCGTCGGACCCCTTGCGCTCTTCATCGTCTGGGACCTCGTGGTGCGCCTCGGCTTCATCAAGCCGATCCTGTTGCCCACGCCGGCCGACACCATCGCCGCGCTCGTCACGGGTCTGGCGGGCGGCCCGCTGTTGCGAGACTTCGCGGTCACGGTGTGGCGCACGCTGGAAGCCTTCGTCATCGCTGCCGCCATCGGCGTGCCGCTGGGCGTCCTGCTGGGCAGCAACGAGAAGGCGTACCGCAGCGTCGAGTTCCTGATCGACTTTTTCCGCTCGACGCCGTCCTCCGCGCTGATCCCCCTCTTCCTGCTGATCTTCGGCGTCTCGGACGTCAACAAGGTCGCCATTGCCGCCTTCGGCGCCCTGCTCATCGTCGTCTTCAACAGCGCCTACGGCGTGATCAACGCGCGTAAGCAGCGGGTGATGGCGGCGCGCGTGATGGGCGCCTCGCGTTGGCAGATCTTCAAGGACGTGCTCGTGTGGGAGAGCCTGCAGCCTTCCTTCGTCGGCCTTCGCTCGGCGGTCTCCATGGCGCTGGTCATCGTGATCGTGGCGGAGATGTTCATCGGCTCCGACAGCGGCCTGGGACATCGCATCATCGATGCGCAGCAGGTGCTCAACGTCAAGAGCATGTACGCCGCCATCATCGCCGCCGGTGCGCTGGGCTATGCGCTCAACATCCTCTTTCTCGTGGCCGAGCGCCGCATCGTGCATTGGAGCGGAAGATGAGAGCCACGGAAACCGTCATCGGCGGGCCGGTCTACGCCGACGTGCCCAAGCCCGCCTTCAAGCCCGGCCCCGCCGGAACGCACATCACGATCCGCGGGCTGACCAAGTACTTCGCGGGCTGGCCGCTGTACGAGAACTTCGATCTCGACATCCCCAAGCACAAGATCGTCTCGGTGTTCGGCCCCAACGGCTGCGGGAAGTCGACGCTCATCAACATGATCGCGGGACTGATCCCGATCGATTCCGGCGAGATCCTCTTCGACGGCAAGTCCCTCAAGGACACCAGGATCGGCTACGTGTTCCAGAATTACCGCGAGGCGATGTTCCCGTGGATGCGCACCATCGACAACATCGCCTACCCGCTCAAGCTCGAGGGACGCTCCAAGGCGGAGGTCGACCGCCGTATGGAAGAGCTCGTCGCTTCCTTCGACGTCAAGTTCGATCTCAGGCGCTATCCCTACGAGCTCTCGGGCGGCCAGCAGCAGACGGCGTCGATCATGCGGGCGCTGGCGCCGAACCCCGAGGTGCTGTTTCTCGACGAGCCTTTCTCGGCGCTCGACTTCGAGATGACGCTCTTCATCCGCGAGAAGCTGCAGGAGGTGTTCATGCGGACCGGCACCACCATGCTGCTGGTGTCGCATGACCTCGAGGAGGCGGTGTACCTGGCCGACCGGGTCCTGCTGCTGACCAAGCGCCCGACCCGCGTGGCCGAGATCCTCGACTATGGCGACGCGCGCCCGCGCACGCTCGACACCCTGAGCACGCCCGGCTTCGTCGGCATGAAGAAGCTGAGCCTGGAGATCTTCCAGCGCGAAGTGCGCCGCTGAAAGGGCCGCCGCCATGACACCCGTCCAGATCGAGAACTATGTCGACGCCGCCTCGGCCGCGCTGGCGCTGCGCCTGGGGCCCGACCATCGTCCCGGCGTGCTGCGCTTCTTCGCCCTGGCGGCGGAGTTCGCGGCCGTGTTGGAGGCCGTGCCGCTCGACGTGCGCAATGAACCCGCGGTGAGCTTCGCGCCCGTAGCGCCGGCGGAGAAGTCCGAATGACGCCCGATGTGTTGCTCCAGCAGGACGCCGCCGCCATGGCGGACGCGGTGCGCAACCAGGCGGTGAGCGCATTGACGCTCGTTCAGGCCAGCCTCGACCGCATCGACGCGACGGATGGCCGCATCAACGCCTTCACCCACGTGATCCGCCAGCGCGCGCTGCGGCGCGCGGCCCAGGTCGACGCCTCACTGGCATCCGACAAGGGCGCGCGCACGCGGGAGTTGCCGCTGCTCGGCGTGCCCTTCGCCGTCAAGAACCTGTTCGACATCGCGGGTGTGCAGACCCTCGCGGGTTCGAAGATCGAGCGCGACAGCACGCCGGCGCGCAGCGACGCGGCGCTGGTCCATCGCCTCGAGGGCGCGGGCGCGGTGCTCGTCGGCGCGCTCAACATGGACGAGTACGCCTACGGCTTCACGACCGAGAACAGCCACGTGGGCGCGACGCACAACCCGCACGACCTCTCGCGCATCGCGGGAGGATCGTCGGGCGGCTCCGGCGCCGCCGTGGCTGCGGGACAGGTGCCGCTCACTCTGGGCTCCGACACCAACGGGTCGATCCGCGTCCCGGCCTCCCTGTGCGGGGTCTTCGGCCTCAAGCCCACATTCGGCCGCCTGCCGCGCACCGGCAGCTACCCCTTCGTATCGAGCCTCGATCACCTGGGCCCCTTCGCGCGCTCGGTGCGCGATCTCGCGCTGGCCTACGATGCGATGCAGGGTCCCGAGGGCATGGGCCCGCATGATCCCGGCTGTGCGCAGCGCGCGGTCGAGCCCACGCTGCCCACGCTCTCGCACGGCCTGCAGGGGCTTCGCATCGGCGTGCTCGGCGGCTGGTTCCGTGAACGCGTGCAGCCCGAAGCGCTCAACGCCGTCGACACGGTGGCGCAGGCGCTGGGTGCGACCCAGACCTTCGAACTGCCGATGGTCGAGGCGGGGCGCGCCGCGGCCTTCCTCATCACCAATTCGGAAGGCGGCGCGCTGCATCTGCCCGACTTGCGCACCCGCGCGCACGATTTCGAGCCGCTCTCGCGCGACCGCTTCCTGGCCGGCACGCTGCTGCCCGCCGCGTGGATCGCGCGCGCGCAGCGCGTGCGCCGGCTGTACGCCGAGCAGGTGGCGCGGCTCTTCGATCGCTTCGACATCCTGCTGGCCGCGGCCACGCCCTGCGCGGCGACACCCATCGGCGCCGAATGGTTCGAACTCAACGGCGAGCGCCTGCCGGTGCGGCCCAACATGGGCCTGCTGACCCAGCCGATTTCCTGCATCGGCCTGCCGGTGTGTGCCGTGCCGATCTGGGGCGCGCATGCCTGCCTGCCGATCGGCGTGCAGGTCATCGCCGCGCCATGGCGCGAAGACCTGGTGCTGCGCGTCGCCGCGGCGCTGGAAACCGCCGGCGTGGCGCAGGCGCCGGTCGCCAGGCTTTGACGAAAGAAGAACCGATGACGCCCGCGATCAACATTCCCGAAGTGCTTGCCGAAGTGACGGCCGCGTGCGCGCGTTATGAAGACGCGCTCGTCCACAACAAGGTCGAGGTGCTCGACGAGTTGTTCTGGGACAGCCCGCACACCCTGCGCTACGGCGCGACCGAGAACCTCTACGGTTACGAGGAGATCCGGGCCTTCCGCGCCGCCCGGCCTTCGCAGGGCCTGGCGCGCGAGGTCCTGCAAAGCGTCATCACCACCTATGGCCGGGACTTCGCTACCGCCAATATCGAATTCCGGCGCGAGGCAAGCACAAGGACGGGGCGCCAGAGCCAGACATGGATGCGCACCGCACAAGGCTGGCGCGTCGTTGCGGCGCACGTCAGCCTGCTGGGCTGAATTCAGCCATGGTCGCCTTGGTACGGTTTATGCACACCACCTTGTATTCAAGAAGGTACCCGCGTTTTTCTCTTTCATCACCTTTCGGAGCATCCGCATGAGCCAGATCAATCGTCGCGATTCCCTCAAGTCTCTCGCAGCCCTCGGCGCCGCCGGCACTCTGGGAGGATGGAGCGCTCTCGCCCGCGCGCAGACGCCCCTGACCGTCGGCGTCATCTATGTCGGTCCGCGTGACGACTACGGCTACAACCAGGCGCATGCGCAGGCGGCGGCCGAACTCAAGAAGCTGGCCGGCATCAAGGTGGTGGAGGAAGAGAACGTGCCCGAGACCGCGGCCGTGCAGAAGACGATGACCGGGATGATCGCGCAGGACGGCGCCAAGCTGCTGTTCCCGACCTCCTTCGGCTACTTCGATCCGCACATCCTGGCCGTGGCGCCGAAATACCCGGACGTGCGCTTCTCTCACTGCGGCGGCCTCTGGACCGAGGGCAAGCACCCGAAGAACGTCGGCAGCTTCTTCGGCTACATCGACGAGTGCCAGTACCTCAATGGCGTCATCGCCGGCCACATGACGAAGAGCAAGAAGATCGCCTTTGTCGCGGCCAAGCCGATTCCGCAGGTGCTGCGCAACATCAACGCCTTCACCATGGGTGCGCGATCGGTCGACCCCAGCATCACCTGCAGCGTGATCTTCACCGGAGACTGGTCGATGGCGGTGAAGGAAGCCGAGGCCACCAACAGCCTGGCCGACCAGGGCTGCGATGTCTTCACCATGCACGTGGACGGACCCAAGGTGATCGTGGAGACCGCCGCCAAGCGCGGAAAGATGGTGTGCGGCTACCACGCCAGCCAGGCGAAGCTGGCGCCCAACGCCTACCTCACCGGGGCCGAATGGAACTGGCTCACGGCCTACAAGACGGTGGTCGACGCCGCCCGGACCGGCAAGCCGCATCCCAACTTCCTGCGCGGCGGCCTGAAGGAGGGCTACGTCAAGATGTCCACCTATGGCCCGATGGTGAGCGACGCGGCGAAGAAGAAAGCCGACGACATCAAGGGCAAGATGATTGCTGGCACTTTCGACATCTTCCAGGGCGGCCTGAAGGACAACAAGGGCGCGGTCGTCATTCCGCCGGGCAAGGCCCTGAAGCAGACCGACCTGGAGCTGGAGAAGATGAACTACCTCGTCGAAGGCGTGGTCGGCTCCATCGGCTGACCCGTTGCGTCCAGCGAGCCGACGATGCCCAACGCATTGAAAGAGGTCGCGCTGCCAGCGTTCGCCATCGTGGCGGCGTTGCTGCTGTTCGGCGTGTTCRTCTGGTTCGCGGGCGTGAGTCCGGTCGACGTGTGGGTCATCCTCTTCAAGGGGGCCTTCGGCGACTGGTTCTCGTGGCAGAACACCCTGCAGCGCGCCGCACCCCTGATGCTCACCGCGCTGTGCGTCGCGATTCCCGCGCGCGCGGGCCTGGTCATCATCGGTGGCGAGGGCGCGCTGGTGCTGGGCGGGCTGGCCTGTGCCGCGCTCCCCTATGCGCTGCCGCTGCCCGCCAACGTGGTGGGCACCGTGATGCTGTGCATCGCAGGCGCAATCGCGGGTGCCGCGTGGATTGCGCTCGCGGGCTGGCTGCGCCAGTACCGGGGCATCAACGAGACGATCAGCAGCCTGCTGCTCGCCTACATCGCGATCGGCCTGTTCAAGCACCTGGTCGAAGGCGCGCTGCGCGATCCCGCCAGCCTCAACAAGCCGGCGACGCGTTCGCTGGCCGAGGGCCTGGCGATCGGCGGCATCGGCGGCTCGGATGTGCACTGGGGCCTGGTGATCGGCATCGTCGCCTGCGTGGTCTCGGGGCTGTGGCTGCGGCTGACGGCGTCCGGCTTCGCGGTCCGCGTGGTCGGCGGCAATCCGCGTACGGCCCAGCTGGTCGGGCTGCCTGCGAACCGGCTCATCCTCGCGGCCTGCGGTCTCGGCGGCGCCTGCGCCGGGGTCGCGGGCGCGGTGGAAGTGGCGGCGGTGCACACCAATGCCAACGCGTCGTTGATCGCCGGCTATGGCTACGCCGGCATCCTGGTGTCCTTCATCGCGCGTCACAACCCGGTGGCGATCGTCCCGGTGGCGATCCTGTTTGGCGGCTTCGGTGCCGCGGGCAGCCTGTTGCAGCGGCGGCTCGGCCTGCCCGATGCGTCGGTGCTGGTGCTGCAAGGGCTGGCCTTCGTCCTGATCCTTGCCAGCGAGGGCTTGCGCATGGTCGACTGGAAGACGTTGGTGAAGAACCGCGCGCCGCGCAGCGCTGCCGATGCGGTGGTGGTCAAGGAGGCGGCGCTATGACGGCCGACCAATGGATCGCCCTGGTGGCCGGCATCGTGGGCGGTGCGCTGCGTGTCGGCGCTCCCTTTCTCTTCGTGAGTCTCGGCGAGTGCCTCACGGAGAAATCCGGGCGCATCAATCTGGGCCTCGAGGGTGTGCTGGTGCTGTCGGCGATGGCGTCGTTCGGCGGCGCATGGCTCACCGGCTCGCCCTGGCTCGGCGTGCTGATTGGCGCGGCGGCGGGTGCGGCGCTAGCGCTCCTGCACGGACTCCTGTGTTCGCTCGATCGCGTCAACGACGTCGCGACCGGCATCGCGCTGATGCTGTTCGGCACGGGCCTGGCCTTCTATCTCGGCAAGCCCCTGATCCAGCCGCAGGCGCCGCAGTTGCCGGCCATCGCGCTGGGCAACTGGAGCGACAACCCGGTGATCCGATCGGCGCTGCAGGTCAATTCGCTGGTGCCCGTCGGCGTGGCGTTGGCCGTGCTGCTCTGGTGGGGCCTGGCGCGCACGCGGGCCGGCCTGCTGGTGCGCATGGCGGGCGACTCGGCCAATGCCACGCGGGCGCTCGGCTACTCGGTCTCGGGCCTGCGCATCGCGGCCACCACGGCCGGCGGCTTCATCGCGGGACTGGGCGGCGCGTCGCTGACGCTTTTCTATCCGGGGAGCTGGAACGAGGGCATCTCCAGCGGGCAGGGCCTGATTGCGGTCGCGCTGGTCATCTTCGCGCGCTGGAGTCCGCTGCGCTGCGTCGGCGCGGCGCTGCTCTTCGGCGGCGCCGGGGCGATCGGTCCGGCGCTGCAATCGATCGGCGTGGGCTGGGGCTATCACCTCTTCAATACGGTGCCCTACGTGCTCACCCTGGTCATTCTCGTGCTGACCTGCAAGCCGGGCAGCGTGGCCGTCGGAAGCCCCGGCGAGCTGTCGTCCACACGTTGAACATGGGAGTCGATTGAATGAGTGGTCTGGGTGGGTTGAACAAGTCGGAGCACGGCGTGGTCGTCGGGCTGGTGCAGCTGCAGCTGCCGGTCGTCAGGACGGCGGCCGATCTGGCGGCGCAGACGCGGCGGATCTGCGAGCTGGTCGCCAAGGCGCGGCGCAACCAGGGCACGATGGACCTGGTGGTCTTCCCGGAGTACGCGCTGCACGGCCTGTCGATGGACACCTCGCCCGAGATCATGTGCTCGCTCGACGGCCCGGAAGTTGGCGCCTTCCGCCAGGCCTGCATCGACAACCTGATCTGGGGCTGCTTCTCCATCATGGAAGCCAACCCCGGCGGCAACCCTTACAACAGCGGCCTGATCATCGACGACAAGGGCGCGATCCGGCTCTACTACCGCAAGATGCATCCCTGGGTTCCGGTCGAGCCCTGGGAGCCCGGCAACCTCGGCATCCCGGTATGCGACGGCCCCAACGGCAGCAGGCTCGCCCTCATCATCTGCCACGACGGCATGCTGCCGGAGATGGCGCGCGAAGCCGCGTACAAGGGCGCGGAGATCATCATTCGCACGGCCGGCTACACCGCGCCGATCCGCCATGCATGGCGCATCACCAACCAGGCCAATGCCTTCTGCAACCTCGCCCTTACCGCGAGCGTGTGCATGTGCGGCAGCGACGGCAGCTTCGATTCGATGGGCGAAGGCATGTTCTGCAACTTCGACGGCACCGTGCTGGTGGAAGGCGGCGCGCGGCCGGACGAGATCATCACGGCCGAACTGCGGCCCGACCTGGTGCGCGAGGCCCGCACCGGCTGGGGCGTGGAGAACAACATCTACCAGCTCTACCATCGCGGCTACGTGGCGGTGAAGGGCGGCGCCCAGGATTGCCCCTACACCTACATGAAGGACATGGCGGCCGGCCGCTACAGCCTGCCGTGGAGCGCCGAGGTCAAGGTGACCGACGGCACCGGCTTCGGCTTCGCGGCGCCCGAGCGCGCCTACAAGGGCCCCGAGAACCATCCGCTGGTTTCCGCATGATCACCTCGATGCAGCCCCCATGCTTCGTCGCCGCCGAGCCCTACGCCTGGCCCTACAACGGCGCGCTGCGGCCGGACAACACCGCGCTGATCGTGATCGACATGCAGACCGACTTCTGCGGCAAGGGCGGGTACGTCGACGTGATGGGCTACGACCTCTCCCTCGTGCAGGCGCCGATCGAGCCGATCGCGCGCGTGCTGGCGCGCTTGCGCCCGCTGGGATTTCCCATCATCCATACGCGCGAAGGCCATCGCCCCGACCTGGCCGACCTGCCCGCCAATAAGCGCTGGCGCTCGCGCCAGATCGGCGCCAATGGCGTGGGTATCGGCGACGACGGCCCGTGCGGGCGCATCCTGGTGCGCGGCGAGCCCGGCTGGGAAATCATCCCCGCTTTGGCGCCGCTGCGCGGCGAGGTGGTGATCGACAAGCCCGGCAAGGGCTCCTTCTATGCGACCGACCTCGATCTCGTGCTGCGCACGCGCGGCATCGTGAACCTGATCCTCGCCGGCATCACTACCGACGTGTGCGTGCACACGACCATGCGCGATGCCAACGATCGAGGCTTCGAATGTCTGCTGCTGTCGGATTGCACGGCCGCGACCGACCACGGCAACCATCTTGCCGCGCTGAAGATGATCACCATGCAGGGCGGCGTGTTCGGCGCCCATGCGCATTCCGGCGCGCTGCTCGACGCGCTGCCGGCGATGTGAACATGAAGGCCGTCCCATGATCGCACCCGTCCAGCCCCTGGCCCACGCCACCGGCGCGCTGGCGCTCGACACCTACGAGCTCACCAAGCGCTTCGGCAGCTTCACCGCGATGGATCGCGTGACCATGCGCGTCGAGCCCGGCACGGTGCATGCGCTGCTGGGCGAGAACGGCGCGGGCAAGAGCACGCTCGTGAAATGCGTGGCGGGCTTCCAGCGCGCGGAGGAAGGCAGCATCCTCATCGACGGGCGCGAGCAGGACATCGCGAATCCCGTGGTCGCGCGCGCGCTGGGCATCGGCATGGTCTATCAGCATTTCACGCTGGCCCCGGGCATGACGGTGGCCGAGAACCTGCTGCTGGCCGGCGGCAAGACGCCGGCTTTGATCGACTGGAAGTCCAAGCGCGCGGAGCTGAAGGAATTCCTCGCGACCACGCCATTCAGCCTGGACCTCGACGTGCGCCCTTCCGAACTGGCCGCCGGCGAGAAGCAGAAGCTCGAATTGCTCAAGCAGCTTTACCTGAAGCCGCGCCTGCTGATCCTCGACGAGCCGACTTCGGTGCTGACGCCGCAGGAGGCCGATGAAGTGCTGGGCCATGTGCGCGAGTTCGCGCGCAGCGGCATGTGCACGGTGCTCATCATCACGCACAAGTTTCGCGAGGTGATGGCGTACGCCGACAGCGTCACCGTGCTGCGGCGCGGGAAGGCCGTGCACCACTGCGAGGTGTCGGGGACGAATCCCGCGCGCCTGGCCGCGGCCATGATGGGCGAGGGCGAAGCGCCGCCGCCCGAAGGCGACACCCAGGCGCCGGTCGGTCGCGCGTTGCATGCGATGCAGGAGACGGCGGCGGATGCGCGCGTAGCCTTGCAGGTCGAGGGCCTGCAGGCGCAGGGCGACCGCGGAACGCTGGCGGTGCACGACCTCAGCCTTCTCGTGCGCGCGGGCGAGATCCTCGGCGTCGCGGGCGTCTCGGGCAATGGCCAGCGCGAGCTGGTCGAGGCGCTGGTCGGCCAGCGTCCACGGCTGGCGGGCCGGGTCACGGTGATGGGCGAGCCCTATGCCGCACGGCGCGAGGAGAACCGGCGCCTGAAGGTGCGCAGCCTGCCGGAGGAGCCCTTGCGCAACGCCTGCGTGGGCGAACTCAGCGTGGCCGAGAACATGGCGCTGCGGGACTTCGATCAACCGCCGCTCGCGTGGCGCGCGCTCGGTGCGGGTCTGCTCAACTTTCCGCTTTGGCGCAGCAGGGCGCGGGAATGGATTGCCGAGTACGGCGTCAAGACGCAGGGCGAGGGCGCGCCGATTCGCAGCCTCTCCGGCGGCAACGTGCAGCGGGCGGTGCTGGCGCGTGAACTGGCCGGGGACATCAACGTCCTGATTGCCGCGAACCCCGTGTTCGGGCTGGACTTCGCGGCGGTCGCCGAGATCCACGGCCGGATCGTGCAGGTGCGCGCGCGCGGCGGCGCGGTGCTGCTGATCAGCGAAGACCTCGACGAACTGCTGGAGATGGCCGACCGGATCGTCGTGATGAGCGAGGGGCGGATCGTGTTCGAGACGGCGGCCGCGACCGCGGAGCGCCACGTGCTGGGTGCGCACATGGGCGGCGGCGATCATCATTCGGCCACGCCGCACTGACGAAGGAACACTATGCGCCTGGAGGCCCATCCTTTTCCCTACGAGTTCGACCCCCGGACCACGGCGCTGGTCCTGATCGACATGCAGCGGGACTTCATCGAACCCGGCGGCTTCGGCGAGAGCCTGGGCAATGATGTCTCGCTCCTCGAAGCCATTGTTCCGGCGACGAAGAAGACCCTCGAAGCCTGGAGGCGGGCAGGCGGCCTCGTGGTCCATACCCGGGAGGCCCACAAGCCTGACCTCTCGGACTGTCCGCCGGCCAAGCGCAATCGCGGCAACCCGACATTGCGCATCGGTGACGAGGGCCCGATGGGCCGCATCCTCGTGATGGGCGAGCCGGGCAACCAGATCATCGAGGCGCTCGCGCCGGTCGAAGGAGAGATCGTGATCGACAAGCCCGGCAAGGGCGCGTTCTATGCCACCGGGCTTCACGACATGCTGCGGGCGCGCGGCATCACGCATCTGCTCTTCGGCGGCGTGACCACCGAGGTCTGCGTGCAGACCAGCATGCGCGAGGCCAATGACAGGGGCTACGACTGCCTGCTGCTGGAAGACTGCACCGAAAGCTATTTCCCCGCGTTCAAGGCGGCCGCCGTCGACATGATCCGCGCGCAGGGCGCCATCGTCGGCTGGACCGCGCCGAGCGCCGCCTTGCTGGCCGCTCTCGGCACGCACTAACATCGTCCACGTGTCGACCGTCCGAACTCCCCCCGATTCCTCCCAGCATCTGGCTGGCGACCCCGCGTTCCGCACCCGCGCCGACCAGGTCTATGCGCAGCTCAAGCGCGACGTCGCCGAGTTCCGCCTCGTGCCGGGCGATCGCTTCACCGAGAACGAAATCAGCGAGCGCCTCGGCGTTTCGCGCACGCCCGTGCGCCAGGCGCTCTTCCGGCTGCAGCAGGAGGGCTTCGTCGAGGTGCTGTTTCGAAGCGGCTGGCGTGTGCTGCCCTTCGACTTTGAGCAGTTCGAGCAGCTCTACGACCTGCGCATGGTGCTGGAGACCACCGCCGTGCATCGGCTCTGCGAAACCGACCATCGCGTCGACCGCGGCCTTCTCGATACGCTGGCGAGCATCTGGCTCGTGCCGGCGGCGCAGCGAAGCTCGGACAACGCGCAGGTCGCGCAATGGGACGAGGCCTTCCATTGCTCGCTGGTCGCCGCCGCCGGCAACGCGGAGATGGCGCGCGTGCACCGCGACGTCACCGACCGCATCCGCATCATTCGCCGCCTGGACTTCACCAAGCAGCCGCGCATCGATGCGACCTACGACGAGCACGCCAAGATCCTGAAGGCCATCCGCGCGAACCGCGGCGACCAGGCGGCGATGCTGCTGCGCGCGCACATCGAGACGAGCCAGTCCGAGGTGCGCAAGATCACCTTGCACGAGGTGCACATGGCGCGGCACGCGGGCCGCGCGCGGCAGCAGCGCCCGACCTGAACTTCAGTCCGCGGTGATCTTGCCGCGCTGCACCACGCCCGCCCAGCGCTTGGCATCCTTGTCGATCAACTGGCCGAACTCGGCGGGCGTGGAAGATGCGGGCACCATGCCCTGCGCCTCGAAGGCCGTCGCGACCTCGGGCTTCTTCAGCACTGCGGCGATCTCCTTGTTGAGCCGCTCCACCACGGCCGGGGGCGTGCCCTTCGGCGCCAGCACGCCGTACCACATGTCCGTATTGCCGACGCTGAAGCCGGACTCGGCCAGCGTGGGCACCGTCGGCAGTTGGGCCAGGCGCTTGTCGCTGCCGGTCGCGATGGCCTTGAGCTTGCCGGCACGGATCTGCTGCAGCGCCACGTGCACCGGCAGGAACATGTAGTCGATGCGCCCGCCCAGCAGGTCCGTCACCGCGCCGGCCGTGCCCTTGTAGGGCACATGCAGCATCTCGGCGCCGGTGCTCTGCAGGAGCAGGGCCATCGCCAGGTGATGCGGCGTGCCGAGCCCGGGCGTCGCGTAGGTGAGCTTGCCCGGCGCGGCCTTCGCGGCGGCGATCATCTGCGCCACCGAGGTGGTCTTCTGCACGTTTGGATTGGTCACCAGCAGCAGCGTGCCCCAGGAGGTCAGCGACACCGGCGTGAAATCCGACACCGGGTCGTAGCTGAGCGACTTGTAGAGGCTCTTGTTCATTACCAGCGTGTTGACCTGCACCATCAGCGTGTAGCCATCTGGCTTGGCCCGGGCGACCTTCTCGCTGCCGATGTTGCCGCTGGCGCCGACCACGTTCTCCACGATCACCGGCTGGCCCAGTACCGCGGGCAGCCGGACGGAAAGCTGCCGCGCGATCAGGTCGATGCCGGTGCCCGGCGAGTAGGGAACGACCAGCGTGATCGGCTGGTCGGGCCAGGCGTGGGCGGCCGCGGCGCCGGCGACCATGAGCAGGGTCGCGAGAATTTTCGTCAAGGAACGCATGCTGTCTCCGTCGGGTTCAAAGGTAGGAAGGACGCGCCTTCAGTGCGGCGGGGTCGAAGCCCGCGATGCGCTTGTAGTTGTCCGAGATCGCCTGCAGTTCCGCCTGCGTGACGCTGTCTTCCAGGCGCTCGAAGCGCTTGCCGCCGGTTCGCTCGTAGACCTCGCGCAGGATCGTATCGGGTGGATTGCTGCGGTTGGTGAGCACCACGTTCGTCGTCGCCTTCACGCGCACGGCGTCGTAGGTCTCCAGCGCCTCGTTGCCCACGCCCGACTTGTGCAGCGCGCCCGCCAGGAAGCGGGCGTCGATGATGGCCTGGCCGGCGCCGTTGGAGCCGCGCGGCACCATCGGATGCGCAGCGTCGCCCAGCAGCGTGAGCCGGCCGTGCGTCCATTTCGGCAGCGGGTCCTGGTCCACCATCGGATATTCGAGGATGGCATCGGAGGAGCGGATCAGCGCCGGCACGTCGAGCCAGCCGAAATGCCAGTTCTCGAAGGAGGGCATGAAATCCTCGATGCGGCCGGGGCGGCTCCAATCCTGGATGGCGGGCTGGGGCGAGTGGATCTCGGCGACCCAGTTGATGAGCTGGTTGCCTTGGGCATCGACGTTGTTGCGGATCGGGTAGATCACCATCTTGCCCTGGTCCAGCCAGCCGGCGCGCACCATGCTCGCGCCCGACAGGAAGGGCTTGTGTTTCGCGGTGCCGCGCCACATGTTCACGCCCGAGTAGCGCGGTGCGCCCTCGTTCGGATAGAACTGCTTGCGCAGCACCGAATGGATGCCGTCGCAACCCACGGCCACCGACGCGCGGGCGCTCGGCAAGGCCGAGCCGTCCGGTGCGGTGAAGCGCGCCGTGACGCCATCCTCGTCCTGTTCGACGCCCTTGCATCGGTGGCCGCAGACCACGCTGTCGGCGCCCAGGCGCTCCAGCGTCGCGGCCAGCAGCACGGCGTGCAGGTCGCCGCGATGGATCGAATACTGGGGCCAGTCGTAGCCCGCGGCGGTGCCGGCGGCTTCGCGAAACGCCAGCTGGCCGTGGGAATTGAAGAACACCGACTCCTGGGTACGCACGCCCACCGCGTCGAGGGCGGGCTGCAGCCCGAGTTCGCTCAGCTCGCGCGCCGCGTGCGGCAGGATGTTGATGCCCACGCCGAGGGGCTTGAACTCGGGCACCGCTTCGTAGACGCGGCATGCGATGCCGGCCTGGTGCAGGCTCAGTGCCAGGGTCAGTCCGCCGATGCCGGCGCCCAGCACGATGACTTCGGTTTGCTTGCTCATGTCTCCCATTTGCTTTCCATCTCGGGTTTCGGTCAGGGGCTGGATTAGATCGGGACTTCGGTCATCCTGGAAGTTTAGATGTCGTATGGATTTATCATTAATCCGTATGAATCTCTCCGTGCGCCAGATGCGCGCCTTTCTCCACGTGGCGCGCATCGGCAACTTCACGCGCGCCGCCGAACAGGCCCACATGACGCAAGCAGGCCTGAGCACGCTGGTGCGCGAGATGGAGCGCCAGCTCGGATGCCGCCTCTTCGATCGCACCACCCGCATGGTCGAACTCACGGCGGCCGGCCGCCGCCTGCTGCCCGTGGTCGAGCGCGTGGTGACGGATCTCGACGACATCACGGCGCGCCTGGGCAGCGAGGGCGACGAGGCGCGCCAGACCCTGCGCATCGCCGCGACGCCGCTGGTTTCGTCGCATCTGTTGCCGCAAGTCTTCCACCAGTTCCGCGACAGTCATCCGAAGGTCAGCCTGAAACTCTTCGACGCCGACCTGCGCGACGTGGAGGCGATGGTGGTGAGCGGCGAGGCGGATCTTGGCCTGGGATTCTTCTTCAAGGCCGCGCCGGGGCTTCAACGCGTGCCGGTGGGGCGCTTTCATCTCATGCGGGTCGCCCCGGTCGAGAGCGGGGAGACGGCGCCAGCCGGCGGCACGGTGCCATGGTCGGCGCTGCGATCCGCGGAACTCATCGGGTTGCCGCCGAGCAATCCGATCCAGAGGGTCATCGACGTGCATCTGGGCGCCATCGACCGGGCGGATGCGCAACGCCCCGCCTTCAATTTCTTCGGCACGCTGATCTCGATGGTCGAGGCCGGCTTCGGCACCGCCGTGATGCCCACCTTCGCGCTCGCGGCCTGCCGGCGCCATCGCGTGCGCACCGACGTGCTGCAAAAGCCCAAGGTCGGGCTCGACTTCTATCGGATCACCAAGCGCGGCATGCACGAGACGGAAGCCATGCAGGCCTTCGGCGAGACCCTGGTCAGGGCGCTGCCGGCGCTGTCAGGCTGAGCCTGCTCAGAGCGTGAAGTCGTAATCGACCGTGATGGGCGCGTGATCGCTGAACTTGAGGGTCTTGAAGATCGTTTCGCTGCGGGCGAGCTGGGCGGTCTTGGGCGTGGCGAGGTGGTAGTCCAGGCGCCAGCCCACGTTCTTGGCATAGGCCTGGCCGCGGTTGCTCCACCAGGTATAGGCCTCGTCGGTGGTGTCGGGCTTGAGCAGGCGGTAGACATCCACCAGGCCGGCGCCTTCCGCGCCATGGTCGAGGAGGTTGGTCATCCACGCGCGCTCCTCGGGCAGGAAGCCGCTGTTCTTCTGGTTGCTGCGCCAGTTCTTCAGATCGATCTCCTTGTGGGCGATGTTGATGTCGCCGCACAGCACGAACTCGCGCTCGCGCTTGAGAGCGACCAGATGCGGGAAGAAGCCCTTGAGGAAGCGGAACTTCGCCGCCTGGCGCTCTTCGCCCGACGAGCCGCTCGGGAAGTAGCAGCTGATGATCGAGAGCTTGCGCCCGGGCGTGTCGAATCGGAGTTCAAGATAGCGGCCTTCGGCATCGAACTCCCGGTCGCCCCAGCCCACCACGACTTCGCTGGGTGCATGCTTCGTGTAGATGGCAGTTCCCGCGTAGCCCTTTTTCTCCGCAAAATGGAAGTGGCCCTTCAGGCCCGCCATCTCTTCGAACCGGCCTTCGATGTCGCTCGCCTGGACGCGGATCTCCTGCATGCAAATACAATCCGGCGCCAGTTCCGCCGCCCAATCGGCGACGCCCTTGGTGGCGGCCGAGCGCAGGCCATTGAGGTTGAGGCTGGTCAGTTTGAACACGAGGAATCCCTGATGGCTGAGGTTGCTAAGGTTGGAGAAGACGGCGCGCTGGCGCAGGACTTTGTTGAGTTCGCACTGGCGTCGGGGGTGCTGCGCTTCGGCGAGTTCAAGACCAAGGCCGGGCGCATGAGCCCGTACTTCTTCAACGCCGGTCTGTTCGACGACGGTGCCAAGCTCGCGCGGCTCGCCGAATTCTATGCAGACCGGCTGATGGCGAGCGGACTGGAGTTCGACATGATCTTCGGTCCCGCCTACAAGGGCATTCCGCTCGGCGCCACGGTGGCCGCGGAACTGGCCCGGCGCGGGCGCAACGTCCCCTTCGCCTACAACCGCAAGGAAGCCAAGGACCATGGGGAAGGCGGCACACTGGTCGGTGCGCCACTCAAGGGGCGTGTGCTGATCGTCGACGACGTGATGTCGGCGGGCACCGCGGTGCGCGAATCCATCGCGGCCATTCGCAAGGCCGGCGCCACGCCGCATGCCGTGGTCATCGCGCTGGACCGGCAGGAAAAGGCGACGCAGGACGGTGTGGACGTGGACCACAGTGCCGTGCAATATGTGCGCAACCAGCTCGGCCTGCAGGTGGTGGCGATTGCCACCCTCGACGACTTGCTACAGTACCTCTCGAGACGCGCCGACGACGAACTGGGCGCGCACCGCCAGGCCGTCCTGGCGTACAGGGCGCGCTACGGCGCGGGTTGATGGTTCACTTGACGTGAAGGACTGACGTTGCCGCGCACCCGAGCTCCCATCGCATCCCTCGCATTTCTGCTGGTGGCCGCAACGGTCCACGCGCAGCCGGCGCCTGCGCCGAGCACCAGCATCTACACCTGCACCGACGCACGCGGCCGCATCATCACGGCCGACCGGCCGATCGCCGATTGCGCCGACCGCGAACAGCGTGAACTCGGCCCGAGCGGCACCTTGCGGCGCAAGATCGAGCCTTCCTATACGCCGCGCGAGCAGGCCGAGCGCGAGGAGCGCCAGCGCCAGGCGCAGCTGACGGCTTCGCGCCTGCTCGAAGAGCGGCGCCGAGAACGCGCCTTGCTGATTCGCTATCCCAATGTCGCCGCGCACAACCGCGAGCGTGCCGAAGCGCTGGTCCAGATCGATGCGGTGATCCAGGCGGCGAAGAAGCGCCTCGGCGAGTTGGGCGACGAGCGCAGGCGGATCGACGACGAACTCGAGTTCTACGCCAAGGATCCGAGCAAGGCGCCTGACGCCGTGCGCCGCAAGCTGGAGGACAACGAAAAGAGCGTCGCGGTGCAGAACCGCTTCATCGCCGACCAGGAGGAGGAGAAGAAGCGCGTCAACGAGCGCTTCGACGAAGAGCGCGCGCGCCTCGCGCCGCTCTGGGCCGGGGCCGCGGCGCCGACGACACGCTGAGCCGCCCTGCGCCGATCCGGCGATCAGCCCAGCCGCGCCTTCAGCAGCGCATTCACCTGCGTCGGATTGGCCTTGCCCTGGCTGGCCTTCATGACCTGGCCCACCAGCGCGTTGAAGGCCTTGTCCTTGCCCGCGCGGTATTCGTCGATGTTCTTCTGATTGGCGGCCAGCACGTCATCGACGATCTTCTCGAGCGCGCCGGTGTCGCTCATCTGCTTCAGGCCCTTGGCCTCGATGATCGCCGCGACGTCCTGGCCTTCGCCGGTCCATAGCGCGTCGACGACCTGCCGGGCGGCGTTGTTCGAAATGGTGCCGTCGCTGATGCTCCGGATCAGCTGCGCCAGCTGCGCGGCCGTGACCGGGGCTTCGGCGATGCCGATGTCCTGCTGGTTCAGCCGGCGGGCGATCTCGCCGGTGATCCAGTTGCTCGCGAGCTTGGCATTGGCGCCGGCGGCCACCGCGCTCTGGAAGTAATGAGCCAGGGCGGGACTTTGCGTGAGCTGGGCGGCATCGTATTCCGACAGGCCATGGTCGCGCACGTAGCGCTCGGCCATCGCGCGCGGGAGTTCGGGCATCTCGGCGCGCACGCGCTCGATCCATTCCTGCGCGATCGCCAGCGGCGGCAGGTCCGGGTCGGGGAAGTAGCGATAGTCGGCCGCGTCTTCCTTGGTGCGCATGGCGCGCGTCTCGCCCGTGTCGGGGTCGAACAGCACCGTGGCTTGCTGGATCTGGCGGCCTTCCTCGATCTCCTCGATCTGCCAGCGGATCTCGTAGTCGATCGCCTGCTGCATGAACTTGAAGCTGTTGAGGTTCTTGATCTCGCGCCGCGTGCCCAGCGGCGCGCCGGGCTTGCGCACCGAGACGTTGGCGTCGCAGCGGAAGCTGCCCTCCTGCATGTTGCCGTCGCAGATGCCGATCCAGGTGACGATCTTGTGCAGCTCGCGCGCATAGGCCACGGCCTCGGCGGTGGAGCGCATGTCGGGCTCGGTCACGATCTCCAGCAGCGGCGTGCCGGCGCGGTTGAGGTCGATGCCCGACTGGCCGATGAAGTCCTCGTGCAGCGACTTTCCGGCGTCCTCCTCGAGGTGGGCACGCACCAGGCGGACGGTCTTCTTCTCGTCGCCAAGGAAGAAGCTGACGGAGCCGCCCTGCACGACCGGGATCTCGAACTGGCTGATCTGGTAGCCCTTGGGCAGGTCGGGATAGAAGTAGTTCTTGCGCGCGAACACGCTGCGCGGCGCGATGTGCGAGCCGAGCGCGAGCCCGAGGCGGATGGCCCGTTCGACCGCGCCTTTGTTCATCACGGGCAGCGTGCCGGGCAGCGCCAGGTCGACCGGGCAAGCCTGCGTATTGGGCTCGGCGCCGAAAGCGGTGGAGGCGCGGCTGAAGATCTTCGAGGCCGTGGAAAGCTGGGCATGCGTCTCGAAGCCGATGATGACTTCATAGCCCTGGACCAGCGGCCCGGTCGGCCGTCCTTGCTGCAGTTGTTCGGTGTTGCTCATCTGGCTCATCTCGATGCCCCTCAATAGCCCGCGGGCACGCGCTGGTGCCAGTCGGTCGACTGCTGCAGGCGGTGCGCCGCGTTGAGCAGCCGGGCTTCGCCGTAGTAGTTGCCGATCAACTGCAGTCCCACAGGCATTTCATCCTCGCCAAAGCCGACTGGCAGGCTCATGCCGGGCAGGCCGGCGAGCGAAGCCGGGAGCGTGAAGATGTCGGCCAGGTAGTCGGCCACCGGGTCATCGCCATGCTCGCCGAGCTTCCAGGCCACCGTCGGCGAGGCGGGTCCGGCGATCAGATCGCACTGCCGGAAAGCCTGCTGGAAGTCGTCGGCGATCATGCGACGGACCTTCTGCGCCTGCAGATAGTAGGCGTCGTAGTAGCCGTGGGAGAGCACGTAGGTGCCGATCATGATGCGGCGCTTGACCTCGTCGCCGAAACCTTCTTCGCGCGTCCTGGCGTACATGTCGGCCAGATCGCGGTATTTTGCGGCGCGATGGCCGAACTTGACGCCATCGAAGCGGCTCAGGTTGCTCGAGGCCTCGGCAGCCGCGATGATGTAATAGACGGGAATGGACAGCTGGGTGCGCGGCAGCGTGATTTCGACACGCCGGGCGCCCAGCTTCTCGTATTCGGCGAGCGCGGCGTCGATCGCGGCGTGAACCCCTGGCGCCACGCCGTCACCCAGGAATTCCTTCGGCACGCCGATGCGCAGGCCTTCGAGCGAGTCGCCCAGGCGACTCGAATAGTCTTCCGCCGGCTTGTCCAGCGAGGTCGAGTCGCGGGCCGTATCGGGGCCGCACATGGCCGACAGCAGCAAGGCGCAATCCTCGGCCGAACGTGCCATGGGGCCCGCCTGATCGAGGCTGGAGGCGAAGGCGACCATGCCGTAGCGCGAGGCGCGGCCGTAGGTGGGCTTGATGCCGGTCACGCCGCAGAAGGAGGCGGGCTGGCGGATCGAGCCGCCGGTGTCGGTGCCGGTCGCTGCCGGCGCGAGGCGGGCAGCCACCACCGCGGCACTGCCACCCGAGGACCCGCCGGGAACGCGCGTCGTGTTCCAGGGATTGCGCACGGACACGGGCTTGTCGAACCCGAGCGCGGGCACGGCGACGTTCTCGTTGGCCGAACCCATCGCGAATTCGTCACAGCTGAGCTTGCCGAGCGTCACCGCGCCGGCGTCGGCGAGCCGGCGCACGACGGTGGCGTCGAAGGGCGAGCGGTAGCCCGCCAGGATGCGCGAGCCCGCCGTCGTGGGCAAATCGGCGGTGACGAAGATGTCCTTGTGGGCGATCGGCACGCCCGCCAGCGCCGGCGCGGTGCCGGCGGCGATCCGTGCATCGGCCGCACGGGCCTGGGCCAATGTCAGGTCCTCGTCCATCGCGACGAAGGTGGCCAGGTCCTGGTGCTGCCTGATTCGGGCCAGATGATGCCGCGCGGCCTCGACCGCCGACACCTTGCGCTCGCGCAGGGCCGCGGCCAGAGCGCTCACGCCCATTTCATGCAGTTCGCGTCCGGCGCTCATTCGATCACCTTCGGGACGAGGAACAGGCCGTTTTCGACCGCTGGCGCGCTGCGCTGGTTGGCTTCGCGGTCGTTCTTTTCGCTGACCACGTCCTCGGCGAGGCGCAGCGTGATGTCTTCGATGGTGGCCACCGGATGGGCGAGCGGCTCGACGCCGGCGGTATCGACCGCACGCATCTGCTCGACCAGTTCGAAGAAGCCATTGATCTGGCCGAGCATTCGCTCGCTCTCATCGGGTGCCAGCTGGAGCCTGGCGAGCGAGGCGATGCGCGCAATATCGGAGGAAGTGAGGGACATCGAAGAAAACGAAAGACTGATCGGGGGGGTATAACCAGCAGGGCCGTACCCCGTAAAGGTACGTCTGAGCGCTGTAACGACGGGGGATTCAGGTATTATCCCGCCTTTGCCGCAACCCCCGCGAACGCGCCGGCATTTGCCGCAAAAACGTTTCAAACCACCCCCGTCAAACGACCCAAATAGAGGGCGACGGCCTGCCGACGCGCACGCCGTGCCCCAGAGGAATTCCACAATGTTTGGAGCTTTCCGTCGGTACTTTTCTACCGACCTCGCGATTGACCTCGGCACGGCCAATACGCTGATCTTTGCTCGCAACAAGGGCATCGTCCTGGACGAGCCCTCGGTCGTCGCCATTCGCCACGAAGGCGGCCCGCACGGCAAGAAAGTGATCCAGGCCGTCGGCCGCGAAGCCAAGGCCATGCTCGGCAAGGTACCCGGCAACATCGAAGCCATCCGTCCCATGAAGGACGGGGTGATCGCCGATTTCGTGATCACCGAGCAGATGATCAAGCAGTTCATCAAGATGGTGCACCCGCGCTCGCTGCTCACGCCGAGCCCGCGCATCATCATCTGCGTACCCTGCGGCTCGACCCAGGTCGAGCGCCGTGCCATCAAGGACGCGGCCGAGGCCGCAGGCGCCACTTCGGTGTACCTGATCGAGGAGCCCATGGCGGCGGCGATCGGGGCCGGCCTGCCTGTGTCCGAAGCCAGTGGCTCCATGGTCGTCGACATCGGCGGCGGCACCACCGAGGTCGGGGTGATTTCGCTCGGCGGCATGGTCTACAAGGGCAGCGTGCGCGTTGGCGGCGACCGCTTCGACGAGGCCATCATCAACTATATTCGCCGCAACTACGGCATGCTGATCGGCGAGCCCACCGCCGAAGTGATCAAGAAGACCATCGGCTCTGCCTTTCCTGGTTCCGAAGTCAAGGAAATGGAAGTCAAGGGTCGCAATCTCAGCGAAGGCGTCCCGCGCAGCTTCACGATCAGCAGCAACGAAGTGCTGGAAGCGCTGACCGATCCGCTCAACAACATCGTTTCGGCCGTCAAGAATGCCCTGGAGCAGACGCCGCCCGAACTCGGGGCGGACATTGCCGAGCGCGGCATGATGCTGACCGGCGGGGGCGCGCTCCTGCGCGACCTCGACCGCCTGCTGGCCGAGGAAACGGGCTTGCCGGTGCTTGTGGCGGAAGACCCGCTGACCTGTGTGGTGCGAGGCTGCGGCATTGCGCTCGAGCGCATGGATCGGCTCGGAAGCATCTTCACGAGCGAATAATGCTGGCGATGCGCAAACGGCCGGCCCGTGCTGCTTGCACAGGGCCGGCTTTTTCAATTTAAGGCAGTCCTCCTTCCATGCCGCTCGGTACGCTCGATCGCACCGCGCCACCCTTGTTCAACCAGGGGCCCTCGGCGCTCAGCAAGCTGATCTTCTTCAGCACGCTGGCGCTGTTCCTGATGGTGGCCGATGCGCGTTTCAACATCCTGCGGCCGGTGCGGGCGGGCATCGGTGCGGTGTTGTATCCCGTTCAGTGGATTGCGCTCAAGCCGGTGCGGCTGGTCGTGGGCGGTGGACGCTATCTCGAGGATCTGCAGACGGCGCAAGCCAACGAGGACGCCGCCCGCAAGGCGCTCGCCCTGCAATCCGAGCGCGCGGGCCAGGCCGATACCCTCGCGCAGGAAAACGCCCGGCTGCGCTCGATCCTGGAACTGCGACAGACGACGCCGACGCCGGGCCGGGCGGCCGAGGTGCTCTATGACGCCGCCGACCCTTACACCCGCAAGGTGGTGATCGACCAGGGGCTCATGCAGGGCATCGCAGCCGGTTCGCCGGTGATCGACGAGAACGGCGTGGTTGGCCAAGTCACCCAGGTCCAGCCCTTCACCAGCGAGATCACGCTGGTGATCGACCGGGATCTTGCGATTCCCGTGCAGAACACGCGCACCGGCGCGCGCAGCGTGGCGTTCGGCGACGCCAGTGCGCACGGTGCCGGGCTCGAACTGCGCTTCATGGCTGCGAACGCGGATGTGCAGGAGGGCGATCTGCTCACTACCAGCGGGGTCGACGGCGTGTATCCGGCGGGCCTGCCCGTGGCCAAGGTCGATCACATCGAACGCCGGGCCGACTCCGCCTTCGCGCGCATTCATTGCGAACCCCTGGCCCACGTCACCGCCGCGCGTTACGTACTGGTACTGGCGCCGACTGGCGCGCAGGCGCCGCCGAAGCCCGCGCCGTCGACGCCGGAAGCTGCCGCCGCGAAGAAGAAGGCCGACAGGGCCGCCGCCAAGGGCGACAAGGCCGTGGACCGGAAGGCGGACAAGGCTGCGGAAAAAGCTGCAGACAAGGCTGCGGCCAAGAAGGAAGGCAAGCCGAGATGATCATGCGCCCAGGCCAGCAGCAGCTCCTGTTGCCCGTCAGCCCCTTGTTCATGTGGTCGAGCCTCATCGTGGCGCTGCTGCTCAACATGGTCCCGGTCGGGCGCGCGGCCTGGACGCCCGACCTGCTGGCGCTGGTGATTGTGTTCTGGAGCGTGCATCAGCCCGCGCGCATCGGCATCGGCGCGGCCTTCGTCTTCGGCCTGCTGATGGACGTGCATCAGGCCGCGATGCTGGGCCAGCACGCGCTCTCCTACACCACGCTTGGCTTCTTCGCGGTCATGATTCACCGTCGCCTGCTCTGGTTTCCGGTGTTCTCGCAGGCGCTGCAGGTGCTGCCCCTGTTCGCGTTGTCGCATCTGATCGAACTGGCGATCCGGATGATCGGCGGCGGCATTGCGCCGGGCTGGACGATCCTGATTTCGCCCCTCATCGAGGCCGCGCTGTGGCCCTTTGTCAGCGTCCTGTTGCTGGCCCCGCAGCGCCGAACGCCGGAACCGGATGCCAATCGGCCGCTCTGACAGGCGGTGCCACGCCGTCCCGACGGTTGTCTCCCGCATCCACGCCATCTAAGCTGCATTTCCCATGACCGAAATCCGCAACGTTGCTGCCGACCTCCTGCGCTTCAAGCGCCGCGTGTTCGTCATCGGCCTCGCGGTGCTCACCGCGTTCGGGCTGCTGTGCGCCCGGCTGGGCTACCTGCAGATCATCCGGCACGAGGACCTGGCGGAGCAGGCGGAAAGCAACCGCACCGCCATCGTTCCGGTGGTACCCAATCGTGGGCTGATCCTGGACCGCAATGGCATCGTGCTCGCATCCAACTACTCGGCCTACACGCTCGAGATCACACCATCGAAGGTCGCCGATATCGACGAGACCATCGACAGCCTGAGCGAAGTGGTCGAGGTCTCGACGCGGGATCGCCGGCGCTTCAAGCGCCTGCGCGAGGACTCTCGCAGCTTCGATTCCGTTCCGATCCGCACGCGCCTGAGCGACGAGGAGGTCGCCCGTTTCGCCGCGCAGCGCTATCGCTTTCCTGGCGTGGAGATCAAGGCGCGGCTCTTCCGCAACTACCCCAACGGCGAGACCGCCAGTCATGTGCTGGGCTACATCGGCCGCATCAACCAGACCGAGAAGGGGGCGATGGAGGACTGGGAAGACGAGGACCAGGCCAACTACAAGGGAACGGAATACATCGGCAAGCTCGGCGTCGAGCAGAGCTACGAAAAGACGCTGCATGGCCAGACCGGCGTCGAGCAGATGGAGACATCGGCGGGCGGACGCGCCGTGCGCCGCCTCGCGGGCCATCCGGCGACCCCGGGCAACACCGTCATGCTCTCGATCGACATCAAGCTGCAGAAGCTGGTGGAGGACATGTACGGCGACCGGCGCGGCGCGCTGGTGGCGATCGACCCCAAGACCGGCGAGATCCTGGCCTTCGTGAGCAAGCCGACGTTCGATCCGAACCTGTTCGTCGAGGGCATCGACAGCGAAAGCTGGAAGGAACTCAGCGAGTCGATCGACAAGCCGCTGCTCAACCGCGCGCTGCGCGGCACCTATCCGCCCGGCTCGACCTACAAGCCGTTCATGGCCCTGGCCGCACTGCAGACGGGCAAGCGCGGGCCCAGCGTGGTGGTCAACGACCCGGGTTACTACAACTTCGGCGGCCATCGCTTCGGCAGTCCGGAAGGCAATATCGGCGGTGTCGACATGCGGCGGGCGATCCAGCTGTCGAGCAATATCTATTTCTACTCGCTGGCCAACGACATGGGTGTGGACTTGATCCACGATTCCATGAAGCCGCTGGGTTTCGGCCAGATCACCGGCATCGATATCGGCGGCGAGTTGCGCGGCGTGCTGCCCAGCACCGAGTGGAAACGCAATGCCTACAAGCGGCCCGAGCAGAAGAAGTGGTATGCGGGTGAAACGATTTCGCTCGGCATCGGGCAGGGCTACAACAGCTTCACCATGCTGCAGCTCGCGCAGGCCACATCGATCGTTGCGGACGGCGGCATCAAGCACAAGCCCCATCTTGTGCTCGCAACGCGGGACACGGTGACCGGGCAGGTGAAGCCGGTCGAGCAGCCGCCCGCGGAGGACCTCCACTATCCGCCAGCCAATGTCGCCGTGGTTCGCGATGGACTGGTGGCCGTGGTCACCGCCGGTACCGCGCGCGCCGTCTTCAGCGGCGCCGGCTACCAGGCGGCCGGCAAGACCGGAACCGCACAGGCCGTCACGCAGGCGCAGAACACCAAATACAACGCGCGCGCCCTCGAGGAGCACCAGCGCGACCACGCGCTCTTCATGGCCTTCGCGCCGGCCAACGATCCGAAGATCGCGCTGGCCCTGGTCGTGGAGAACGCCGGCTGGGGTGCCGGGGCGGCCGCGCCCATCGCACGACGCGTGTTTGACTACTGGCTGATGAACCAGTATCCGAATGAGGCCGATCTGGCGGCCATCCAGGCCGGCAAGGCCACGGCGCCGATCGGCAAGCCCCGTGTCGCGAGCGAGGTGGCGTGGCCGCCGGCTGGCCCTGGCACGCCGGCCACCGCGCCCTGACGCGCAGAGAAGCCCAAGAAAAGAAGCCAAAAAAAGAAAAGGCGCCGACCAGCGGCGCCTTTTTCAAGAAAGGGCATCTCGTGCGGATGCCTCAATGAGCTTATGGTTCTGCTTCTGCGAAAGATGTCTCCTCGGTCCCCCGCGCTTCGGGCAGGCCCGTTTGCGAGTGGCGAGACTTTATTCGGCGCACCGTCCCAGTGCATTGGGGATTACCCCGCTGCTGTCTCATTTGCTTGCGATCATTTGTGTCAAGAAGTGACAAGAGGTTGCGGGTCTTGCGCTTCGCTTCTCAAGCGCCGATATCGAAGGTCACGCCTTGCGCCAGGGGGAGGGCGGTGGAGTAGTTGATGGTATTGGTGGCGCGGCGCATATAGGCCTTCCACGCGTCCGAACCCGCTTCGCGCCCGCCGCCGGTTTCCTTCTCGCCGCCGAAGGCGCCGCCGATCTCCGCGCCGCTCGGTCCGATGTTGACGTTGGCGATGCCGCAGTCCGAGCCCGCGCTCGAAAGGAAGCGCTCGGCCTCGCGCACGTTCAGCGTGAAGATGGAAGACGACAGCCCGGCTCCCACCGCGTTGTGCCACGCGATGGCTTCGTCCAGCGACTGGTAGCGCATCACGTAGAGGATCGGCGCGAAGGTTTCCCGCAGCACAGGACCGGCGTGGGTGCCGAGTTCCACCAGCGCCGGGCGGACATAGCAGGCCGCGTGGCCCTCGATGCCGCTCACGCGGCCGCCGCCGTGTATCTTGGCGCCCGCATCCCGGCTTTCCTGCAACGCCTTCTGCATGGCATCGAGGGCTGCGCCGTCGATCAGCGGCCCCACCAGGGTGCCAGCCGCGCGCGGATCGCCCACCTGTACGCTTTCATAGACGTTGACCAGGCGCGGCACCAATGTTTCGTACACGCTCTCATGCACGAACAGGCGGCGCAGCGTCGTGCAGCGCTGGCCGGCCGTGCCCATCGCCGAGAAGGCGATGGCTCGCAGCGTCAGATCGAGGTCGGCTGAGGGCGTGACGATGGCCGCGTTGTTGCCGCCCAGCTCCAGGATGGCACGCGCGAAACGCGCGGCCAGCCGCGGCGCGATCTGGCGGCCCATGGCCGTCGAGCCGGTGGCCGAGAGCACGGCCACGCGATGATCGTCCACCAGGACTTCGCCGACGTCCCGTGCGCCGATCAGGAGTTCCAGCAGTCCCTCCGGTGCGTCGCCGAAGCGCGCCAGCGCGCGCCGGGCGATGGCATGGGTGGCTATCGCGGTGAGCGGGGTCTTCTCGGACGGCTTCCAGACCACCGCGTTGCCGCAGACCAGCGCCAGCGTCGCGTTCCAGGACCAGACCGCCACGGGGAAGTTGAAGGCCGAGATGACGCCGCACACGCCCAGCGGGTGCCAAGTTTCCATCATGCGGTGCTCGGCGCGCTCGGTGGCCAGCGTCAGGCCGTAGAGCTGGCGCGACAGGCCCACGGCGAAGTCGCAGATGTCGATCATTTCCTGCACTTCGCCCGCGCCTTCGGAGGGAATCTTGCCGGCTTCCAGCGTGACCAGACGGCCGAGGTCCGCCTTGGCGGCGCGCAGCTCTTCGCCGAGCAGGCGAACCAGTTCGCCGCGGCGCGGGGCTGGCACGCTGCGCCAGGCCTGGAAGGCTGCATGCGCCCGCCCGATGGCTCGTCCGGCCTCGGTCGGTGTGGTTTGAGCGATTGTGGCAATCGGCTCGCCGGTGATCGGAGAGCGCACGGGCAGGTCGCCGCCGGTGTAGGCGGCGCGGGGCACGCCCAGCCGCTGCAGGATGTGGTCGACTTCGGTGGCAACGGAAGAGGCAATGTTGGCTTCGGGCATGGAGATTCGCAATGAAGGGGACAGACGCCAATATCCGCCAGGCAGCGCCGGTTGCATAGCAAAAAATCGGAACGACTTGATGCGCTGGAGGAATGAACCAAAGGCTGGATTTCATTGGCGGCGCCGAGCCCTACTCGGCGCCAGGGTTGAAGGGTCCTGTATGGTCGGGTCAGATCATTCCCCGACTGCATGACCATGTTCCGCAAGACCTTCCTGCCGCCCGTGGGCGACCTGCTGGCCTTCGAGGCTGCCGCGCGCCATGCCAGCGTCTCGCGCGCTGCCGACGAGTTACACCTGACGCAAAGCGCCGTCTCCCGCCAGATCCGGCAGCTTGAGCGGCAATTGGGCGTGGCCCTGTTCCATCGCGTACGCCAGCGCGTGGTCCTGACCGATGCCGGACGGGTCTATTCGGCCGATGTCCGGGCGGCGCTGCAGCAGTTCTCCGGTGCGACGCAGAAGGTGATGGCCTTCTCCGGCGGCGGCGGACTGCTGAACCTCGCCGTGCTGCCCACGCTGGGCACGCGCTGGCTGATTCCGCGCCTGGGCGATTTCGCGCTGCGGCACCCGGAGGTCACGGTCAACCTCGCCGCCCGCTCCGAGCCCTTCGATTTCGCCCATGAGCCGTTCGACGCCGCGATCCATTTCGGGGCGCCTCATTGGGCGGGCGCGGCCTGCGAGTACCTGATGCATGAAGAGGTCGTGCCGGTCTGCAGCCTGGCCTACCGGCACCGGCACGGCATACAGCAAGTGCAGGATCTCGCCTCGGTCGTGCTGCTGCAGCAGAGCACCCGTCCGACCCAGTGGACCGAATGGTTGGAGCAGGTCGGCGGCAGCACGGCACACGCGTTGCGCGGGCCGCGCTTCGAGCAGTTCGCCATGATTGCGCAGGCGGCGGTGTCCGGCCTGGGAGCGGCGCTGCTGCCGCGCTTCCTGGTCGAGGCGGAGATCGCCTCCGGCGCCCTGGTAGTGTTGTTCCCCCAGGTGCTGACCAACGCGGGCGCCTATTACCTGGTCTATCCGGAGTCGCGCGCACAGACGCCGTTGCTGCTGGCCTTCCGCGACTGGATCGTGGGGCAGGCCCGGTCGGTGGCGCTCAGCCCGCCGCAGGCGCACCCGGCGCCGCGATCCGTTGCGCCGACGGCGAACTCGCCAGGCTCTGCGCAGGGCGGCGCAGTGTCGCGTCGAAAGGGTTGATCCTCGGGCCGATGGCAGCGGCTTCTCGCTTGAGCAATTCGACCACCGTCGGCAGGCGATCGGCGTTGAGCCGGTCGGCGATGGTGCCTACGCTCAAGGCGGCCACGGCCCGTCCCTCGCGGTCGCAGATGGGAACAGCGACGCCGGCCATGCCTTCCAGCAGGCCAGTGCTGCGTCCGGCATAACCCACCTGCCGAACGTGCTCGATTTCCGTCCTCAGGTAGACCTCGTCGTAAACGCCGTACTCGCGCACCCGTGACAGGTTGAAGCGGATGATCTCCTCGCGCTCGGCCTGCGGCAGGAACGCGAGGATGGCCAGCGCGCCCTGACCCACACCCAGGGCGATGCGGCCGCCCACGTCGCCGGTGAAGGAGCGGATGGGAAAGGGCCCTTCGCTGCGGTCCAGGCACACCGCATCGAAGCCGCTGCGCGCCAGCAGAAAGATGCTGTCGCCCAGGCTCGCGCACAGGCGCAACAACACGGGCCGGCACAGCGTTCGCAGATCGCCGGGGTTGCCGGCGTTGGCCGCCAGCGCGAAGAAGTCGATGCCCAGGCGGTACAGCTTGCTGCGCGCGTCCTGCTCGACCATGCCTTCGGCGACCAGCGACTGCAGCAATCGGTGCGTGGTGGCCTGTGTCAGGCCCACGGAGCGTGCGATCTGGGTCACGCGGCCGCCCTCCGCCTGCACCGCGGCGAGCGCCCGGATCACGGCGAAGACGCGCGGCACGCCGCCAGTGGCCGTCGAGGGGGTATCCATGCTTCGTCCTGTGGAATATCGACAGTCTAGTTTAGGTCACAAATTTCAGTCAATGGAATAAATTAGAGAAACATTCTGTTTAGTGAAATACCCTATGCGTGTTGGCGCGTTCATTGCAATAGAGTGAACTGATTCTGAAAAGAAGTTCAGATACTCTGCTCAGCCCCACCCTGGTGCGGTGAACGCTTCGCCCTTGAACGAGAAGAAAAGGCCCTTC
Source organism: Variovorax sp. 01T432 (assembly GCF_056398605.1). Lineage (NCBI taxonomy): Bacteria > Pseudomonadati > Pseudomonadota > Betaproteobacteria > Burkholderiales > Comamonadaceae > Variovorax > Variovorax sp. 01T432. Next base: position 68,328 of record NZ_JBFTPS010000026.1, read on the forward strand.
ATGTCATTTCTCAAGCTCACCGACCTGACCAAGTACTACGGCAGCACCTGTGCGGTGTCGGCCATGAGCCTCACGGTCGAGAAGGGTGAATTCGTTTCCCTGCTGGGGCCTTCGGGCTGCGGCAAGACCACCACCTTGCAGATGGTCGCGGGCTTCGAAGCCGTCAGCAGCGGCAAGATCGAACTCGACGGACGCGACATCACCCAGGCCAAGGCCAACACGCGCGGATTGGGCATCGTGTTCCAGAGCTATGCGCTGTTTCCGCACATGACGGTGACCGACAACGTCAGCTTCGGGCTGGAAATGCGCAAGATGCCGAAGGCCGAGCGCCGGGAGCGTGTGCGGCAGGCGCTGGCCCTGGTCCATCTGGAGGCGCATGCGGGCCGCTACCCGCGCGAACTCTCCGGCGGCCAGCGCCAGCGCGTGGCCCTGGCGCGCGCGCTGGTGATCGAACCTCCGGTGCTGCTGCTGGATGAGCCGCTCTCCAACCTCGACGCCAAGCTGCGCGAGGAGATGCAGTTCGAGCTGCGGCAGATCCAGCGCAAGGTGGGCACCACGACCGTGATGGTCACGCACGACCAGAGCGAGGCCATGTCCATCAGCGACCGCGTGGTGGTGATGGAAGGCGGTCGCGCCACGCAGATCGACCACCCCCATCAAGTCTACGAACACCCCCGCACCCGTTTCATCTCGACCTTCGTGGGCAAGGCCAACCTCCTGGCCGGTTGCGTCGCGAGCGGCGGCGGGCGCCGCTGTGTCGACCTTGGGTCGCTCTCGGTCGAGGTCGACGATGCCGGCTTCGGCGCCGGCGCCCAGGTGCTGCTGAGCGTTCGGCCCGAGAAGCTTCAACTGGTGGCGCCGGGCGCGGGGCGCCTCGACGGCAGCATTCGCGAGCGCTTCTTCCTCGGCAGCCAGTGGCTCTACGCCATGAGCACGCCGGTGGGCGATCTGATGGTGCTGACGCCCAACGATGGCCGGCTCGCGCTGGAAGAAGGCCAGGTCGCGGGCATCGCCTGGCCCGACCACTGCACGCGTCTGCTGTCGGCCGAGGAGGTCGCGCATCCCGAGCAGGTGGTGGCGTGAAGAAGTCCACGCCCTGGTGGCTGTCCGGCCCCGCCTTGCTGCTGTTCGCCTCGCTGCTGCTGGTGCCGCTGGCGTTGACGGCCGTGCTTTCCTTCAACGTGTACGACCCGGTCACCGGGCCCAAGGCTGGCGAGTTCACCCTGGCGCACTACGCGGCAGTGTTCACCGACGCCTACTACGGCGGCATCTTCTGGCGCACCTTCTGGATCTCGGGCCTGGTCGCGTTGATCTGCGTGGTGGTGGGCGCGCCCGAGGCCTACGTGCTCAGCCGCATGCGCAATCCCTGGCGCTCGATCCTGCTGCTGGTCGTGCTGGCGCCGCTCCTGGTGTCGGTGGTGGTGCGCGCCTTCGGCTGGAGCATGCTGCTCGGGCCCGAGGGCCTGGTCAACGGGACGCTCGGGCTGGTGGGCCTGGGCCCGGTGAAGATTCTCTACACCGAGACCGCGGTGGTGATCGCGCTGGTGCACGTGATGCTGCCCTTCATGGTGATCCCGGTCTGGACTTCCCTGCAGAAGCTGGACCCGGGCGTCGAGAATGCCGCGCTGTCGCTCAAGGCCTCGCCTTTCACCACGCTGCGGCGGATCGTGCTGCCGCAGGTCATGCCGGGCATCCTCTCGGGCAGCCTGATCGTGTTCGGCCTGTCGGCCAGTTCATTCGCCATCCCCGGCCTGCTGGGCGGGCGCCGCCTGAAGATGGTGGCGACCGTGGTCTACGACGAGTACCTGCACGAACTCAACTGGCCGCTGGGCGCGGCGATTGCCCTGACGCTGCTGGTCGCCAACCTGGTCGTCATGCTCAGCTACAACCGCCTCATCGAAGGCCGCTACAAGAGGTCGCTGGGATGAGCAGGAACGGCCCCATCGCCCTGGCGTTCAACGCCCTGGTCATCGCCTTCATGCTGGCACCCCTCGTGGTGGTCTGCGTGGTGGCGTTCACGCCCGAGAACACGCTGACCCTGCCCACCACGAGCTTTTCGCTGCGCTGGTTCCGGGCGGTGTTCGCGCACCCCGACTTCATGCAGTCCTTCTGGAACAGCCTGTGGCTGGCACTGGCCTCGGCGACGATCGCCACGCTGCTGGCGGTGCCGGCGGGCATGGCGATCACGCGCCATGACTTTGCCGGGCGCGACTTTCTCAATGGGCTCTTTCTCTCGCCGCTGATCATTCCGCACCTGGTCCTGGGCGTTGCGCTGCTGCGCCTGTTCGCGCTGGTCGGCGGCACCGGCAGCTTCAGCTGGCTGGTGATGTCGCATGCGCTGATCGTCACGCCCTACACGCTGCGCCTGGTGGTGGCCGCGCTGGTCGGCTTCGACCGCGGCGCGGAGCAGGCCGCGCTGTCGCTCGGCGCCAGCCAGGCCACGGTGTTTCGCCGCATCACGCTGCCGATGATCCTGCCGGGCGTGACCGGCGGCTGGATGCTGGCATTCATCAACAGCTTCGACGAGGTGACCATGTCGATCTTCGTGACCGCTCCGAGCACGGTGACGCTGCCGGTGCGCATGTACATGTACGCGACCGAATCCATCGATCCGCTGATGGCCGCGGTATCGGCCCTGATGGTGGGTGTGACGGCCTTCGCCATGGTGCTGCTCGACCGCGTCTACGGCCTGGACCGCGTGCTGGTGGGGCGCCGATGAGCACCGTGACTGCGCGACCGCTGCTGCATCGCGTGGCCGAAGCCGGCCGCGAGGCCGTGGCCTTCACGCTCGATGGGCAGCCGGCCCGGGCGCTGGCCGGCGACACGGTGCTGACCGCGGTGCTCACCCAGTGCGGCCGCTTGCGCCGCAACGAGTTCAGCGGCGCCCCGCGCGCCGGCTTCTGCATGATGGGCGCCTGCCAGGACTGCTGGATCCAGGCTGCCGACGGCGAGCGGTTGCGCGCCTGCTCGACCTTCATCGAGCCGGGCATGGCACTGCTCACCGGCGGGGAGTCCGCATGACCTTGTCCACTCTGCGGCCCGTGATCGTGGGTGCAGGTCCCGCCGGCGTGCGAGCCGCCCAGGCGCTTGTCGCGCACGGGCTGCGGCCGGTGCTGATCGACGAAGCCGGGCGCGGCGGCGGCCAGATCTACCGCCGGCCGCCGGCGAACTTCCGGCGTTCCGCCAGGACGCTCTACGGATTTGACGCCCCTCGTGCCACTGCCGTGCACGACGCGTTGGAGGCGATGCGCGAGCACATCGACTACCGACCGAACAGCCTGGTGTGGAATGCCCAGGGCGGCCTGCTCGACGTGCTGCACGGTCCGACAAGCACGACGCGCAGCGTGCCCTACAGCCAGCTGGTCGTGGCCACGGGCGCCACCGACCGCGTGCTGCCTGTGCCGGGCTGGACCCTGCCCGGCGTCTACACCCTGGGCGGCGCGCAGGTGGCGCTCAAGTTCCAGGGCTGCGCGATCGGCAGACGAGTGGTGTTCATGGGCACCGGCCCGCTCCTGTACCTCGTGGCCTATCAGTACGCTCGCGCCGGCGTCGCGGTGGCCGCGGTGCTCGATACGGCGCGCTTCGCCGACCAGCTGGCAGCGGTGCCGGCAATGCTCGCGCAGCCGGCGGTGTTCCTCAAGGGCGTGTTCTACGTCGCCTGGTTGCGCGCCCACGGCGTGGCGCTGCACAGCGGCGTGCGGGCGCTGCGCGTGCTCGGCGATGGGGCGCGAGTGCAGGGCGTCGCGTGGCAGGACGCAGCCGGGGAGCAGGCGCTCGAGTGCGATGCCGCTGGATTCGGCCATGCCTTGCGTTCCGAGACGCAGCTCGCCGATCTGCTGGGTTGCCGCTTCGCGTTCGCGCCTCTCCACCGCGCTCATCTGCCGGAGCGCGACGCCGCCGGCCGTTCCAGCGTCGCCGGGGTTTACCTGGCGGGCGACGGCGCCGGCATCATGGGCGCCGACGCGGCCGAGTGGGCGGGCGAACGCGCCGCGCTGGCCCTGCTGGCGGACCATGGGGTGGCCGTGGATGCCGCCCGGGCCGACGCCCTGGAGCACAAGTTGCGCAAGCTGACCGCCTTTCGACGCGGCCTCGAACGCGCCTTTCCCTTTCCGGCGGACTGGGCCGCGCGGGCGGCGGACGATCTGATCGTGTGCCGCTGCGAGAACATCACGGCCGGCGAGTTGCGCCAGACGATCCGCGAGAGCGGCGCCGACGAGATGAACCGGCTCAAGGCCTTGTCCCGTGTCGGCATGGGCCGTTGCCAGGGCCGCATGTGCGGCGTCGCGGCCGCCGAGATCCTCGCGCATGCCACCGGCCAGCCGATCGCGCAGGTGGGCCGGCTGCGCGGGCAGGCGCCGATCAAGCCGATCCCGATCCATCTGGCGAGCGTCCCCGCAGAAGGGGCGAGCGCATGAAGCAAGCGCTGAAATGCGACGTCGCCATTGTCGGCGGCGGCATCGTGGGCGCCTCCGCGGCGCTGGCCCTGCGGCGGATGGGCCTGCAGGTCGTGCTGCTGGAGCGCGACCTTTGCGGCTCGCGTGCCAGCGGCGTGAACTATGGGGGTGTGCGGCGCCAGGGCCGGCCGATCAGCCAACTGCCGCTGGCGCAGCGCGCGCACCGCATCTGGGGCCGCCTGGCCGAGCTGATCGGCACCAATGGGGAGTACCTTCGCTCCGGCCACTTCAAGATCGCCCGCAGCGAGGTCGACCTGGCCGCGCTGGAACGCTACCGCGACCTCAGCCGCGACTTCGACCTGGGCATCGAACTGCTCTCGGGCCAGCGGCTGCGCGAGCGTTGTCCCTGGCTGGGCGACAGGGCCGTCGGCGGATCGCTGTGCGTGGAAGATGGTCAGGCCAATCCCCGGCTGGTATCGCCGGCCTTCGCCATGGCGGCGCGGCGCGCGGGAGCGCAGATCTTCGAGCGCACGGTGCTGGACGAGGTGATGCACGACGGCCGATGTTTCCGGCTGCGATCGGGCAACACCCTGGAGGTGGCCGCGCCCGTTCTGCTCAACTGCGCCGGCGCCTGGGCCGGCGCCATTGCGAGTCAGTTCGCGGAGGCGGTGCCCCTGCAATCCGGGCATCCCGCGATGGCGGTCACCGAGCCGCTGCCGCATTTCATGGACTGGAGCCTGGGCGTGGAGGGCGGTGGCATCTACTGCCGCCAGGTCGCCCGCGGCAACCTGGTGCTGGGCGGCGGCGCGGGGGTGGCGCTGGACGCCGATCGCGCGCGTTCCGCGCGCGATGCGATCGCCGGCCTGGCGGCACAGGCGATCGAGCTGCTGCCCGGATTGCGGCACGCCAGCTTCATCCGCACCTGGAGCGGCACCGAAGGCTACCTGCCCGACCGCCAGCCGGTGCTCGGTCCGAGTCGCACGACGCCGGGCCTGATCCACGGTTTCGGTTTTGCCGGCGCCGGCTTCCAAGTCGGGCCGGCCGCGGGCGAGGTGCTGGCGGAACTCGCCCGCGACGGCCGCAGCAGCACGCCCATCGACGCCTTCGCGATCGAGCGCTTCCAGTCCGCCGATGCCGTCCTCGCGGCCGCCCATTGAGGGCGCGGTTCTTCCCACTCGTCCACACCCCACCGTTTACCCCACTCGCAAAGGAGCACACCATGTCCCGTTCCCTTCAGCCCCATCCCCTTCGCCATGCACTTCTCGCCGTGGCCGCCGCTGCGGCGCTGGTGGGCGGCGGTGCCGCCAGCGCCGAGACCAAGACGCTCTACATCGGCATGAACGGCGGCACCATGGAGAAGGCCTACACCCAATACGTCTTCCCCGCCTTCGAGAAGGCCAACGACGTGAAGGTGGTGGTGGTGCCCGGCACCTCCTCCGACATCCTGGCCAAGGCACAGGCCAACCGGGAGAGGCCGCAGATGCACGTGATGTTCCTGGACGACGGCATCATGGTTCGCGCCATCGGCATGGGCCTGTGCGAGAAGCAGCGACCCAGCGCCGCGCTCAACGAGATCTACCCCGCCGCGCGCTTCAAGGGTGACATGGCCAGCGGCGTCAGCCTCGGCATGACCGGGCTTGCCTACAACAAGAAGATGTTTGCGGAAAAGGGCTGGGCCGCGCCTACTTCGTGGATGGACCTGGCCGACCCCAAGTTCAAGGGCAAGGTGGTGTTCCAGTCGATGCCGGCCTCGTCCTTCGGGCTGCACGGATTCCTGATGTTCAACCGCATCCAGGGCGGCAACGACAAGAACGTGGAGCCGGGCTTCAAGGCCTGGCCGACCACCATCGGCCCGAATGTGCTGGAGTACATCCCCAGTTCGGCCAAGATCTCGGAGATGGTGCAGACCGGCGAGGCCGCGCTGTTCCCGCTCACGCCCACTGCCGTGGCCGCGCTCAAGACCAAGGGCATCCCCGTGGAATACGCCCAGCCCAAGGAAGGCTCGGTGGTGCTGATGGTGGGGCAGTGCGTGATTGCCAACAACAGCGAGCCCGAGCTGTCGCAGAAGCTGGCCGAATTCCTGCTGACCCCGCTGGCGCAGGCCAACGTGCTTCAGTTCGGGAGCCAGATCCCGACCAACCCCAAGGCGCCGGCGACGGGCGAGGGTGCCGAGCAGGTCGCGAACATCAACAAGTGGATGAAGAACGCGGTGACGATCGACTGGGACAGCGTCAACGCGAACCGGCCGGCATGGAACGCGCGCTGGAACAAGACCATCGAGCGCTAAGAGGGCACCTGCGAAGCCCGGCCGGCTTCGCGAATCCAGGCGGCCGCCTTCTCCGCCATCATCAGTGTGGGGCTGTTGGTATTGCCGCTGGTGATGGTGGGCATGGCTCCGGCGTCGACCACGCGCAGGCCGGCAACGCCGCGCACGCGCAGCCTTGAATCGAGCACGGCCATCGGGTCGCCGTCGGCGCCCATCTTCGTTGTGCCCACGGGATGGAAGATGGTGGTCGCGATGTCGCCGGCCAGGCGCGCGAGTTCCTCGTCGCTCTGATACTGCACGCCCGGCTTCCACTCCTCGGGCCTGTACTTCGCCAGCGCCGGCTGCCCCGCGATGCGGCGCGTGACGCGCAGCGAATCGGCCGCCACGAGGCGGTCCTCGCCGGTGCTCAGGTAGTTGGGCGCGATCGCGGGCGCATCCTCGAAACGGTGGCTCCTGATGCGCACCGTCCCGCGGCTGGTCGGGTTCAGGTTGCACACGCTCGCGGTGAAGGCCGGGAAGCTGTGCAGCGGCTCGCCGAAGGCGTCCAGCGACAGCGGTTGCACGTGATATTCAAGGTTCGGCCATTCGTGCGCAGCCGAGCTGCGCGTGAAGGCGCCGAGCTGCGACGGCGCCATGCTCATCGGACCGCTGCGCTTGAACAGGTACTCCATGCCGATCTTGGCCTTGCCGTAGAGCGTCGAAGCCAGCACGTTGAGCGTGGGCGCGTCCTGGATCTTGTAGACCGCGCGGATCTGAAGATGATCCTGGAGGTTGGCGCCGACGCCCGGCGCATCCAGTGCCACATCGATGCCGTGCTGGCGCAACAGCTCGCCCGGACCGATGCCCGAGAGCTGCAGGATTTGCGGCGAGCCGATGCTGCCCGCGCACAGGATCACCTCGCGCGAGGCGTGGGCCATGACCATCTCGTGGCCATCCCACACCTGGGTGCCCGTGCAGCGCCTGCTGCCGTCGGCCAGGGGCTCCAGCAGCAGGCGCGAGACCTGCGCGCCGGTCCACAGCTCGAAATTGGGCCGCCCGTAGCAGGTCGGGCGCAGGAAGGCCTTGGCGGTGTTCCAGCGCCAGCCATTCTTCTGGTTGACCTGGAAATAGCCGACGCCCTCGTTGCTGCCGCGGTTGAAATCCGTCGAATGCGGGATGCCGGCCTCCTGCGCGGCCTGCGCGAAAGCGTCCAGGATGTCCCAGCGCAGGCGCTGCTTTTCCACCCGCCACTCGCCACCGGCGCCATGCAGATCGTCGGCGCCCAGGTAGTAGTCCTCGTGCTTCTTGAAGGCCGGCAGAACCTTGCTCCAGCGCCACTCGTCATCGCCGGTGAGGCGCGCCCACTGCTCGTAGTCGCGCGACTGTCCGCGCATGTAGATCATGCCGTTGATGCTGGAGGAGCCGCCCAGGGTCTTGCCGCGCGGATAGCGCAGCGTGCGGCCGTTCAGGCCCGCATCGGGCTCGGTGCTGTAGAGCCAGTCGGTGCGCGGATTTCCGATGCAGTAGAGGTAGCCCACCGGGATGTGGATCCAGTGGTAGTCGTCCTTGCGGCCGGCCTCGATCAGCAGCACGCGGCACTGCCGGTCGGCACTCAGGCGGTTGGCCATCAGCGCACCGGCGGTGCCGGCGCCGATGACGATGTAGTCGAAGGTGGTGTCGCTCATGTTCTCTTCTTGTCTCCGCTTGTTCTTGGAATCTCACGACAGGCACGCCGTCCCCCGCCGGGCCGCGCCTCGGGTCGGCGCTGCTGCTACTTCGCGGTCGGCATCACGAACTCCGCCCCCTTGCCGATGCTCTCCGGCCAGCGCTGCATGATTGACTTCTGCTTGGTATAGAAGCGCACACCCTCTTCACCATAGGCGTGCATGTCGCCAAAGAGGCTCTTCTTCCAGCCGCCGAAGCCGTGCCATGCCATCGGCACCGGGATCGGCACGTTGATGCCCACCATGCCCACCTGGATGCGGCGGCTGAACTCGCGCGCCACGTTGCCGTCGCGCGTGAAGCAGGAGACGCCGTTGCCGAACTCGTGGGCGTTGATGAGGTCCACCGCTTCCTTCAGATCGTGCACGCGCACGCAGGACAACACCGGCCCGAAGATCTCTTCCTTGTAGATGCGCATCTCCGGTGTGACGTTGTCGAACAGCGTGCCGCCCATCCAGAAGCCGCCCTCGCAGCCTTCTCCGGCCTGGGTGTTGTCGAAGCCGCGGCCGTCGACCACCAACTTTGCGCCTTCCTTCTCGCCCTGCGCGATGTAGCCCGTGATGCGCTCATGCGCGGCGCGCGTCACGATCGGGCCCATCTCGGCCTCCAGGTCGGTGCCGTTGCGGATCTTGAGGGTCTTCGCCCGGGCGGCGAGCAGGGGAAGCACCTTGTCCGCCGCATCGCCCACCAGCACCGCGACGCTGATGGCCATGCAGCGCTCGCCGGCCGAGCCGTAGCCCGAGCCGATCAGCGCATCGACCGTCTGATCGATATCGGCGTCGGGCATCACCACCATGTGGTTTTTCGCCCCGCCGAGCGCCTGCACGCGCTTGCCGTGGCGCGCGCCGGTCTCGTAGATGTAGTTGGCGATGGGCGTGGAGCCGACGAAGCTGATCGCCTTGACGTCGGGATGCTCCAGGAGCGCATCGACCGACCCCTTGTCGCCCTGAACGACATTGAAGACGCCGTCGGGCAGGCCCGCTTCCTTCAGTAGCTCGGCCATGCGCAGCGACGGGCTCGGATCGGTCGGGCTGGGCTTGAGCACGAAACAGTTGCCCGCGGCGATGGCGACCGGGAACATCCACATCGGCACCATCACCGGGAAGTTGAAGGGCGTGATGCCCGCCACCACGCCCAGCGGCTGGCGCAGGGTCCAGTTGTCGATGCCGGTGGACACCTGGTCAGTGAAGTCGCCCTTGAGCAGTTGCGGAATTCCGCACGCGAACTCGACGATGTCGATGCCGCGGCTGACTTCGCCCTGCGCGTCGGTGAAGACCTTGCCGTGCTCGGCGGTGATGAGGTGGGCCAGTTCGTCCTTGTGGCGGTTGAGCAGCTCCAGGAACTTGAACATCACGCGCGCGCGCCGGATGGGCGGGGTGTCCGACCAGGCGGGGAATGCGGCCTGCGCGGCGGCCACCGCCGCATCGACATCGGCGCGGTTGGCGAGCGCGACGCTGCCGGTGGCGACGCCGGTCGCGGGGTTGAAGACGTCTTGCGTGCGCGTGGATCGCGGGGCGGCTACGCGCCCGCCGATGTAGTGATGGATGGGGGTCTTGGTCATCTGCATGGAGTTCTCCTGGAGTCGCGGGCGTCGGCTGATCGCGGGAAAGGCGCGCAAAGGCGCACGCAAGAGGATTCGGCCTCAGCCGTCGATTGTGGCAAAGGCCCGGGCATTGCGCGACGGCCTACGCCCGGCCGCGCCGATCCGGCGGCCCTTTGTCAACGTCGGCGGTTACGATGTTGAGTCCCCAGCTGCCAGACCCTGCCTTCACCTCTCCATGCCCACCGCTCCGCCGCCGCCCGCCGACGCGCAAGACGCAGACAACGCGCTGCCGCGCGTCGAGCGGCGCGAGAAGGAGGGGCGCGACTGGGCGATCGCCAGCGGCCGATGGACCGCGCTGGGGATGTCGCAGCGCAGTTCATGGTCTGCCTTGTCCCGGAGTCTCGAAGGCGTTCCGGCGCGGGACGACCGGGCCTGGGACCTGCGTCCCATCGATCAGCTCGACCACATCGGCGCCCAACTGCTGTGGAACCACTGGCACCAAGCCTGGCCTGCGCGGCTCGAAATGGATTCTCAGCACAAGGCCGTGCTGGACCAGGTCGCGCTGTACACGTGCCGTGCCCCGTCGGAACCGGCCCCGACCTTGACCGACCGCCTCAAGGCCTTCGCGCACAACGGGCCACGCATCGCGTTCGCGGCGCGCGATTTTCTCGGCCTGATCGGCCAGCTCACGCTCGACATCGGCAAATTGATGCGCGCCCCGCACCGTGCCCCGTGGCGCGACTTCTCCGGCCAGGTCTACCAGTTCGGCACCACCGCGCTGCCCATCACCGCGCTGGTAGGTCTCCTGATCGGCGTGGTGCTGGCCTACCTTACTTCGCAGCAACTGCGGCAGTACGGCGCCGAGACCTTCATCGTCAACATCCTCGGCCTGTCGCTGATCCGGGAACTCGGTCCGGTGCTCGCGGCGGTGCTGATCGCGGGGCGGTCCGGTTCGGCCATCACCGCCCAGATCGGCGTGATGCGCGTCACGGAAGAGCTCGACGCCATGCGCGTGATGGGCATCTCGCACGGCTTCAGGCTGGTCATGCCCCGCGTCCTGGCGCTGGCCATCGCAATGCCCCTGATCAGCATGTGGACCTCGATGGCCGCGCTCGTCGGCGGCATGATCGCGGCGGATCTCGCGCTCGACATCTCGCCCGCCTATTTCATGTCGGCGCTCCCGCGCGCGGTGCCGATGTCGAATCTCTGGCTGGCCATGTCCAAGTCGGCCGTGTTCGGCATTCTGATCGCGCTGATCGGCTGCTATTTCGGCATGAAGGTCAAGCCCAACACCGAAAGCCTGGGCCGCGGCACGACGTCTTCTGTCGTGACCTCGATCACGATCGTGATCCTGGTGGATGCGCTGTTCGCCGTTCTGTTCAAGGGCGTGGGGTTCCGCTCATGACCGACGTGCCCGTCAACGACGCAGCGGATGTGGTCGAGATCCGCAAGCTCTGGACGGTGTTCGAGTCACCGGATGGCGATCAGGTGGTGCATCGCGACCTCGACCTGACGATACGGCGCGGCGAGGTGCTGTCGCTCGTGGGTGGGTCGGGCACGGGCAAGACCGTGCTGCTGCGCCAGATCCTCGGCCTGGAAAGTCCCACGAAGGGCGAGGTCACGGTACTCGGCCGGCCACCGGGCCACCTGAGCGCGAGGGCTGCCGCCCATGTGGGCATGCTGTTTCAGCACGGCGCGCTGTTTTCGGCTTTCAATGTGCTCGACAACATCGCGTTTCCGCTGCGCGAGCTCAAGCTGCTGCCTGAGGACCTGATACGCGACGCCGCCCTGGTCAAGCTGCAGATGGTCGGGCTCGAGCCGCAACAAGCCACCAAGAGTCCGTCGGATCTGTCGGGGGGCATGATCAAGCGCGTGGCGCTGGCGCGCGCGCTGATCATGGATCCGCCCCTGCTCTTGCTCGACGAGCCCACCGCCGGGCTGGACCCCGAAGGCGCGGACGGCTTCTGCGATCTTCTGCGCGGCCTGCACCGCGAGCTCGGACTGACGGTGGTGATGGTGACGCACGATCTCGACACGCTGTTCGACCTGAGTACCCGGATCGCGGTGCTGGCCGATCAGAAGGTGATCGTCGCCGGCGCTGCGCGCGAAGTCATCGCTTATCCGCATCCGTTCATCCAGGAGTTCTTTCTCCGCGGCCGCGGCCGGCGCGCCATGGAAGCCCTCCATGAACACACTGAAAGGTAGCCGCCATGGAAAACAAGGCCCATGCCATCGCCGCCGGCGCCTTCGTGCTCGGCCTGGTCGCCGCGCTCATCGCGCTGGTCGTCTGGCTGACTCGCGACAACACGGTACGCAACGTCTACGAACTCTCGACGCGCGACGCGGTGAGCGGGCTGCAGCCTCAGGCGATGGTGCGCTACCGCGGCATCGCCGTCGGCAAGGTCGTCTTGATCGACTTCGATCCGAAGGTCAAGGGCAACGTGCGCGTGCGCATCACGGTCGATGAACGCGTGCCGCTGACGACTTCGACCTTCGCGACGCTGAGCTACCAGGGCGTGACCGGTCTGGCCTTCATCGCGCTCGACGACAAGGGCGAGTCGCAGGTGTCGCTGGTTCCTGACAACGACAACCCTCCGCGCATTCCCCTCAAGCCCTCGCTGCTGGCGCAGTTGCAGGATCGCGGCGAGGTCATCCTCAATCGCGTCGAGGAGGTGACGAAGCGCGCCAACATGCTGCTGGGCGACGACAACCAGAAGCGCTTCGCCAACGCGCTGGAGAGCATCGCGCAGGCCTCCGAAAGTGCCAACCAGCTTGCGCGCTCACTGGACCAGACGGTGAAGACCGGAATCAATCCGGCACTCGCCTCGGTTCCGCCGCTCATGGAGCGAACGAAGGACACGATGGCCTCGCTCAAGACCGCCGCGGGCGATATCTCGCGCGTGGCGAACAACTTCAACACGACCGTGGGGCGGCTCAATGCCAAGGACGGCCCGATCGATCGCCTGAGTGACGGGACCAAGGCGCTGTCGCAGGCGGTCGAATCCGTCAACAGCGCCACCTTGCCGCGCGTCAATCGTGTCGCCGACGACGCCTCGCGTGCAATGCATCGGCTCGGGCGCGCGGCCGACAACATCAGCGACAACCCGCAATCGCTGCTCTTTGGCACCGGTGGCGTGGTCGCCGGACCCGGCGAGCCGGGCTTTTCCGCGTCAGCCGGGGCGCCGGCGCGTCCATGATGGTGGTCACGATGAAGACACTCGACAACATCGCTGCCGGCGCGAGGCAGTCGCGCTTTCCGGTCCTTGCGGGCCTCGCTGTCATCTTGATGCTGGCGAGCTGCGGCGCCTTGCCCGACAAGCCCGGCCGCATCACGCTCTACGATTTCGGACCGGGGCCCATGGTCGCGCAGGCGCCGGCGAACGCGCCCCCGCTGCCACCTCTTTCGCTGGCCGAGGTGGCCGCCAATTCGAGGCTGGAGGGCACGCAGCTGCTCTACCGGCTGGGCTACGCCGACGCCAATGAACTGCGCCCCTATGGCCAGTCACGCTGGAGCCAGGCGCCCGCGCAGATGCTGCGTCAACGCTTGCGCGAGGCACTGATCGCGCGCCGCGTCGTGATGGGCCCGGAAGAGAGCGCGACCATGGCGCGCGGCACGGAGGGTAGGCCCGACACGCTGCGAGTTTCTCTTGAAGAGTTCACCCACTACTTCCAGTCCCCGGGCACGAGCTTCGGCCTGGTGCGAATGAGCGCGACGCTCATTCGCAGTGGCCCCGGCGGCGACCGTGTGCTCGCCCAGCGCAGCTTCACCGCCCAGCGGCCGGCGGCGACCAGTGATGCGGCCGGCGGCGTCGATGCATTGGTGGCGGCGAGCGACGCGGTGGTGGCGGAGCTGGTCGCATGGGTCGACCAGCCCCGCTGATGTGCCGCATTGGTCTTATCTCCGACACGCACGGGCTGCTGAGGCCCGAGGCCTTGGCTTTCCTGCAGGGCTGCGATCACATCGTGCACGGTGGCGACATCGGCCAAGCGGGGATTCTCGAAGCACTGGCGGCCATCGCGCCACTGACGGCCGTACGCGGCAACAACGACACCGCGGCGTGGGCGGACGCGGTTCGGGACGTGGAAATGATCGAACTCGGCGGCCTGCGCCTCTATGCGATCCATGACCTTGCAAAGCTCGACATCGATCCCGTGGCCGAAGGCGTCAGGGTCGTGGTGTCCGGCCATTCGCATCGGCCCATGGCCCAGGAGCGCGACGGCATCCTCTATGTCAATCCTGGCAGCGCCGGTCCGCGGCGATTCAAGTTGCCGATCTCGGCGGCCGAATTGCGGCTCGATGGCGGGACCGTTACGCCGCGCATCGTCGAACTGGTGTCGCCCTAGAGCGAGCCCGGCGCGCGGCCAAGGACGGGAAACAGCGTGCCGAGGCCATCGGCCATGACTTCGACGGCGAGCGCCGCGAGGATCAATCCCATCAGGCGCGTCATCACGTTGATGCCGGTCTTGCCCAGGACGCGCGCGATCGGCTCGGCCAGCGAAAAGGTGACGCCAGTCGCCAGGCCGATCGCCATGCCGTAGCCCACCAGAATCGCCAGCTCCCAGAGATGCTGGGCCTTCTCGGCGTAGATCACCACCGTCGACATGGTGGCAGGGCCTGTCAGGAGCGGAATGGTCAAGGGCACGACCGCGATCGAGGCACCCAGCGACGCCTTGACTTCCGTGGCGCGGATTTCGTCCTTGTTGGCCTTGGACTCCACCGGCTGCGCGTTCAGCATGTTGAGCGAGCTGATCAGCAGCAGGGTACCCCCGCCGACCTGGAAGCTCGCGATCGAGATGCCGAAGAAGGACAGGAGCTGAAGTCCGAGCAGCGCGCTGACCGCAATGACCATGAAGGCGCTGAAGGCGGAAACCCAGGCCGTGCGCTTGCGCTGGCGCTCCGTGTAGCCCTGCGTGTAGTGGATGAAGAAAGGCACGATCGCCAATGGATTCACGATGGCCAGCAGCGTGATCAGCGGCTTGATCAGATCCATGGCAGGGGTTGCCATCAGCGCCCGCCCGTCACGTCGAGGAAGGTTCCGGTGACGTAGCTCGCCTGCGCCGACAGCAGCCATACGATGCCCGCGGCGCATTCCTGCGCGGTGCCCACACGCTTCATCGGCACGGTGGATGCGAGCTGGAAGGCGCGATCGGGCAGGCCGCCGGAGGCGTGGATCTCGGTATCGATGAGGCCCGGGCGCACTGCGTTGACACGGATGCCTTCCTCGGCGACTTCCTTGGCCAGGCCGATGGTGAAGCTGTCGATGGCGCCCTTGCTCGCCGCGTAATCGACATACTGCCCCGGCGAGCCGAGCCGAGCCGCGGCGCTGGAGAGGTTGACGATGGCGCCGCCGCCGCCGCCATGCTTCGTGCTCATGCGCCGCACGGCCTCGCGGGCGCAGACGAAACTTCCGATGACGTTGATGCGCAGCATGCGCTCCAGGCGCGCCACGCTCATCGCGTCGACCCTCGATTGCGCGTCGACGACACCCGCGTTGTTGACCAGCGCGGTGAGGCGGCCGAGCTTGGCGTCGACTTTCGCGAACATGGCCAGCACCTGCGCTTCGTCGCCCACGTCGGCCTGCACACTGATCGCGATGCCGCCGCCGGCGCGGATGGCGCGCACGACTTCGTCGGCGGCCAGCGAGTTGCTCGCGTAGTTGACCGCGACGGCATAGCCCTGCTGCGCGGCCAGCAAGGCGGTGGCGGCACCGATGCCGCGGCTGCCGCCGGTAATCAAGAGCACCTGTTCCAAATCCCACCTCCTGCACAGAAGCCGTGCCTCAGTTAAAACATGTCCGGACGGATTACATCATCGTGGAGGCATTCTTGAGCCGCAGCATTGACTACTACTTCACGCCGCAGAGCCCGTGGACCTATCTCGGGCATGCGCGCTTCACCGCCATTGCGAAGAAGGCAGATGCCAAGGTGCGCGTGCGGCCGATCGATTTCGGCGCCGTGTTTCCGGTTTCGGGTGGCTTGCCGCTCGGCAAGCGGGCACCGCAGCGTCAGGCCTACCGACTGGTCGATCTCGCGCGCTGCGCCAGGTATCTCGGCATCCCGCTCAATCCCAAGCCGAAGTTCTTCCCTGTGGTGGGAAGCGACGCGGCGAACCTCATCATCGCGGTGGACCTGAACGATGGAACGGATGCCGCCATGAAGCTCTGCGGCGCCCTGTTCAAGGCCGTCTGGGTGCAGGAGCGCAACATTGCCGACCCGAAGGTGCTGGGCGCGCTGCTCGTCGAATGCGAGCTTTCCGGCAAGCGCCTGGATCAATCGCAGAGCCAGGCCGTGCAGGAGTTGTATGAGGATTACACGCAGCAGGCCATCGACGCCGATGTCTTCGGCGCACCGAGCTACGTCATCGACGGTGAAATATTCTGGGGGCAGGATCGCCTGGATTTCGTCGAGCGCGCATTGAATCAACCACCAACCCCTCCAGGAGCATGACCATGGGTCAATTCATCGATCTCACCGCCAAGGATGGCTTCACTTTCCCGGCCTACGTGGCCGAGCCCGCGGGCAAGCCTCGAGGCGCCGTCGTCGTGGTGCAAGAGATCTTCGGCGTCAATTCGCACATTCGCTCGGTGGCCGACGGCTACGCGGCCGCGGGCTATCTGGCCGTGGCGCCCGCGACCTTCCAGCGCGTGAAGCCGGGTGTCGAACTCGGCTATGCCGAGGAGGACATGAAGGCAGGTTCTGCTCTCAAGGCGGCCGTCGAGGCCCTGCCGGCACCGGGCGTGCTGCAAGACCTCCAGGCGGCCGTGGCGTACGCCGCAAGGGCCGGCAAGGTCGGGATGGTGGGCTATTGCTGGGGCGGCCTGCTGACCTGGCGCGCCTCGGCCGGCGTTTCGGGCATCTCCGCCGCGGCGCCCTATTACGGGGGCGGAATGACGAGGCCTGAAGAGAGCGCCATCGAGCCGAAGGTGCCTGTGCTCGCCCACTTCGGGAGGAACGACCACTGGATTCCAATGGACACCGTCGAGGCCTTCAGGAAGGCGCATCCCGAGGTCGAGGTTCACGTGTACGAATCGGGCCACGGCTTCAACTGCGATCAGCGCGGCTCGTACAACGCCGAAGCCGCGAAGCTGGCGAAGGAACGCACGCTCGATTTCTTCGCGAAGCACATCGGTTGATCGGCCCGTTCGACCCGCGGCCTCAGGCTGCTGCCGCCTGAGGCTGCCGTTTGGCTGGCTTGGCCGGTGGCGAAGAATCGGGGGCGGTGGCGAGGATGCGGGTTTCGAGAAAGTCGAGCAGCGCGCGCAGCGCGGCGCTGTTGTGACGCCGTTGCGAATAGGCCGCGTAGAGCCATAGGTCGCGCGGCATGTATTCCTTCAGGACCGGGACGAGTGCACCTCGTTCGATGTGCGATTGCGCCATCATGGCCGGCACGCACACCGCTCCGAGGCCGGCGAGCGCCGCGCCGACCAGCGGCGCTGCATCGTTGGCGTCCATCCGGCTGTGGACTGGCACGCTGTAGGGCAGCCCGTCGACCTCGAAGGGAAGATGAGGCGCCCCGCCCGCGAGCGAGTAGGTGAGCACGTCATGTCGGCGCATGTCGTCGGGCTTCTTGGGCAAACCGCGCTTCGCCCAGTAGCCAGGGGTCGCGCACAGCGCCAGGTCCATCTGGCGCAAGCGTCGGACGATCAGGTTCTCATCTCGGATGCGGCCCAGCCGCAAGGCGATATCCACGCCTTCCTCGACAAGATCGATCACCCGGTTGCTCAGGTGCAAACTCACGTGCACGTCGGGGTAGGCGGCGATGAATTCGCCGAGGATCCCTGGGAAGGTGCTCTGGGCCAAGCCATGCGGGGCCGTCACGCGCAGCCGTCCGCGCGGATGGCCGGCGTGTTCCTGCAGTTCGCTCTGCGTGAGCTCGACCATCTCCATCAGCGGCTTGCTGCGCTCGAGCAGCAGATGACCGGCATCGGTGAGGCTGACCGAGCGCGTCGAGCGGTTGAGCAAGCGCACGCCGAAGCGGGTTTCGAGTTGGGCGACGTATTTGCTGACGCTCGCTTTCGACACACCGAGCACGGTGGCCGCGCGGGAAAAGCTGCCGCGCGCGGCAACCTCACGAAAGGCTTTCAGTAGGTCCAGGCCGTCCATCGGGCTTCCATTGTTTCAAATTTATGAACACGGTGATTCGATTTCCTAGGGTTTTTACCTACTTTTTTGAGGCAAACTTCAGCCCACAGAAATGCCCGCAAAGCCCCCGGGTGAAAGGGCGCCGAGCGAGGTGGCCGTCCCCGAGGGGGCGGTAACTCACCGACGACCGGTTCGAATCATCCACGCCAATTGAAGGAAACAGAAAATGAAGACCTCGAAGATCATCGCAGCCGCCGCTCTCACGATTCTCGCTGCCGTCGGCGCGCAAGCCGAAACCTACCAGGGCGTCCAGCAACCGGTGTCGGCCAACAGCCGAGCCCAAGTGAACGCGCAAGCTGAAGTCGCCGCACGCAGCGCCGATCCGTACGCCGAAGGCTCCAGCTCGGGTGCTGCTCCGGTCATGGCCAGCACCGTTGACCGCGCGAGCGTGAATGCGCAAGCAGTGGCTACCGCCCATGAGGCGAACCAGAATCTGGACCGCAAGGCCTTCGTGAACAGCGTGGTCCCGGCTCAATACAAGTTCGACCCGCAGACGAAGCAAGCCGGTCTCTGATCCGCGCGTTGCAAATGCAGGCCGGGCCGCGCGCAAGCGCAGCCCGGCTTTTTCATTTCGGCTGATGCCGCCCCATTGTTTCAATCGAGGAAACGCGGTGTCTCTTTTCTCGGTGTTTTCCCGATAGCGATTGATCGGAAACTTCTCGTCACAGGCCAGCCATACAGCAAGCCTGGTTGAAGCCAGATCCGAACATCCACAGGACCCAAGAAATGAAGACCTCGCAAATCGTCGCTGCCACCGCTCTTTCTTTCCTCGCCGCAATCAGCGCCCAGGCCGAATCCTATGACGGCGTGCAACAACCGGTGTCGTCAGTGAGCCGTGCCACGGTGGAAGCCGAAGCCGTTCGCGCAGCCTCGGCTCCGAACCAGAACGTGACCCGTGGTTCGCGTGGCGCCGACCCCTTCAACTCGATGGCTGATCCCGCTGCCGTGCAAGCGCAAGCCGTGGCGACCGCGAATGCACCGGATCAAAACGTATCCGCCGGCTCGCGCGTCAACAGCCGTGTGATCTCGACAATGCCCGGCCGTGAAGTGCGCGTTCAGGCTCGGCAAGGTTCGACCACGGCCAAGTAATCATCAGGCCTGCCTCCAGGGCACCGAGCCGGACGACGCGATGCGTCGGCCGGCTTTTTTCGTTTGGCGTCCGCTCTCTACGTGTTCGACAGCAACCGGGCGGCGTCCAGCGCGAAGTAAGTGAGCACCCCATCGGCGCCCGCCCGCTTGAATGCCAGCAGACTTTCGAGCATGACCGCATCGTGATCGAGCCAGCCGTTCTGGGCGGCTGCCTTGAGCATCGCGTATTCGCCGCTGACCTGGTAGGCGAAGGTCGGCACATGGAACTCGTCCTTGACCCTGCGCACGATGTCGAGGTAGGGCATGCCCGGCTTCACCATCACCATGTCCGCGCCTTCGGCGATGTCGATGGCCACTTCCCGCAGGGCCTCGTCGCTGTTGCCCGGGTCCATCTGGTAGACCTTCTTGTTGCTCTTGCCGAGGTTGCCGGCCGAGCCCACTGCATCGCGGAAGGGGCCATAGAAGGCGCTCGCATACTTGGCGCTGTAGGCCATGATCCGGGTGTGGACGTCGCCTCGCGACTCCAGCGCCTGCCGGATCGCGCCGATCCGGCCGTCCATCATGTCGCTGGGCGCCACGATGTCCACGCCCGACAGCGACTGCGCAAGCGCCTGCTTGACCAGCACCTCGACGGTCGGATCGTTGAGGATGTACCCGGAATCATCGAGCAATCCGTCCTGTCCATGGCTGGTGTATGGGTCCAGTGCGACGTCGGTCATGACGCCCAGTTCGGGAAAGCGCGACTTGAGCGCCGCGACCACCCGGGGTATCAGGCCTTCGGGGTTGAAGGCCTCGTCGCCGGCCGGGGTCTTGAGCTTGGCATCGATCACCGGAAATAACGCCATCACCGGAATTTCGAGCGCAACGCACTGCTCGGCGACCGGCAGCAGAAGGTCCAAGCTCAGCCGCTCCACGCCCGGCATCGAAGCAACGGCATCGCGACGCTTCTCGCCTTCCTGGACAAAGACGGGATAGATCAGGTCGTTTGCCGAGAGCGTGTGCTCACGCACGAGATTACGCGTGAACGCGTCCCGGCGGAGTCGACGGGGCCGACCGGCGGGAAATGGGGCGAAGAGAGTCATGCGGAAAATTGTGCCCGAACTGTCGTGGCCTTCGTTCGGCACCGGCTGCCGCGATGATTCGTTCCAATTCATGACCAGTGAATGAGCTGGTGTTCATGCCGTGCGACAGTCAGCCAAAAAAAGCGGTCATTCGCTTGATAGGTTGTTTTGCGTTTGTTAAATTCTGTCCCGGGCGGCTTGCCGCCCCCCGCTTTTCCTCCCTGAGCGGGTGCCTTGATGTGTGACAGCAAAAGGGCTTCCCAGCCCGACGTTTTAGACGTCGGGCTTTTTTTTGCCCTGACGGGGCTCCGATGTCGACGGGATCGTGGGTGACACGCACGACTAAACTGCCTCCATGCCCTGGATCAAGTCACTCCATATCGTGTTCGTTGCGAGCTGGTTCGCCGGGCTTTTCTATCTGCCGCGCATCTTTGTCAACTTGGCAATGGTTGCACCCGCCTCCATCGCCGAGCGAGAGCGCCTGCTTCTGATGGCGCGCAAGCTGTTCCGGTTCACGACCCTGTTGGCCGTTCCGGCGCTCGGTTTCGGCTTGTGGCTCTGGCTCGGGTATGGCATCGGGCGGGGGCCTGGTAACGGCTGGATGCATGCCAAGCTGGCCCTCGTACTGGTCACGATCGGCTACCACCACGGCTGTGGAGTGTTGCTGCGCCGATTCGTGGCGGGCGAAAGCGGGCGAAGCCATCGCTGGTATCGATGGTTCAACGAAGTGCCTGTCCTCTTGCTGCTCTGTATCGTGGTGCTGGTCGTCGTCAAGCCGTTCTGAGCGTCGTGGCCACACAGCACAAGTCCGCGGCCTTGCCCCTTGCGCTCGCCTACGCCGCGCTGATCGTCTACGCAAGCCTCTATCCGTTCTCCGACTGGCGCGATCAAGGCATCGCGCCGTGGGCCTACCTGGCTGCGCCATGGCCGAAGTACTGGACCGCCTTCGATCTCGGCATCAACGTCGCCGGCTACATGCCGTTCGGCTTTCTTTCCGCCATCGCCGTGCTGCGGACACGGCCCGCCGCCGGTGGAGTGCGGGCCGTGCTTCGCGCCACGGTGGCGGGTATCGCGATTTCCTTTGCCATGGAAACGCTGCAGAGCTACCTGCCGGCGCGCATCCCCTCGAACGTCGATCTCGGCTTGAACAGCACTGGCGCGTTGGCGGGCGCGGTGCTTGCGGCTGCGATGGAGCGTCTTGGCGGTGTCGCGCATTGGAGCCGTACGCGATCCAACTGGTTCGTCGAAGACTCGCGCGGGGGGCTCGTCTTGCTGGCGCTATGGCCGCCGGCCCTGCTGTTTCCGGCGGCCCTGACCTTTGGCTTGGGGCAGGTGTTCGAGCGGCTGGAAGCGGCGGTCGCCGAGTGGCTCGTCGATACCCCTTTTCTCGACTGGATGCCGGTGCGCCAGTTCGAACTCGAGCCGTTGGTGCCGGGGGTGGAACTGCTCTGCGTCATGCTGGGCGCTCTGGTTCCGTGCCTGTTGGCCTTCATGGTGACGCGATCGATCCCCAGACGAGCCGTTCTGCTGCCGCTGACGCTGTTGACGGGCGTGGCCGTCACCGCATTGTCCGCCGCACTGAGCTATGGACCCGAACATGCCTGGGCCTGGCTGAGCGTGCCCGTGCAGGTCGGCATCGCGGTGGCACTCTTCCTGGGAGTCCTGCTGATGCCGGCGTCACGCAGGTTCTGTGCCGCCTTGCTGCTCGTCGCGCTCATGGTGCACCTGAGCCTGTTGAACCAGGCGCCTGAGAGCGCCTATTTCGCTCAGACGCTGGCAACCTGGGAGCAGGGGCGCTTCATCCGCTTCCACGGCCTCGCTCAGTGGCTCGGGTGGCTCTGGCCCTTCGCGACGCTGGGCTATGTACTGGTCGCGCTGACCCGTCGGGCTCCGTCAACCTGACCCTGATTCCGTGCTGCGCATCGGGGGCCGTCGCTCAATAGAATGGCTCGATGTCCAGTCCCAGCACCCCAGCGAGCCGTGGCTACTACGGCCGCCACATTTTCTTCTGTCTGAACGAGCGCAAGAATGGCGAGGATTCGTGCGCCAGGCACGACGCCCAGCGTGGGTTCGATCACTGCAAGTCGCGAGTCAAGGAGGCGGGCTTGTCCGGGCCTGGGAAGGTGCGTGTCAACAAGGCCGGGTGTCTCGATCGCTGCGCAGGCGGTCCTGTCGCCGTGGTCTATCCCGAGGCGGTCTGGTATACGTTCGTGGACAAGGCCGACATCGACGAAATCGTCGACTCGCATCTGAAGAACGGGATAGTTGTCGAGCGGCTCCTGTTGCCTCCCGACGTGGGACGCTGAGGGGCCACGGTCGATGAACGCGCACACAGAAAAGATCCAAGTGAGCGGCGCCGCCGGCGTCATCGAAGTCCTCCGCGACGCAGCGGCCCAAGGGGCTCCAGCGCTGGGCGTGGCGATCATCGCCCATCCCCATCCTCTGTTCGGAGGCACGATGGACAACAAGGTCGTGCAGACCTTGGCGCGCGCCTTTGTCTCTTGCGGGTGGACCGCGGTGCGTTTCAATTTCCGTGGCGTTGGCGCAAGCGAAGGCGTGTACGACGAAGGGGCTGGCGAGCGCGAGGACATGCTGCAAGTCATCCAGCAGCTTGCGCCCGAAGGACCCTTGGCTATCGCAGGCTTCTCTTTCGGCGCATTCGTGGCGAGCTGCGCCGCAGAGAAGCTCTGGCCTGCACGAGACATCAGGCACCTGGTTCTCATCGGCACAGCCGCCTCGCGCTTCTCCGTCGCGACCTTGCCTGCCGAGGCGCATGAGCGCATGCTGGTCGTCCACGGGGAGAAGGACGACACCGTCCCGCTCGCTGCGGTCATGGATTGGGCTCGGCCGCAGTCACTTCCTGTCACAGTCGTTCCCGGGGGCGGCCATTTCTTTCACGGACAATTGCCGCTCCTCAAGAGCCTTGTCGTTCGCCACCTGCGCGCGGGCTAGCTTTCGTTTTCTCATCTCCATGAATCGTTTTCTCGAGGCGCTGCGCGTGCTTGCAGTGGCCGCTGCCGCGTCTTTCTGCATGGTCGTGAAGGCGCAGGTGCCCGCGCCGCCTGAAGTCGCAGTGAGAAGCTACCTGCTGCTCGACATCACGGCCAATCAGATCCTGGCGCAGAAGGACATCGATAGCCCCGTCGAGCCGGCTTCCCTCACCAAGCTGATGTCCGCTTATCTGGTTTTCGATGCGCTCAAGGCGAAGAAGATCGATCTGCAGCAGACGCTTCCGGTCAGTGTCCGGGCCTGGAAGGTGCCGGGCTCCCGGATGTTCATTGATCCCAAGATGCAGGTGCCGGTCGAGGACCTGGTCAAGGGCTTGATCGTCCAGTCGGGCAACGACGCAACCATCGCATTGGCCGAGGGTGTCGGCGGGACTGTCGAGCATTTCGTGGAACTCATGAACGAGCAGGCCAAGGCGCTCGGCATGAAGAACACGACCTACAAGAACCCGGAAGGACTCACCGAGCCGGGACACACGACGACCGCACGAGATCTCAGCATCTTGGCAACGCGCCTGATGCGCGATTTTCCCGAGTACCTGCACTACTACGCGATCAAGAAGTACCGCTACCCCGGCACGCCATCGACAAACGACACCAATCGGAACCTGCTGTTGTTCCGCGACCCCACCGTTGACGGCCTCAAGACGGGCCATACCGATGCGGCGGGGTATTGCATGATCGTGACTGCCAAGCGCGACTTCCCGAACCTCGCGAGCGGGCGGCGCCTGCTTTCGATCGTTCTGGGGGCTTCGAGCGAGAACGTGCGCGCCAACGAATCGCAGAAGCTTCTGAATTGGGGCTACACCGCCTATGACGCGGTCCGGTTGTTCGATGCCAACCAACCGGTGGCGACGCCACCGGTCTGGAAGGGCAAGGAAAACACCATCAAGCTCGGCCGCCCCGACGCCGTCGTGGTGGCTGTCCCGGCTGGTTCTGCAGGCAAGATCAAGACGCAGGTCGCGCGACCTGATCCGTTGGTTGCGCCTTTTGCCAAGAACCAGTCGATCGGCTCGCTCAAGATCACCCTGGATGATCAGCCTGTGGCCGAGGTGCCATTGGTCGCTCTCGAAGGGGTGGAGCAGGCGGGAGTATTGGGTCGCGCATGGGACGCGGTCCGCCTTTGGATCAAGTGAGCTCGGGGCTCGGACGATTCCGACGGTCGATAAATTGCGGCGCTGCGGGCGCGCTGCTATACTCGTGGGCTTTTCGGAAAAATCCGAAGGGTTTCACGTTTTCGTCATTTCCCGGCTCCCTCATGTCATGTCACGTCGTGAAGAGGAATCTGGCCGGAGTGTTTTGGGACTTATTCATTCATGCCAACCATCAATCAACTGGTGCGTCAGGGTCGCGAGGTCGAAAAGATCAAGTCGAAGAGCCCTGCCATGCAGAACTCGCCGCAGCGACGCGGCGTCTGCACCCGGGTCTACACCACGACCCCGAAAAAGCCGAATTCGGCCCTGCGTAAGGTCGCCAAGGTGCGGCTGACCAATGGCTTCGAAGTCATTTCCTATATCGGCGGTGAAGGCCACAACCTGCAGGAACACAGCGTTGTGCTGGTTCGCGGCGGTCGTGTGAAGGACTTGCCCGGTGTGCGTTACCACATCGTGCGTGGTTCGCTGGACTTGCAAGGCGTGAAAGACCGCAAGCAGTCGCGTTCCAAGTACGGCGCAAAGCGGCCCAAGAAGGCTTAAGGCTTTCTGTATTTCAGCGGTGTTCGGCGTGCCTTGGCAGGCGCATCGAGCGAAGTGACCCGATATTGGGTCGAGTAAGTGAGGGTCCTGGTCGGCTCTCGCGGTACCGGAAGCGGTGCCAACTGAAGCAAAGAGGTTAGAAAAATGCCACGTCGTCGCGAAGTCCCCAAACGTGAAATCCTGCCGGATCCCAAGTACGGCAATGTCGAGCTGTCGAAGTTCATGAACGTGATCATGGAAGGCGGCAAAAAGGCGATCGCCGAGCGCATCATCTATGGCGCGCTCGACCAGATCGAGAAGAAGAATCCGGGCAAGGATCCGGTCGAAGCTTTCACCATGGCGATCAATAACGTCAAGCCCATGGTTGAAGTGAAGTCGCGCCGCGTTGGCGGTGCGAACTACCAGGTGCCCGTCGAGGTGCGCCCGGTGCGCCGCTTGGCCCTGTCGATGCGCTGGATCAAGGAAGCGGCGCGCAAGCGCGGTGAGAAGTCGATGGCCCTGCGCTTGGCCAATGAGCTCATGGAAGCCACGGAAGGCCGTGGCGGCGCCATGAAGAAGCGCGATGAAGTGCACCGCATGGCGGAAGCCAACAAGGCCTTCAGTCACTTCCGCTTCTAAGAACACAGCCCCCTAGTCAGACAGGCTGGAAGCCCGACCCACCGATATGGTGGGCGGGCTTTCATCCGTTAACGGAGTAATTTTCATGTCTCGCAAGACCCCCATCGAGCGCTACCGCAATATCGGTATTTCCGCGCACATCGACGCCGGCAAGACCACCACGACCGAGCGAATCCTGTTCTACACCGGCGTGAACCACAAGATCGGTGAAGTGCACGATGGCGCCGCCACCATGGACTGGATGGAGCAAGAACAGGAGCGCGGCATCACGATTACGTCTGCTGCCACCACGTGCTTCTGGAAGGGCATGGGCGGTAACTTCGACGAACACCGCATCAACATCATCGACACCCCCGGTCACGTGGACTTCACCATCGAAGTCGAGCGCTCGATGCGCGTGCTTGACGGTGCGGTGATGGTGTATGACGCCGTGGGCGGCGTGCAGCCCCAGTCCGAAACCGTCTGGCGTCAGGCCAACAAGTACAAGGTGCCCCGGCTCGCGTTCGTCAACAAGATGGACCGCACTGGTGCCGACTTCCTGCGTGTGCGCCAGATGATGGTGGACCGCCTGAAGGCCAATCCCGTCGTGATCCAGATCCCGATCGGTGCCGAAGAGCGCTTCCAGGGTGTCGTCGACCTGGTCAAGATGAAGTCGATCATCTGGGATGAAGACAAGGGTGTGACCTTCAAGTACGGCGAGATCCCGGCCGACCTGGCTGCGGTTTGCGCGGAGTACCACGAGAAGCTGGTCGAGGCCGCTGCCGAGTCGAGCGAAGAGCTCATGAACAAATACCTTGAGGGCGAAACGCTTACCGAAGCCGAAATCAAGGCCGGCATTCGTCAGCGCACGATCGCCGGCGAGATTCAGCCGATGCTGTGCGGCTCCGCGTTCAAGAACAAGGGTGTGCAGGCGATGCTTGACGCTGTCGTCGAGTACATGCCGGCACCGACCGACATTCCGCCTGTGACTGGCACCGACGAAGACGAGGCACCCGTCACCCGCAAGGCAGACGACGGTGAGAAGTTCTCCGCATTGGCGTTCAAGCTCATGACTGACCCGTTCGTCGGCCAGCTCACTTTCGTGCGCGTCTACTCGGGCGTGTTGAGCAAGGGCGACAGCGTCTACAACCCGGTGCGCGGCAAGAAAGAGCGCATCGGCCGTATCGTCCAGATGCACGCGAACAATCGCGAAGAAGTCAGCGAAATCCGTGCAGGCGACATCGCTGCCTGCGTGGGTCTGAAGGAAGTGACGACGGGCGAAACGCTTTGCGATCCGACCGCCATCGTGACGCTCGAACGCATGGTTTTCCCCGAGTCCGTGATCTCGCAGGCCGTGGAGCCGAAGACCAAGGCTGACCAGGAAAAGATGGGCATCGCGCTGCAGCGCCTGGCCCAGGAAGATCCATCGTTCCGCGTCAAGACCGACGAGGAGTCGGGTCAGACCATCATCGCCGGCATGGGCGAGTTGCACCTCGAAATCATCGTCGACCGCATGAAGCGCGAGTTCGGCGTGGAAGCCAACGTCGGCAAGCCGCAGGTTGCCTACCGTGAAACGATCCGCAAGACGGTCGAAGACGCCGAGGGCAAGTTCGTTCGCCAGTCGGGCGGCAAGGGCCAGTACGGCCACGTCGTGCTGAAGATCGAACCGCAGGAGGCCGGCAAGGGCTTCGAGTTCGTCGATGCGATCAAGGGTGGCGTGGTTCCTCGTGAATACATCCCCGCAGTTGAAAAGGGCGTGATCGAAGCGTTGGGTCAAGGCGTGCTCGCTGGTTACCCGGTGGTCGATGTCAAGGTCACGCTGCACTTCGGTTCGTACCACGACGTGGACTCGAACGAAATGGCTTTCAAGATGGCTGCGATCTTCGGTTTCAAGGAAGGTTGCCGCAAGGCGAGTCCGGTCATCCTCGAGCCAATGATGGCCGTGGAAGTCGAAACCCCTGAGGACTATGCCGGTAATGTGATGGGCGATCTGTCTTCACGTCGCGGCATGGTGCAAGGCATGGACGACATGATGGGTGGCGGCAAGGCCATCAAGGCTGAAGTCCCGCTGTCCGAAATGTTCGGCTACTCGACAACGCTACGTTCGATGTCGCAAGGCCGCGCCACGTACACGATGGAGTTCAAGCACTACGCCGAAGCTCCGCGGAATGTGGCTGAGGCGATCGTCGCTTCTCGCGCCAAGTAAGAACCGAAATCCACCGCGATTTGTCTGCGACCGTGTGCCCCTCGTTGCCCGTGGCGGGGGAGATAGCAACATGGTGCAGACGTTAAACCACACACGGGCACTGCTCTTTCAAGGATAGAAAATGGCAAAAGGAAAATTCACCCGTACCAAGCCGCACGTGAACGTGGGGACGATTGGTCACGTGGACCATGGCAAGACGACGCTGACGGCGGCGATTGCGACGGTGCTGTCGACGAAGTTCGGCGGCGAAGCCAAGGCTTACGAC
>NZ_JBFTPS010000027.1:0-96109 GCF_056398605.1 Variovorax sp. 01T432
CTTGGCATGGCGCAGGCCGGTATCGTCATGGACGCTGATCAGCGTGATCTTGTTCGACGCGGTGCGCAGCAGATGCGCGAGCCGCGCGGCGTACTTGACGGCGCGGAGGGAATACTTGGACCCATCGGTAGCGACAAGGATCTTCATGGCTGGAGCCTGCGGTTGTTGTTGGTCCGGCGAGTGTATGGCGGACATGAAAGCCCCCGCGGCGGCGCGCGGCAAGCCGCTTGATCCTGGTCAAGCCCCGGCGCCGCCGGGCGCCCGCCGCGGGCATCAGCCCTGTTGCACCAGCGGCGCACTGCGCGTCTTCACGCGAGCGCCGTCGCGCAGCGCCGCCGGCGGATAGACGATCACCTCGGCACCCGCCTTGACGCCGCCCAGCAGCCAGGCCTCCACCCCATTGCGCCCGCCGAGTTCCACCGGCACCAGCCGCGCCCGGCCTTGCGCGACGACGAAGACGGCCATGCCTTCCCCGGGCAGGGGAAACACCGCGCTGACCGGCACCCGCAACACCGAGGGCTGCGCCACCGTCACGATGCGCACGCCGACGCGGTAGCCGTCCCCCAGCGCCTGCCAGGACGCCGCCGGGCTCGTGATGTCGATCAGCACGTTGACGCGCTGTTCCTCGATGCCCAGGGCCGAGACCTTGGTGAACGCGGCGGGCTCGATCAGCCGCACCCGGCCTTCGAGCGTGCCCGGCGCGCCCCAGCGTTCGATGCGCACCGGCGCGCCCACCCGCGCCTGCACGGCATCGGTCGTCAGCAGCTCGGTGACGATCTCCAGCCGCGAGATGTCCCCGACCTCCAGCACCGGCGTCCCCAGGGCCACCGTGGTCTCGCTGGGCTGCGCCACCTTGAGCACACGTCCCGCGACCGGCGAGCGCAGCGCGAAGCTGGCGGCCTGCCCGGGTGGCGCACGGGCCGCCAGGAGCGCGGCGCGAGCCGTCTCCAGCTCGTGCTGCGCGACATGCCGGGTCTGCTGCGCGGCATCGAGGTCCTTCTGCGCGGCCTGCACCGAAAGCCGGTCGGTCTCCGCCTTGGCCGGCGCGATGAAGTTCTCGCGCGCCAGCAGCTCGGTGCGACGCAGCTCGGCGCGTGCCTGGTCCAGCCCCACGCGCGCGCGCTGGATGCCCGCATCCGAGCGCTGCACGGCGGCCTCTGCGGCGTCCACGCGGGCGGCCTGCTCCCGCTGGCTGCGCTCGTCCAGCATGGGGGAGAGCACGGGCGTCAGCATCGCGACGATGTCGCCGGCCGCCACTGCATCGCCTTCGCGCAGGCTGATCCGCGCCAACCGCCCGGCCAGCGGCGCCGTGATGACATAGCGGTCCCGCAGCCGCGTGCGGGCGTCCTCCACGATGGCCTGCTCATAGGGCCCGACCGCGGCCGGCGCCACCTCGACGGCGATGGGGCGCGGCGCGAAGGCCCAGGCCAACAGGCCCGCCAGCAGCACAGCCGCGCCCGCCATCGTCACCAGCGTCTTGCGTTTCATGTCGCGCTCACTCCCTCGTCTTCAGTGCGGACACCATGTCGAGCCGGTCGATGCGGCGTCGCACGACCAGCGCGCTCGCGACCGCCGCAGCCAGTACCGCCAGCGCCGCCAGCGCATAGGTGCGCGGAAGAATCACGACCGGAAAGAAGAACTGGTCCGATTTGAGCAGGTTCGCGATGACATGGACCAGCCCGTATCCGCCGAACATGCCCAGCGGCAAGGCCACGGCGATGCCGAGGGCGAGCTCGCCCAGCAGCAGCGCCGAGACCTCCGCGCGCGTGAAGCCCAGCACGCGCAGGCTCGCCAGCTCCCAGGCGCGCTCCGCGAGCGCGATGCGCACGTTGTTGTAGACGACACCGACCGCGATGACGACAGCGAACAGGGTCAGGACCGTGCTCATGATGAGGATGTTGCGCGCCGTCAGCTCCTGCATGTTGCGCAGCATCGTCGCCTTGCTGAATGCCCCGGCCGCGCGGGGCAGGCCCCGCGTGGCCTGGAGGAAGCGCGCTTCGCTGCCGCGCTCGAGCGCCAGCAGGAAGCCCGTCGCCACATCGCCCTCGCCCAGCGCGCGGTTGAGCGCGGCGCGGTTCATGTAGGCGTTGAGGCCCATCATCTCGCGCACGGTGGCATCCACGCGCAGCGTGAGCTCGCCGCGCCGCCCCTCCTGCACCTCGACGCGCACCGCATCGCCCACCCGCAGCCCGAGCTTGTCGGCCAGGCGGTCGGTCAGCACGACGCCATCGCCGAAGGGCAGGGTCTGCCGGCCCTCGACGTCGATGATGCGCAGAAGCTCGCTGCGCATCGGCCCGCCGCGGATCATCACGCGCTGGCGCCGTTGGGCGTTGACCAGCGTCACCTGCACGTCGCGCAGCGACTCGTGGGCCAGCACGCCCGGCAGCCGCGCCAGCTGCAGCGCGATGGCGCCGTCGGCCGGATCGCTCAGCCACACCGACACATCGCTGCGCATCGAGAGCACGAAGGTGCTGTCGACGATCACCTCGATGGCATCGCGGAAGAAGTTTCCCATCACGACGATCGCCACCGCCGCCGCGATGCCCCCGATCGACAGGCCGGTGCGCAAGGGCCGGCGCTCCATGTTGCGAAGGATCATCCGCAGGGCGGGGCTCAGGCGCGTGAAGCCCAGGCGCTCGGCGAGGGTGCGGCGAAAGCGCCCGGGCGCGGGCGGCCGCATCGCCTCGGCCGGCGTCAGCCGGACGGTCGCGAGGATGGCCGACAGCGTGCCGAGGACGCCCGCGCCCAGCGTCAGCCCCGCGGCCAGCAGCACCAGCGCCGGATCCATGCGATGTTCGAAGTGCGCGAAATGGAAAGTCTCGGCATAGAGACCGACGAATCCGGCCCCCAGCCGGTCGCCCAGCGCCACGCCGAGCGCGATGCCGAGCGCAACGATCGCCAGCACCAGCTTCAGGTAGTGCGCCGCGATCGCCTGGTTGGCGTAGCCGAGCGCCTTCAGCGCCGCGATCTGCTCGCGCTGCGTGGCAACCAGCCGCGAGATCACCACGTTCAGCAGGAAGGCCGCCACCCCGAGGAAGATCGACGGCAGCACCGTGCCGAGCACGCGCTGTTCCTTGATCTCGTTGTCGAGCGTGGCGTGCGAAGTCTGGTCGACGCGGCCCCGGGGGGTGGCGCCGCCGTAGCGCGCCAGCGGCAGCGCCAGCCGATCGATCACCTCCGCCTCGGACACCCGGCGCGAAGCTTCCGGGGCCAGCCGGACGGCCAGCGTGTTGAAGGCGCCATCCATGTCGTAGGCCGCGGCGAGCGCCGCCTGGTCCACCCAGAAGATCCCGAATGCGCGTTGGTCCGGCATGCCCCAGAGCCCGGCGAAGACGAATTCCGGAGACACGGCGATGCCGACGATGCGCAGGCGTCGCTGCCGGCCGTTGACCAGGGCGCCGACCGAGTCGCCGGGATGCAGGCCGCGTGCGCGCGCGAAGCCTTTGGACACCAGGGCGTCGATGGTGTCCCGCACGGGCTCGTCGATCGCTGTCTGGTCGAACAGGCCGCGGCCGGCGTCGATGGCGACCTGGTTCAGGCGCGGCGGCTGCAGCCGGTCGACCCCGATCAGCTGGCCCAGCACGGGATCGCCGCTGCCGGCGATCTCGATGCGCACCACCTCCTCGATCGTCGGCTGCACATCGGCCACGCCCGTCACGCCGCGCAGTTGCTCGACCAGCGCCAGCGGCGCGCGCTTGACGGTGGCGAAGACGTCCGCGAAACGCCCCTCGGTGTAGAAGGTGTCGCGCGCCGCGACCAGCGAATCCACGGCCGAGAGGCTGGTCAGAAAGCCACCGACACCGCTGGCCACCACCAGCGCGATAGTGAGCGCCTGGCTCCACATCGCGCGCAGGTCGCGCAGCAGCTTGCGGTCGAGTGTTCTCATGGGCGGCTCACCAGGTGAGTTCCGTCGACGCCATGCGTCTCGCATTACGCTCGATGCGCTGGATCCTGCCGTCGGCGAGGTAGACGACGCGGTCGGCCATGCCGGCGATCGCCGCGTTGTGCGTGATCACCAGCGCGGTGGTGCCCAGTTCGCGGTTGATGCGCGCGATGACATCGAGCACCAGCTTGCCGGTGGCGTAGTCGAGCGCGCCGGTCGGTTCGTCGCACAGGAGCACCTGCGGACGCTTCACGATGGCGCGCGCGATCGCCACGCGCTGCTGCTCGCCCCCCGAGAGCTGCGACGGAAAGTGGTCGCGCCGCGCCGTCAGCGCCACCCGCTCCAGCGCCTCGTCGATGGACATGGGATGGGAGGCGATGTCGGTGACCAGCGCCACGTTCTCGTACGCCGTCAGGCTCGGTATGAGGTTGTAGAACTGGAACACGAAGCCGACATGGTCGCGCCGGTAGCGTGTCAGCGCATCGTCGCCGGCCCCCGTCAGCACATGGTCCAGGTAGCTCAGGCTGCCGGTCGTGGCCACCTCCAGGCCACCGAGGATGTTCAGGAGCGTCGACTTGCCGCTGCCCGAGGGCCCCAGCAGGACGACGAATTCGCCGGCCGCGATGTCGAGATCCACGTCGCGCAGGGCCACGACATCGACGTCGCCGGCGTGGTAGGTCTTGCCCAGGCCTCGGGCACGGAAGACGGGAGATGCGGGCGGCGATGGGACGGCCATGGTCGATGTTCCGCCGCGACGCGCCGGCGGCCCTTGACCTCGGTCAAGCGGCGGAGGTACGGGCCGTCTCGCGGCGGACCTGCCGGGCCGGCTTGTCCATGCGCAGCCCGCGGAACACGGAGTGGCGCACGCGGCCCTCGCGCGTCCACTCGCCGAAGGCCACCTCGCAGACCAGCACCGGCTTCACCCATTGCGCCTTCACGCCGGAGGGCCGGCTTTCGAAAGGGCACTTGTCCGATTGCTGCGCATCCAGCTTCGCCTTGACCTCGTCCAGGCGAGCGGCGTCGAAGCCCGTGCCGACGTTGCCGCAATACCGGAGGGCGCCTTCCGCGTCGTAGACGCCGAGCAGCAGCGAGCCGAAGCCCGAGCGCGAGCCCTTGGGCGCGGTGTAGCCGCCGATGACGAATTCCTGCCGCTGCTGGTTCTTGAGCTTGATCCAGTCCGGCGAGCGGCGCGACACGTAGCCCGAGCCCCTGCGCTTGCCGATGATTCCCTCGAAGCCCAACTGGGCCGACGACGCGAGCAGATCGCGCGGCGCGGCATCGAAGCTCTCGCTCAGCCGCAGGCCGGCGGGCGGCTTCCTGCCGAGCAGGCGCGCCAGCCGTTCGCGCCGCTCTTCCACCGGTGTCTCGCGCAGGTCGAAGCCATCGAGGAAGGGAACATCGAAAAGCCAATAGACGATGGAGGCCGTCGCGCCGCGATCGAAGGCGTTCTGCAGCGCCTGGAAATCCGGCGCACCCTGGGCGTTCATGACCACGATTTCGCCATCCAGCCAGGCCGAGCGCGTGGGGAGCCGGGCCAGCGCCTTCGCCAGGCCCGGCAGCTTGTCCGTCCAGTCGTTGCCGTTGCGGGTGAAGCACCGCACCTCGTCGCCGTCGACGCGGGTCAGCAGCCGATAGCCGTCGAACTTGAGCTCGTAGAGCCAGTCGTCCGGCGCGGCGGGCGGGCGCGCCACGAGCGTGGCGAGTTGCGGCGACAAGGTGGCGGGCAGCGCGGACCTCCTCGCCGGAGGGTCCTTCTTCGCCGGCGGGTCCTTCTTCGGAGGGGCCTTCTTTTCGGCGGGCTCGTCCATGTCGTCGACACCCCTTCCGCTGATCACGCTGTCCGGCTCGGCCGCGACGATGTCGTAGTCCGCCTGCGGCCGGGCCTCGTCGTCCCGCTCCTTGATCAGCAGCCAGGGCTCCTGCTTTTCCCCCTTGCCGCGCATGCGCACCAGCGTCCAGTGGCCGCGCAGCTTCTCGCCGCGCAGCTCGAACTTCAGCTTGCCGGCGGCGAGGCCCGCGCGCGGGTCGCCATCGGCTTCCCATTCGCCCCGGTCCCAGACGATCACCGCGCCCGCGCCGTACTGGCCGGAGGGAATGGTGCCCTCGAAGCCCGCGTACGCGATCGGATGGTCCTCGACCTGCACCGCCATCCGCTTGACCGTCGGGTCCAGCGACGGGCCCTTGGGCACCGCCCAGCTCTTGAGGGTGCCGTCGAGTTCGAGCCTGAAGTCGTAGTGGAGGTGGCTCGCGTGGTGCTTCTGGACGACGAAGGAGAGCGCGCCCCGGGCCGCCTTGCCGCCCGTGCGCGGCTCCGGGGTCTTCTTGAAATCGCGCTTGCCGTGGTAGGGCGCCAGGGCTTCGCGCGCGCTCGTTCGGCTCGCCATGCGCCGCCTCAGGCCGCCTTGCGGCGCGTCGCCGTCTTCGCCGGGGCGCGCTTGCGGGCCATGGACCTGGCGGGCGCCTTGGCGTCGGCCTTGCCGCCGCCCTTGCGCAGGCTGCGCTGAAGCAGTTCGGTGAGGTCGACGACCGTCGCGCCGCCCTTGTCGCCGCCGTCTTCCGCCGACTCGGGCTGCGTCACCTCCTCGGTCTGGCCTGCTTCCACCTTCTGGTCCACCAGCTTCATGATCTGGTCCTTGAACGAGTCCTTGAATTCGTCGGGATTCCAGTCCGAACTCATGTCGTCGACCAGCTGGCTGGCCATCTTGAGTTCGCGCTCGCTCAGGCCGGCCTGCCTTGCGCTCCCGGAGGGCAGCGGAAGGTCCTTCCATGGCCGGATGTCGGCGCCCCAGCGCAGCAGGTTCAGCACCAGCCCCGCCCCGCTCGGTACCAGCACCGCGAGGTGCTGCCGGGTCTGGATGACGACCCGCGCCACGCCCACGCGGCCGCTGCGCTGCAGCGTCTCGCGCAGCAGCGCGTAGACCTTGCCGCCGCGGTGGATCGGCGCCACGTAGTACGGCCGCTCCAGGTAGATGAAGGGAATGGCGTCGGCCGGCACGAAGGTCTCGATCTCGATGGTCTGCGTGGTCTTGGGGTAGGCGGCCGAGATTTCATCGTCGCTCAGCACCACGTAGTGGCCGTCCTCGTAGGCGATGCCCTTGACGATCTGTTCGCGCGCGATTTCCTTGCCGGTCTTCTTGTTGATGCGCTTGTAGCCTACCGGGTCCATGGTGCGCTTGTCGAGCCAATCGAAGTCGATGCCGTGATCGACGGTCGCGGCATAAAGCGCCACCGGGATGTGGACGAGACCGAAGCTGACGGCCCCTTTCCACAGGATGCGCGGGGCGGGGGTTTTGGATGTGGACATGGCGAGCCTCCGTCGAGCGACGGTAGCGGGGGACCCA
The DNA here is from genome assembly GCF_056398605.1 of Variovorax sp. 01T432. Taxonomy (NCBI): domain Bacteria; kingdom Pseudomonadati; phylum Pseudomonadota; class Betaproteobacteria; order Burkholderiales; family Comamonadaceae; genus Variovorax; species Variovorax sp. 01T432. The sequence continues at coordinate 7,225 of NZ_JBFTPS010000027.1, forward strand.
TGAGCGCCTTGTAGGAACGCGGCGGCGAGCCGCGTCAGGACGCGCCATGCCGGCGAGGCACGCGCCCCGCCTGCAAGGTCCGGGTTCCCCCTTGGAGGAAGACCCCGGGCGCCGCCTCAGCCGCGCTTGGCCACCAGCGTCAGGATGTCGTAGCTCGCCACGAGATCCCCGTCCTGGTTCGTCACCTCGACGTCCCACGCGACGACGCCCTGACCCACGCCGTTGGCGTCCTTCTTCTGCCGGTCGATCTTGCGCTTGCAGGTGAGGCGCGCGCGGATGGTGTCGCCGATGCCCACCGGCTTGATGAAGCGCAGCGTATCCAGGCCATAGTTGGCGAGCACCGGTCCGGGCGCGGGCGAAACGAAGAGGCCCGCCGCCGCCGACAGCACGAAATAGCCATGCGCGATGCGCTTGCCGAAGGGGCTCTCCCTGGCGGCGATCTCGTCGAAGTGCATGTAGAAGTAGTCGCCCGAGATGCCGCCGAAGGCCACGATGTCGGCCTCGCCCACCGTGCGCCGGTGCGTGAGCAGCGAGTCGCCGATGGCGAGGTCCTCGAAGTGCTTGCGGAAGGGATGCAGCGGCGACTCGTGCAGCGCGGCGCCGCGCACGTACTCGCCGGTCACCGCCGCGAGCATCGTCGGCGAGCCCTGCACCGCCGCGCGCTGCAGGTAGTGCTTGACGGCTCGCAGGCCACCCAGCTCTTCGCCTCCGCCCGCGCGGCCGGGGCCGCCGTGCTTGAGTTGCGGCAGCGGCGAGCCATGGCCGGTCGATTCGGCGGCGGCCTCGCGGTCGAGCACCAGCAGGCGGCCGTGATGGGCGGCTACGACGGGGATCACCCGCGCGGCCGTGGCGGGGTCGCGCGTGACCAGCGTGCCGACCAGGCTGCCGCGCCCGCGCGCGGCGAGCGCCATCGCCTCGTCCAGGCCGTCGTAGGCCATCAGCGTGCTCACCGGGCCGAAGGCCTCGACGTCGTGCACGGCGTGATCGTTCAGGGGGTCGCGCGACAGCAGCAGCGTGGGCGCGAAGAACGCGCCGCCGGCCACGCCTTCGCCCTGCGGCGAGAAGCCGTCGCGCTCGCCGTAGACCAGCTCCGCGCCCTCCATCAGCGTGCGCACGCGCGCGGCCACGTCGGCCTGCTGCGCATGCGATGCCAGCGCGCCCATGCGCACATCCTCGCGCGCCGGGTCGCCCACCACCATCTTCGCCAGGCGCGCGCGCAGCCTCTGCGCCACCGCGTCCACATGCTGGCGCGGCACGATCGCGCGGCGGATGGCCGTGCATTTCTGGCCGGACTTGACCGTCATCTCGCGCGCCACCTCCTTGACGAAGAGATCGAACTCCTCGTCGTCCGGCGACACGTCCGGCGCCAGGATCGCGCAGTTGAGCGAATCGGCCTCGGCATTGAAGGGGATCGACTGGCGCACGATGTTCGGGTGCACGCGCAGTTTCGCCGCCGTGTCGGCGGAGCCGGTGAAGGTCACGACGTCGGAGCCGTCGAGCCGGTCGAGCAGATCGCCGGTGCCGCCGATCACCAGCTGCAGGCTGCCCTCGGGCAGCAGGCCGGAGCGGTGCATCAGGCGCACCAGCGCCTCGGTCAGGTAGCTCGTGGAGGTGGCGGGCTTGCCGATGCAGGGCATGCCGGCGAGAAAGCTGGGCGCCCATTTCTCGAGCAGGCCCCAGACCGGGAAATTGAAGGCGTTGATGTGCACCGCCACGCCCCGGCGCGGCACCAGGATGTGCGTGCCGGCGAAGCCGCCCTTCTTGCCCAGCGGCATCGCCGGCCCCTCGTGCACGAGGTTGCCGGAGGGCAGCTCGTTGCCGCCGATGCCGGCATAGGCCGACAGCGTGCCGGCGCCGCCCTCGATGTCGATCCAGCTGTCGGCGCGCGTCGCGCCGGTGTGGGCCGAGACCGCGTAAAGCTCTTCCTTGTGCTCGGCGATGTACTTGGCGATGGCGCGCAGGCGCTGCGCGCGCTGCTGGAAATCCATCGCCAGCAGATGGGTCAGGCCGACGCCGCGCGCATGCGCGAGCGCTTCGCCGAAATCGATGGCTTCGGCATGTGTGCTCGCCACCGGGCGGCCGTTGACGGCGCTCAGCAGCACTTGCGCGCCCTGCTGGCCGAGCCAGCGGCCGCCGATGAAGCTCTGTAGGGTCTGGGTCATGTGATTTCTCCTGTGGGCACGGCGACGGCCGTGCGCTTGTTTCCAAGGCCGAGGTAGGTGTCGATGATTCGCCGGTCGTGCAGCAGCGCCTGGGCCTGGCCGGTCAGCGCGACGGCGCCGGTCTCCAGCACGTAGCCGCGGTCGGCCACCTGCAGGGCCGCGCGCGCGTTCTGCTCCACCAGCAGCACCGAGACGCCGTGCTGGCGCAATGAAGACACGACGTGCAGCACCTCGCGCACGATCAGCGGCGCGAGGCCGAGCGAGGGCTCGTCCAGCATCAGCAGGCGCGGTCGCGCCATCAGCGCGCGGCCGATGGCCAGCATCTGGCGCTCGCCGCCCGAGAGCGTGCTGGCGAGCTGCGCGCGCCGCTCCTTCAGGCGCGGAAAGATGGCGAAGACCTCGTCCATGCGCTCGCGCTGGTCGCGCCGGCCGGTGCGCCAGCGGTAGAAGCCGCCGAGCAGGAGGTTGTCTCCCACCGACATCTCGCCGAACAGCTCGCGCCGCTCGGGCACCAGCGCCACGCCGCGCGCGACCATGGCCTCGACGCTGGGCCGCGCGATGCGCTCGCCCGCGAGCGTGAGGCTGCCGCTGGACGGCAGCAGCCCCATGGCCGCGCACAGCAGCGTGGTCTTGCCGGCGCCGTTGGGGCCGATGACGGTGACGATCTCGCCCTCGTCCACGCGCAGCGCGACGCCGTGCACGGCCTCGACCGCGCCATAGGCGACGCTGAAGTCCTGGAGTTCGAACAAGGGGTTCATGCGGCCACCGCCAGCGCTTCGTCGTCGCTGCCGCCCAGGTAGGCATCCAGCACACGGGGGTTGCATTGCACCTGGGCCGGCGTGCCCTCGGCGATGACGGCGCCGAACTCCAGCACCGTGATGCGGTCGGCCAGGTTCATGACGAATTCCATGTCGTGTTCCACCACCAGGATGCCCAGGCCTTCGGCACGCAGCTGGGCGAGCAGGGCCGCGAGCGCCTGCTTCTCCAGGTGGCGCAGGCCGGCGGCGGGCTCGTCGAGCAGCAGCGCCGCCGGCTGGCCGGCGAGCGCGCGCGCAATCTCCACCACCCGCTGCTGGCCGAGCGCCAGCGATGCGGCCGGCGCGTCGGCATGCTCGCCGAGGCCGCAGCGCTCGATCTGGCGGCGGGCTTCGGCCAGCAGCGCCGCCTCCTCGGCGCGGTCGAGCCGCAGCATCGCCGCCAGCCAGCCGCGGTGCCCGCGCCGGTGCGCGCCGAGCGCCACGTTCTCCAGCACGCTGCGATTGCCGAGCAGGCGCACATGCTGGAAGGTGCGGCCCAGGCCGCGCGCCGCATAGTCGCGCGAGGGCTTGCCGTTCATCGTCTCGCCCATCAGGCGCACCTCGCCGGCACTCGGGTCGTCCACGCCGGAGATCATGTTGAAGAAGGTGCTCTTGCCGGCGCCGTTCGGGCCGATGAGCGCATGCACCTCGCCGGCCCTGAGCGTCATCTCGACCTCGTTGTTGGCGATCAGGCCGCCGAAGCGCTTGGTGACCTTGTCGGCTTCCAGCAGCAGCGCGCCGGCGGCGGGCATGGCGCGCCTGTCGAGCATCGCCGGGGTCTTCGATTCGCGAACCGGCTCCGGCCTGAGCACCCGCGAAGACCAACGCGCGAGCGTCGGCCACAGGCCCTCGGCGAAACGCTGCAGCACGAAGAGCATCAGCAGGCCGAAGACGATCACCTCGAAGTTGCCGCTGGCGCCCAGCAGCTGGGGCAGGATGTCCTGCAGCTGCTCCTTGACCAGCGTGATCAGCGTCGCGCCGAGCACCGCGCCCCACAGGTGCCCCGCGCCGCCCACCACCGCCATGAAGAGGTACTCGATGCCGATGTTGAGGTTGAAGGGCGTCGGGTTGACGAAGCGCTGCAGGTGCGCATAGAGCCAGCCCGACAGCGCCGCCAGCACCGCCGCGAGCACGAACACCTTCACGCGGTAGCCGGCCGTGTCGACGCCCATCGACTCGGCCATCACGCGCCCGGACTTGAGCGCGCGGATGGCACGGCCCTCGCGCGAATCGAGCAGGTTGTGCAGCGCCCACAGCACCAGCAGCAGGGCGCCCCAGATCACGGGCCCCAGCGCGCGCGGCGAAGCCAGCGAGAAGCCGGCGACGGTGAGCGCCGGCACGCCCGTGATGCCGGTCTGCCCGCCGAGGAAGTCGAGGTTGCCGAACAGGTAGTACAGGCTCAGGCCCCAGGCGATGGTGCACAGCGGCAGGTAGTGGCCCGAGAGCTTCAGCGTGATCGCGCCCAGCCCCCATGCGACGACGAAGGTGACCGCGAGCCCGAGCGCCAGCCCGAGCCACGGCAGCACGGCGGGCGGCACCGCGCCGCCCAGCGCAGCCGTTGCCGCGGGGGACGTGCAGACCCATGCCGTGGCATAGGCCCCGAGCGCGACGAAGGCGGCCTGGCCGAAGGAGGTCATGCCGCCGACGCCCGTGAGCATCACGAGCCCGGCCGCCACCAGCGAATAGAGGCCGATGTAGCAGAAGAGCGTGACGGTGAACTCGGGCAGCCATGCCCAGCACAGCGCCAGCGCCACGACGCACAGCAGTGTCAGGTGCCGCCGGGTCATTCCTCGTCCTCCACATGGCGGCTGCGCAGCGAACGCCACCACAGCACGGGGATGATCAGCGCGAACACCAGCACCTCCTTAAAGGCGCTGGCCCAGAAGGACGAGAAGGATTCCAGCTGCCCCACCAGCAGCGCGCCCAGCAGTGCCATCGGGTAGCTGGCCAGCCCGCCGACGATCGCGGCGACGAAGCCTTTCAGCCCGATGAGGAAGCCGGTGTCGTAATAGACGGTGGTCAGCGGCGCGATGAGCAGGCCCGACACGGCGCCGATCAGCGCGGCGAGCGCGAAGCTCAGGTCACCCGACAGGTCCGTGGGAATGCCCATCAGCCTTGCGCCGACACGGTTCATCGCCGTGGCGCGCAGCGCCTTGCCGACGATGGAGCGTTCGAAGAAGAGGAACATCAGTACCACTAGCGCGAGCGCGACGCCCACCACCACCAGCGACTGGCCGGTGATCGGCAGGCCGCCGAGATCGAAGCGCGCCTCGGAGAACGCGGGCGTGCGCGAACCCTCGGCGCCGAAGAAGAGAAGGCCGAGCCCGACCAGCACGCCATGCAGGGCGACGGACACGATCAGGAGCGTCAGCACGGTGGCGTTGGCCAGCGGCCGGTAGGCGAGCCGGTACAGCAGCGGACCGAGCGGCGTGATGATCAGCAGCGCGCTCACCGCCTGCGCCGAGAGCGAGCTCGAGCGAACGCCCAGCACCATCAGCGCGGCCAGCGCCGGGAAGGCGACGGTCCACACGAGCGTCGACATCCATTCCACCGTCGCGCCGCGCTTCCAGCGCCAGCCCTCGACCACCAGCGTGGCCACGGCGAGCGCCACCAGCAGCCACAGCGTCGCCGGCACGCGGCCGGCGTTGAGCGCGGCCATCGACAGCGCGCCGAAGGCCACCAGTTCGCCCTGCGGAATGAAGATCACCCGCGTGACGGAAAACACCAGCACCAGCGCCAGGGCCATCAGTCCGTAGACCGCGCCATTGACGATGCCGTCCTGCCCCAGCAACAGGGCAATCTGAAAATCCATGTCGATTCCAAGCAGGCCGCCACGCGGCCAAGGTTAAGACCTCACCCGTTCCACCCACCCCAGCTCCGCCCCCGCGCACGCCCTGATTCCAGAAACACCGCGGCCCGGCTCCGCCGGTCCGCCGGTGTTACCCCCTGACAGGGGGCAGGCGCAGCGACACGAAGTGCGCGAAGCCCGGGGGGCACCCAGTCTTTAGGGTTGGTATTTCCAGGCGCCGTTCTCGATCTTGACCATCACGCGCGCGCGCTGGTCGAGGCCCAGGTGGTCGGTGGGCGTCATGTTGAAGACACCGTGGGCGCCGGAGACGTCCTTCACCTGTTCGAGCGCATCGCGCAGGGCTGCGCGGAAGGCCGGCGTGCCGGGCTGCGCCTTCTTGAGCGCCACGGGCACGGCGGTCGCCATCAGCAGGCCCGCGTCCCATGCATGGCCGCCGAAGGTCGAGACCGAGCCTTTGCCCTGTGCTTCCTCATAGGCGGCGATATAGGTCAGCGCCGACTTCTTCACCGGGTTGCTGGCCGGCAACTGGTCCGCCACCAGCACCGGGCCGGCGGGCAGGAAAGTGCCTTCGACATCCTTGCCGCCGACGCGCAGGAAGTCGGCGTTGGCGACGCCGTGCGTCTGGTACATCTTGCCGGTGTAGCCGCGTTCCTTCAGGCTCTTCTGCGGCAGCGCCGCGGGCGTGCCGGAGCCGGCGACGAGCACCGCGTCCGGCTTGGCGGCCATGAGCTTCAGGGTCTGGCCGGTGACGGAGGTGTCGGCGCGGCCATAGCGTTCGTTGGCGACGATCTGCAGCTTCTTCAGCCCGGCCGCCTTGGTGAATTCCTCGTACCAGCCTTCGCCGTAGGCGTCGGAGAAGCCGATGAAGCCCACCGTCTTCACACCATGGGCGGCCATGTGCTCGGCGATGGCGAGCGACATCATGATGTCGTTCTGCGGCGTCTTGAAGACCCACTTCTTCTTCGCGTCCATGGGCTCGACAATGCGCGCCGAGGCGGCCATCGAGATCATCGGCGTCTGCGCTTCCGCGACGACGTCGATCATCGCCAGGGAGTTCGGCGTGACGGTCGAGCCCAGGATGATGTCGACCTTGTTCTCGGAGATCAGCTTGCGCGTGTTGCTCACCGCCGCGGTGGTGTCGCTCGCGTCGTCGAGCACGATGTAGTTGATCTTCTGCCCGGCGATGGTCTTGGGCATCAGCGCGATGGTGTTCTTCTCCGGAATGCCGAGCGAGGCGGCCGGGCCCGTGGCCGACACGGTCACGCCCACGTTGATGTCGGCCTGCGCGAGCGCCGATGCCAGCAGGGTCGCGATGAGGGCGACGGGTTTGAGGAATTTCATGCGTTGTCTCCGTTGTGGTTGCTTGGGTTGAAGGTTGAAGAAAGGGAAGATGTTCGCTCCGGACTCAGGCGTCGGCGGGCGCCACGCGCCGCGGCGGCCTGACGGCCGGCAGGCCGCCCAGGAACAGGTCGGCGACGACCGGCGCCATGCTCTCATAGGTCAGCTCGCCGTCGGACCGCATCCAGATGAACATCCAGTTGATCATGCCAAAGAGCAGCATGGTCAGCGGCTTGGCCAGCACTTCGCTGTCAAGGTCGGGGCGCAGCAGCGACACGACGCGCGCGAAGCCGGCGACGACCGTGCGCTCCTTGTCGAGCACGCGCTGGCGGTCTTCGGGCTCCAGGAACTTCACGTCTTCCGTCAGCACCCGGTGGGCGTGGCGCGCCCCGGCGTATTCCTCGACGAAGCGGCGGATCAGCTCGCGCAGGCGCTCCTCCGACGGGAGCCCCTGGGCCTCGACATCGGCCACCAGGTCTTCGAGCCGCGTGACGTGGTTCTCCGCGATGCTCACGAGCAGGCTGTACTTGTCGCGGTAGTAGTGATAAAGCGAGGCCTTGGAGAAGCCGCAGGCCTCGGCCACCTGGTTCATCGAGGTCGCGGGATAGCCCCGGTTGGCGAAGAGCAGCGCGGCGCGCTCGAGAATCATCTCGCGCTGGTCGTCGTATCCGGGGGAGCGTCCGCGGGCCATGGATTCCTTGGTTCTGGTGTCAGCGTTCGTCGAACGAGAGCACCACGCGCTCGGTGAGCGGATGGGCCTGGCAGGTCAGCACGAAACCGGCCGCCACTTCGTTCTTGTCGAGCGCGAAGTTTCGCTCCATCCGCACCTCGCCCTCCACGAGCTTGGCGCGGCAGGTGCCGCACACGCCCGAAGTGCAGGAGAAGGGCACTTCGAGCCCGGCCGCCGACGCGCAGTCGAGGATGCTGGGCTGGTCCTTGCGGTATTCGATCTCGCGCTGCAGGCCGTCGCGGATGATGACCACGCGCGAGACCTCGGCGTCGCCGGGGCGGGCCTCGTGGATCACCGCGCCCACCGGCGCGCCCTCGGGCGCGGCCACGCCGAAGCGCTCGATGTGGATGCGCTCCTCGGGCACCCCGGCGGCGAGCAGCGCGGCCTCGGCCTCGTCGTTCATCTGGAAGGGGCCGCAGATGTAGACCTGGTCGATGCCGGCCGCCGGCACCACGCTCGCGAGGAATTCGCCGAGCTTGGCGCGGCTCATGCGGCCCATGTTCAGCGGCGCGTCGGTCGGCTCGCCGGAGAACACGTGGTGCAGCACCAGGCGCGTCATGTAGCGGTTCTTCAGGTCTTCGAGTTCTTCCTTGAACATCGTCGACTGGAGCTTGCGGTTGCCGTAAATGAGCGTGAAGCGCGAGTGCGGCTCGCGCGCCAGCACGGTCTTCATGATCGAGAGGATCGGCGTGATGCCGCTGCCGCCGACGATGCCCACGTGGTGGCGATGCGAGGCCGGCTCGATCGGCACGAAGAAGCGGCCCTGCGGCGCCATCACGTTGATGGTGTCGCCGGGCTTGAGCTGGGCATTGATCCAGTTGGAGAAAGTGCCGCCCTGGACCTTGCGCACGCCCACGCGCAGCTCGCCGTCGTCGACGCCGGCGCAGATCGAATAGGAGCGGCGCAGGTCCTGGCCGTCGATGTCCTTGCGCAGCGTGAGGTACTGGCCCTGGGTGAAGCCGAAGACATCGCGCAGCTCCGGGGGGACGTCGAAGGAGACGATGACGGCTTCCTCGGTGTCCGGCTCGACGGCGCGCACGCGCAGGGGGTGGAAGGTGATGCTCATGGTGACGGGTCTCAGATCGGCTTGAAGTGCTCGAAGGGTTCGCGGCAGGACACGCAGCGGTACATCGACTTGCAGGCCGTGGAGCCGAAGGCCGACAGGCGCTCCGTGTTCGTGCTGCCGCAGCGCGGGCAGGCAACGGCGTCGGCCTTGCGCCCGAAGATGCGGATGGGCGAGACGCCCTCGGGCAAGGCCGGTCCGGGCGGCGCGATGCCGTATTCGGACAGCTTGCGCCGGCCGTCGGCGCTGATCCAGTCGGTGGTCCAGGCGGGTGCGCGCCGCAGCGTGACATGGGCCGGGCCGAGGCCGGCCCTGGCGATGGCTTCGAGCACGTCGTGCTCGATCACCTCGGTGGCGGGGCAGCCGGAGTAGGTCGGCGTCAGCACCACTTCGAGCGCGTCGCCGTGCTCGACCACGTCGCGCACGATGCCCAGGTCACGCACCGAGAGCGCGGGCACTTCGGGGTCGAGCACGGTGCCGAGCACTTCCCACGCGCGCTCGCAGCGCGTGCCCGCCGGCGCGGCGGCGGCGTTCACCAGGCGCCTCCGGGGAAGGAGCGCTGGAGATATTGCATCTCGGCCAGGATGAAGCCCATGTGCTCGCTGTGCACGCCGTGCTTGCCGGTGCTGCGGAAGGCCGCTTCCTTCGGTTCGGCGAGCCTCGCCTCGGCGAGGATGGCGCGCATCTCGGCGAGCCAGGGCGCCTGCAGGTCGGCCCAGCGCGGGCCGAGGCCCTCGGCCTGCGCCGCGTCGTCCACCGCGTCGGACTCGAAGAGCTCCGGCACGTAGAGCCACAGCTCGCGCAGCGCCTTCTCGGTGCGCTGGCGCGATTCTTCCGTGCCGTCGCCCAGGCGCACGACCCAGTCGGCCGCGTGCTGCTGGTGGTAGCGCGACTCCTTGACCGCCTTGCCGGCGATGCCCGCGAGCTCGGCGTCGCCGGATTCGCGCAGCCGCTCCCACAGCAGCTTCATCAGCGTGGCGACCATCGCGTTGCGCACCACGGTGAAGGCGAAGTCGCCGCGCGGCAGTTCCACCAGCGTGAGGTTGCGGTAGTCCCGCTCGTCGCGCAGGTAGGCGAGCTGGTCTTCGTCGTGCCCCAGCCCTTCGACCTGGCCGGCGTGCGTGAGCACCGCGCGGGCCTGGCCGATGAGGTCGAGCGCCATGTTGGACATCGCGATGTCCTCTTCGAGGATGGGCGCGTGGCCGCACCATTCGGCGATGCGCTGGCCGAGGATCAGGCAGGTGTCGCCGATGCGCAGCAGGTACTGCACGCGCGCGCCGTGGTTGATTTCGATGGACGCTTGCATCACGTTCTCACATGTGGTCGACCGCGCCGGGGAGCCGGTAGAAGGTGGGATGGCGATAGACCTTGTCTTCCATCGGATCGAAGTACATCTCCTTGTCTGCCGGATCGCTGGCGACGATCTGGTCGGAGCGCACGACCCACACGCTGGTGCCTTCCTGGCGGCGCGTGTAGACATCGCGCGCCATCTGGATGGCCATCTTCGGATCGGCCGCGTGCAGGCTGCCGCAATGCTTGTGGTCGAGGCCGGACTTGCTGCGGACGAAGACTTCCCACAGCGGCCATTCGGCCGCGGTGGCGTTGACGGGATTGGAGGCGACGGGCGTGTTCATGAGTGTTCCTTGGACTGCGACTTCATCAGGCGGCGATGGGTACGGGGGCCGAAAGCCTGGCGGCATGGGCGAGCGCGGCTTCGCGCACCCAGGCGCCGTCCTCCCACGCCTTGACGCGGGCGCCGAGCCGTTCGCGGTTGCAGGGGCCGTCGCCGCCGACGACGCGCCAGAATTCGCGCCAGTCGATGGCGCCGTGGTCGTAGTGCTGGCGCGCCTCGTTCCACTTCAGCTCGGGGTCGGGCAGGGTCACGCCGAGCACCATGGCCTGGTCGACGGCGGCATCGATGAACTTGGCGCGCAGATCGTCGTTGGAGATGCGCTTGATGCCCCAGCGCATCGACTGCGCGGAGTTGGGCGACTGGTCATCGGGCGGGCCGAACATCATGATCGAGGGCCACCACCAGCGGTTGACGGCGTCCTGCACCATCGCCTTCTGCGCCTCGGTGCCGTGCTGCATCATGGTGAGCAAGGCCTCGAAGCCCTGGCGCTGGTGGAAGCTCTCCTCGCGGCAGATGCGGATCATGGCGCGCGCATAGGGCGCATAGGAACAGCGGCAGATGGGCACCTGGTTCATGATCGCCGCGCCGTCGACCAGCCAGCCGATGGTGCCCATGTCGGCCCAGGTGAGCGTCGGGTAGTTGAAGATCGAGCTGTACTTGGCGCGGCCCGTGTGCAGCGCGTCGAGCATCTGGTCGCGCGAGGTGCCCAGCGTCTCCGCCGCCGAGTAGAGGTAGAGCCCGTGGCCCGCCTCGTCCTGCACCTTCGCCAGCAGGATCGCCTTGCGCTTGAGCGTCGGCGCGCGGGTGATCCAGTTGCCTTCGGGCAGCATGCCGACGACCTCGGAGTGCGCGTGCTGGCTGATCTGGCGCACCAGCGTCTTGCGGTAGTGCTCGGGCATCCAGTCCTTGGCTTCGATGAAGTCGCCCTCGTCGATGCGGGCTTCGAAGCGTTCCTCCAGCCGCATTTCCTCGGCGGAGCGCACGGCCTTGCCGCCCTCCTCCTTGGGCTGGGTGTCCATTGCCTGGGTGTACATGGGGACTCCTTTACTTGGGGCGTTTGTCGATCACGCGCCGGGCCTTGCCCGTCAGCGTGCGTTCAATGGTGTCGGGGGTGAGCACCGCCACGCTGGTCGTGATGCCGACCAGCGTCTTGATGCGGTGTTGCAGCCAGGCCGCGATCTCGCCGATCTCGGCCGCGCTGGTGGAGGGCGCCGCCTGCGGCTGCAGCTCGCACTGCACGTGCACGCTGTCGAGCAGGCCGTCGCGGCTCACGTGGATCTGGTACTGGCCCGAGAGCTTGGCGTGCTGCAGGACGATCTCCTCGATCTGCGTGGGGAACACGTTGACGCCGCGGATGATCAGCATGTCGTCGGAGCGCCCGACGATCTTGCCCATGCGGCGGAAGGAGCGCGCGGTGGGCGGCAGCAGGCGCGTGAGGTCGCGCGTGCGGTAGCGGATGATGGGCAGCGCTTCCTTGCTGAGCGAGGTGAAGACCAGTTCGCCCTCGGCGCCGTCGGGCAGCACCTCGCCGGTCTCGGGGTCGATGATCTCGGGGTAGAAGTGGTCTTCCCACACCACCGGGCCATCCTTGGTCTCGATGCATTCGCTGGCCACCCCCGGGCCCATCACCTCGGACAGGCCGTAGATGTCGACCGCGTCGATGCCGGCCTTGCCCTCGATCTCGCGGCGCATGGCCTCGGTCCAGGGCTCGGCGCCGAAGATGCCGACCTTGAGCGATGTCTCGCGCGGGTCCAGCCCCTGGCGCACGAACTCCTCGACGATCACCTGCATGTAGCTGGGCGTGACCATGATGATGTCGGGCTTGAAGTCCTGGATCAGCTGCACCTGCTTCTCGGTCTGGCCGCCCGACATCGGGACCACGGTGCAGCCCGCGCGCTCGGCGCCGTAGTGGGCGCCCAGGCCGCCGGTGAAGAGGCCGTAGCCGTAGGCCACATGGACCATGTCCCCCGCCCGGCCGCCCGCCGCGCGGATCGAGCGCGCGACGAGGTCGGCCCAGGTGTCGATGTCCTTCTTCGTGTAGCCCACGACCGTCGGCTTGCCGGTGGTGCCGGAAGAGGCGTGGATGCGCGCCACCTGCGCGCGCGGCACGGCCAGCATGCCGAAGGGGTAGTTGTCGCGCAGGTCCTTCTTGCCGGTGAAGGGGAAGTTCGCGAGATCGCTCAGCTGCTGGAGGTCCGCGGGGTGCACGCCCTTGGCGTCGAAAGCCTGGCGGTAATGCGGCACGTTGTCGTAGGCATGCTGCAGCGACCAGCGCAGGCGCTGCAGCTGCAGGGCCTGGATCTCGTCGCGGCTCGCGCGTTCGATCGGCTCCAGGTCGCCGGGGGCGGGTTGTTTCACGGGCATGGGGTGGGTCTCCTTGGGCCTTGGTGTGTCAGGTCATTCGGCGACGGCCGGCTTGCCTTTGAGGGTGTAGGAGCGGCCGCGGAACACCGCGATGCGCTCCCCCTTCTGGTTGGTGATCTCGCTGTCGTAGACGCCGGTGCGGCCGGCCTTCGAGACCTCCACGCTGCGCGCGGTGAGCCGGTCGCCCAGGCGCGCCGGGGCGAGCAGGTCGATGGAGAAGCCGGAGGCGACCGTGAGCTCGTTGTACGAGTTGCAGGCGAAGGCGAAGGCCGTGTCGGCCAGCGCCGCGAGAAAGCCGCCGTGGCAGGTCTGGTGGCCGTTGAGCATGCTCTGGCGCACGGTCATGGTCGCGCTGGCGTGCCCGGGCGAGACCTCGGACACCTCGATGCCGAGGCCTTGGGTGGCGTGGTCGACCGCGTACATGCGGTCGCGGACGAACTCGGCGGTTTGCTGGGGGCTGCGTGGGGTCATGTCGGCGGGGCGATCGGGTTTCAGCGGTCGGTGAAGACGGGCGGGCGCTTGGCGGAGAAGGCGGCGACGCCTTCGAGGTAGTCGTGTGCGCGGCCCAGGCCGGCCTGGACGGTCGCTTCTTCGTCGAGCGCCTGGTCGAGCGTGAAGTGCTGGGCGCGGTCGATGGCACGGCGCGTGGCGGCCAGCGCCTTCACGGGCATCGCCGACAGGCGCTCGGCGAGCTTGCGGGTCTCCTCGGTCAGCGCGGCGTCTTCCACGCATCGCCAGATCAGGCCCATGCGCTCGGCCTCCGCGGCGCTCAGCTTGTCACCCAGCATGGCCAGGCCCAGGCCGCGCGCGCGGCCGACCAGGCGCGGCAGCAGCCAGGTGCCGCCGGTGTCGGGGACGAGGCCGATCTTCGCGAAAGCCTGGATGAAGCTGGCCGACTGGGCGGCCAACACGAAGTCGCAATTCAGCGCGAGGTTGGCGCCCGCTCCGGCGGCAACCCCGTTGACGGCTGCGATCACCGGCACGGGCATCGACTTCAAGCGCTGAACCAGCGGCTTGTAGAACTGGGTGATGGCGCGGCTCAGGTCCTTGGGCGGCTCGCCGGCCGGCGAGGGCGCGACCATCGGGTCGGCCAGATCCTGCCCGGCGCAGAAGCCGCGGCCGGCGCCCGTCAGCACCAGACAGCGGACCTCGCTGTTGGCGCAGGCCGCGTCGAGCGCGGTGAGCAGCTCCGTGTGCATGGCGCCGGTGAAGCTGTTGAGGGCGGCGGGACGGTTCAGCGTGAGCGTCAGAACCGGGCCTTCTTGCGAGGCGAGGACGAGTGCGTCGGACAAGGCTTTGTCTCCAGGATGGGCGGGGGTGGCGACCGGATCGAGTGTCATGCATTGTTGACCGACCGGTCGGTTAATCATAGGATCAGCGGTTGCCCGACGCAAGTCGGAACTGGCGCGGGTAAACCCGCACCCCTTCCCTCCCCACCCGACACAAGGAGCCTGCCTTGCCCTGTTATTCGATCGAAGGCGTGGTGCCGGTCATCGACCCGAGCGCCTACGTGCATCCCACGGCCGTGCTGATCGGCGACGTGATCGTCGGCCCCGAGTGCTATGTCGGCCCATGCGCGGTGCTGCGCGGCGACTTCGGGCGCATCGTGCTGGAGCGCGGCTCCAACCTGCAGGACACCTGCGTGGTCCACGGCTTTCCGGCGCAGGACACGGTGGTCGAAGAGAACGGCCACATCGGCCACGGCGCGGTGCTGCACAGCTGCCGCGTGCGGCGCGATGCGCTGGTGGGGATGAACGCGGTGATCATGGACGAGGCCGAGGTCGGCGAAGCGGCCATCGTCGCGGCCTGCGCCTTCGTGCCGGCGGGCAAGAAGATCCCCGCGCGCTCGCTGGCCGCGGGCATTCCGGCGAAGGTGCTGCGCGAATTGAGCGAGCAGGAAGTGGCGTGGAAGCGCGAAGGCACCCTGACCTACCAGGACCTCACGCGCCGCAGCCTGGCGACGATGAAGGAAGTCGAGGCGCTGCCGGCGGTGGAGGCGCACCGGCCGCGGGTGCAGGCGCCGGATGTGCGGCCGTTGATTGCGACCCGGCGCGGATGAACCGACGTTCTTCGTAGAGCGGGATCAGCGCCACGCTGCGAACATCGAGGCATGGTCTTGATTGCTGGAAGAGAAGGACTGGCGCATCAACCCGCGCGGCAGGTGCTGGCCAGACAACTCCGCGCGCAGCGCGGCGCTCGCGGGATTTCACAGGAACAACTCGCCGACGTGGCGGGCTTGGACCGGTCGTATGTCGGCTCCGTCGAACGCGCGGAGCGCAACGTGTCGCTCGACAACATCGAGCGGCTGGCCACAGCGCTGGCGCTCGAGATCGCGGCCTTGCTCGTGCCCGTTTGATCGACGCTCCTGCTCCCTTGACCCGGTCAAGCCGCCTTTGAACAACGGGGCTTGCCGCAAGACCTGCGCCTGGGCGGAGCCCGCGTGCTCACCCTGCACCCATCGACGTGACTTCTCCCCCAGAATGCCGGAGCATGCTCTTCGGGCGCTCTGGGGGATATCGATGAGATGGGTTTGCACCGCCGCGTTGACGGCCTCGCTCCTGACGGCATTGCCCGCCGGCGCCTACGAGGACGACGTGCACTTCGGCCTGACGCTCTGGCTGGCGCTGAAGGCCGGCTTCTCGCGCGACGATGCTCAGTCGCTCGCGGCGGCGGATGTCCGCTACGACCACCGCGCCACGAGCGCGATCGACATGGTCAAGAGCTACGCCTGCTTCAGTCGCGACGAGGAGATGTCGCGCATCGTCAAGAAGATTCACTTCCCGAGCGACGGCCCCGTGCCGGGCCCGCCCACGGCCCGCGCGGTCCCGCCGGGCGGGCCGGAGGCCTATCGGGTCGTGAAGGATCGCATCGAGCGCCCCGCCGGGTCGGCCGCAGACAACCTCATCGAATTCGGCCTGGGGCTCCACCCGCTGCAGGATTCATGGTCGCACCAGGGCGTGCCGGATTCCCCGCTGCAGCCGTCGAAGGCCTGCGATCCGATGCTGTCGTGGGGCCACCCGGCGGCGCGCGGAGGTTGGAAAAAGCACGATGCGGACCTCACACCGAGCTACCCCGCCGACGCCATGGCGATGGCCGGCGCCACCTACGAAACGCTGTGCAGCTACCGCCAGAAGCTGCAGAAGAGCGCATGCGCCATGGGGTTCGACAAGCTTCGAAAGGACGTGGGCGACTTCGCGGCCGCGAGAACCAAGACGGACAAGGCGCAATGGTTCAAGGCGCAAGGCATCGAGGACACCGCGTTTCTCGACGAGATCGATCTGCCGGATGGACCAGGCTACCAGTCGCGCTACGAACCCATCGACTACGAATCGGCGTCCTTGAATCCCTTGCCCGCGAGCCGGCTGGCGGCCCTGCCGCGCGGCTTCGAAGCAGGCTTCATGCGGGACTTCTTCACCGCCTGGATGACCGAGAAGGATCTCGGCCTGGTGGTCCGAAGGTGGGTCGCCGACCGAGGCTACCGTGACTTCCCGGGCCAGGGCGAGGCACGCGCCGTCGACCCTCAGGTGCTGGAGGCCCAGTTGCGCTTCTGGCGCGTCCGCGACCACGGAGCGCTCGCCGCCCTGCCCCTGGCCTGGACGCACGACCTCACCCGGCTCACCCGGGGCCAGGTCGCCGACATCCCGCCCCTGCAGCGCGCGGACCCCTACCCTTCGCTGGAGGCCGCGCTGCTGCCCCTCGACCCCACGGGCCTGCCGATATGGAGCCAGTCCTTCGCGCAGCCGGACGGACGCAAGTCCATCATCGGTGTCGCCCGGGTGCGCCATGCCGCGCACGACCTGATCCTGGTCGTGGCGGATCTGGTCGAGGGCACATACAAGGTGATCAGCATCGCCAGCGTCATCGACCAGTGAGCAAGGCGGCCCTCAGGGGCCGAAGCTGGATCGCGCCGCGATGCCCCACTGCCCGCCGATGCGCGTGAGCACGTACAGCGACTCGTACACGCCGATGACGCTGCCGTCCTTTCGAAAGCGCGTGTACGACAGCGCGACATGGGCCTTGCTGTCGTTGAACTGCACCAGCTCGCGCGTCTCCCAGCGGCTGTGAGACCAATCGTCCTGCGCCTGCAGGCGCGCGAAGAGATCCATCGGATTGCTGCCGGGCGCCTCGTAGACGGTGGTGCTTCCGCCGGCGAAACGGTAATGGGGGAAATGCATGGTCCGGTCCATGGCCGCCGCGTCATGGGCATTGAGCGCTTCCATGAAATCGTCCAGCACCTGGATGCATGCGACCTCGATGTGCGCCTTGGCGCCAGCGGATGTCGTGCGCATGGAATTCAGTCGATGGTGATGTTGGCGCGCTTGATGACCGCGCTCCACTTCCTGTCTTCCGCCGCCAGGAACTTCGCGTACTCGCCCGGGGAATCGGAGATCAGCTCCAGGCCCTGGTCGGCGAACTGCTTGCGGGCCGCGGGCGTGGCCGCGAACTCGACGATCTCCTTGTTCAGCCGATCGACGATGGCCGGCGGCGTCTTGCCCTGCGCGAAGATGCCGTACCAGGCGAGCATGGTGAAGTCGTCGACGCCCGCCTCGGCGAAGGTCGGAACGCTGGGGATCAAGGCATTGCGAGCCGCGGATGTCACGGCCAGCGCGCGCAGCTTGCCGGCCTTGAGCTGCGGCAGCGATGTGATGAGGCTGTCGAACATGAAGCTGGTCTGGCCGCCCAGCAGGTCGTTCATGGCGGGCGCCGCGCCCTTGTAGGGGATGTGCGTGAACCTGGCACCGGTGCGCTCCGTGAGAAGCGCCGCCGCGAGGTGGGGCGAGGAACCGTTGCCGTAGGAGCCGAAGGTCAGCGCGCCGGGCGTCTTCTTCGCATCGGCGAGCAGGTCGCCCAGTGTCTTGTAGGGGCTGGCGGCGTTGACCACGAGCACGTTCGGGCCCTGCGCAATCAGCGAGACGGGCGTGAGGTCGGCCTTGGGGTCATAGGGCAGCTTCTTCAGCAGATAGGGATTCACGACCGCCTGGCCGATCGCCGCCAGCAGGATCGTGGCGCCATCGGGCGCCGACTTCGCGACGACGTCGGTGGCGATGACACCGCCGCCGCCGGGGCGGTTGTCGACGATCATGGGTTGGCCCATCGCCTGCTGCGCGTGGTGCGCCAGGTTGCGTCCGATGACGTCGGTGATCCCGCCGGGCGGAAATGGAATGACCAGCTTGAGGGGCTTGTCCGGATACTCCGCTCGCGCCGGAAGGGCCGCCAGGCCGAACGAGGCGGCGGCGAGCGACGCGGCGAGCATGAGCGCTCTGCGATTCAGGTGATGTGTCATGGATTCGTCTCCTGCCCCTTGGCGAGGGCGATGGTTGAGGGTTCGGCGGGCGCGGTCAGGCCGCCTCGCGCAGGCCGGGCTGGGGCCGGCTCGCGGGTGCCTGGAAGCGATGAAGTCCGGCCAGCGCTTCGCGCATCTCGCGCTCGATGCGGCCCACGATGTCGGCCAGGGGCTCGATGCGATCCGCGAAGGCCACCGCCTGCCCCAGCGACAAGGTGCCCACGCTCGAGTCGCCCGTCTCGTAGACCTTGCGCCCCAGCGCGCCCGTCACGTGCGGGCGCAGCGCCTCGAAGTCGCCGGCGTTGGCGCGCTCGAGTTCCTGGACCGTGTCGGTGGACCGGTTGCGGAAGGCGCGCACCGTGTTGCGCACGCTCTGCATGATCAAGGCCGTGTCCGTTTCCTTCGAACGCACCAGCGTTTCCTTGTAGTCGCGGTGGGCCCAGATCTCCTCGGCCACGAGAAAGCGCGTGCCGATCGTCACGCCGTCCACGCCCAGCGCCAGGGCCGCGATGACCTGGGCGCCCAGGCCGATGCCGCCGCCGAGGAGCACGGGGATGTGCATGCGGCGCCCGACCAGCGCGCCCTGCACCATCGTCCCGATGAGGTCGACGCCCGGATGGCCGCCGCACTCGGCGCCGACCACCGACACCGCATCCACGCCGATGGCCTGGGCCTTGACCGCATGCCGAAGCGAGGGCGCCTTGTGCAGCACCTTGATGCCGGCCTCGTGCAGCAGAGGCAGGTAGGGCTCCGGGTTCCGGCCGGAGGTCTCGACGAAGCGAACGCCGGCGCGGATGACTTCCTCGAAGGTTTCCAGCACGCGCTCGCCCGGCGCGGGCGCCGGCAGCATCGACACGTTCACGCCGAAGGGCAGGCCGCCGGCCAGGTCCTGGCAACGCGCGATCTCGTCGCGCAAGCCGGCCACGCTCGCGTGGCTGGCCGCCGTGATGAAGCCCATGACGCCGGCGCGCGCCGCCGCCGCCACGTAATCGGCGTTGGCGAGCCATTGCAGACCGCCCGCCACGATGGGCAGGCGCGTGCCGAACAACTCGGTGACTGAAGTTGAAAACTGAGCCATCTGCTGACCTTTCGAGAGCACGGGGCCGTTTGACGGCGAATTATCGGAACAATCGTTTCATTTTTAGTATTCTTCGAGCTTGTCGTTTTGTCAATCACCACAGCAACCCTCCATTTTTGGCATCGACTGGACTTGCGAAAGCCAGAACCCGCAATACAATGGTCCACATGTTCCATTTTTAAGGATCAGCCGACATGAGCACACAAAAGCCCGCGGGTGCGCCGGAAGCCGAGGAGGGCGAGCGCGATCAGGTCTCGGCGCTGGCGCGCGGCCTGATGCTGCTGGACTGCTTCCGCTCCTCGGAGCGCTTCCTGAGCGTCCAGGACCTGGTGGAGCGCTCGGGCCTGCCGAAGGCGACCGTCTCGCGGCTGGCCTACACGCTGCAGGCCAACGGCTACCTCGAATACGCCGAGGGCCCGGGCAAGTTCTATCTCGGCGCGCGGGTCATTTCGCTGGGCTTCTCGGTGCTGGGCGCCATGCCCGTGCGACAGATCGCGAGGCCCTTCATGCGCGAGCTTGCCGAGAGCTGCTCCGCCTCGGTCGGCATGGGCTCGCGCGACCGGCACACCATGCTCTATGTCGAGAACGCGGCCAGCGCCGCCAACCAGAACTTCCGCCTCAACATCGGTTCCAGGGTGCCCCTGGCAACCTCCGCCCTGGGCCGCGCCTACTACTGCGGCCTGACGGAAGCCGAGCGCGAGACGCTCCATGCGGAACTGGCGCAGCGCGCGCCGTCCGAATTCAAGCAGATCAAGTCCGCGCTGCACGCCGGCCTCAAGTCCTTTGAAGAGCTTGGCTTCTGCGTGTCCATCGGCGAGTGGCAGACCGACGTCAACGCCGTGGGCGTGCCCTACCGCTCGCCGGACGGCACGGCGGTCCTCGGCTTCAACTGCTGCGGCCCCTCGTTCCAGCTGACGCCGTCGGATCTCCACGAGAAATGGGGACCGCGCCTGCTCAACATGGTGAGAAACGTCGAGGCAGCGACCTCGGCCGCCTAGCCCCCATCCCCAGGAGACAAACCCTCATGAATACCCCCAGCCGCGCGGCCGACGAAGAGCGCTTCACCCGCATCGGGCAGATCCCGGCCTACTGGGCCGGCATCGCGCCGGATGCGCCGGCCTTGTTCGAGCGGGGTGCGTCGATCTCCTACGCCGATCTGCAACGAGCCATTCACCACGCGAAGGCGGCGCTCGCCGGCGCCGGCGTGACGGCGGGCCACCGCGTGATGATCGTGGCCGAGAACTGCGCCGGCGCGGTGTATTTCCTCTTCGCCGCAAGCGCGCTCGGCGCCGCCTTCATCCTCGTCAATGCGCGCCTGTCCGCCGAGGAGGTCGACGCCATCGCGGCGCACGCGCAGCCGCAGGCCGAGATCTATCTCGATGCCGGCTTCAAGGATGCGGTGCTGCATGGTCTGCGCCGCGGCGCGATGCCGGTCAACTGCGGCGCGGCCGGAAGCGCCCGCATCGTCGTCGCGCCCGAGCCCGTGGCGGTGGAACCGGGCCACGAGGACGTGGCCGCGCTGATCTACACCTCGGGCACCACCGGCAAGCCCAAGGGCGTGATGCTGACGCACGAGGGCCTGCTCTTCGTGGCAACGACCATGGCGGCGTACCGCCAGCTGTCGGCGGCCGACCGCAGCTATGCCGTGCTGCCGATGTCGCACACCATGGGGCTGACCAGCGTCATGCTCAGCACCCTGGTCGCGGGCGGCGCTGTCGTCCTGCAGCCGAGGTTCGAGGTGGACGCGCTGGTGCACGCGATCGAGGAAGAGGGCATCACCCTGTTCCAGGGCGTGCAGGCCATGTATTCCTCGCTCCTCAACTACCTCCAGCGGCACCGGCGCAGGCTCGACACCGGCAAGCTGCGCTACATCTATGCGGGTGGCTCGCCGCTGGACCCGACCCTCAAGGACGAGGTGGAGGCGCTGTTCCGGCTCCCGCTGCACAACGGCTACGGCATGACCGAGTGCTCGCCGACCCTCTGCCACTCGCGCTATGGCGAGCGCCGTTCGGACGCCTCCGTGGGGCCGGCGATTCCGGGCGTCAGCGTGCGGATCGTGGACGAGAACGGCGCCGACATGGCCGCCGGCGCGCCGGGCGAATTGTGGGCGAGCGGGCCGGGCGTGATGAAGGGCTATTTCCACGACGAGGCCGCGACGCGGGCCGCGATGAGCGGGCCCTGGCTGCGCACCGGGGACCTCGCCCGGCGGGACCCGGACGGCAACGTGTTCCTGGTCGGGCGCATCAAGGACATCATCATCCGCTCGGGATTCAACGTGTACCCGGCCGAGGTCGAAGCCGCGATCAACGCGCACCCGGCCGTCGAGCAATCGGTGGTCGTGGGGCGGGAGGTGGAGCGCAATGAAGAGGTCGTCGCCTTCGTCCAGCTCAGGCCCGGCGCCCGGCTCGACAGCAGCGAGCTCCTGGCCTTCGTGAAGGACCGGCTCTCCGCGTACAAGAAGCCCTCCCAGATCGTCTTCATGGAAGCCTTGCCGGCCATGGCCAGCGGCAAGCTTCGCCGCGCCGGCCTGAAGGCCCTGGCCGCCGAGATGGCCGCCACGGACGCGGCGCCCGTCGCCTGACCCCTCTCCTTCCTTCGCCGGAGGTCCCGGCACTACTTATCCCAAGGATCCGCATGAGAAAAGGTTCATTCAGCATTCCACCGATGGAGCGCGTCTTCTTCGGCCGGCCCTTCGTGGAAGTCGTCCTCGAAGAGGTCGAACGCCTCGGCGCGAAGCGCGTGTTTCTCCTGGTCAGCAACACGCTGAACAACAAGACCGACGAGATCCGCAAGCTGCGCGATGCGCTGGGTTCGAACTTTGCCGCGATCTACGACGACATTCCCGCGCACATCCCCCGCGATGCCGTGTTGCGCGCGGCGGCCGTGGCGCGCGCGGCGGATGCCGACCTGATCGTGACGGTCGGCGGCGGCTCGATCACCGATGCCGGAAAGAATGTCCAGCTGTGCCTGGAGCACAACATCACGGAGCTCGACCAGTTCGAGCCTTTCCGGCTCAAGACGGATCCGGTCACCGGCGTCGTCGAGGCGCCGGTGTTCCGGGGGCCGAAGGTGCGCCAGATCGCCGTGCCGACGACGCTGTCGGGCGGCGAGTTCCACCAGAGCGGCGGCTCGAACGATCCGGTCAGGAAGCTCAAGCAGAGCATCCGCAACCCGCTCATGATCCCGCGCACGGTGGTGTTCGATCCCGCATTGACGCTGCACACGCCGCTGGACCTCTGGCTCTCGACCGGCATGCGCTCGGTGGACCACGCCGTCGAGTCCTCGTATTCGCCCTACGGCAGTCCCTTCGTCGACGGCACCTCCATGCAGGCGCTGCGGCTGCTGCCCGGCGCGCTGAAGCGGACGAAGAAGGACCCCGGCGACCTGGAGGCACGCGCCGACGCGCAGTCCGGCATGTGGCTGTCGCAGATGGGCATGTGGTCGCTGGTGCCGATGGGGGCCAGCCATGGCATCGGCCATGTGCTGGCCGGCACTTTCCACGTGCCGCACGGCCACTGCACCTGCGTGACGCTGCCGGCCGTGCTTCGCTTCAACAAGCCGGTGACGGCGGACAAGCAGAAGCAGATCAGCGAAGCCCTGGGCGACGGCGCCCGCGAAGCGGCCGAGCTCGTGGCCGAGCTCATCGCCGATCTGGAAATGCCCGACCGCCTCCACAAGGTGGGCGTGAAGCGCGAGGATTTCCCGCTCGTCGCGAAGAACGCGCTGCTGGATCGCTGGACCCACAGCAATCCACGCAGGTTCAAGGGCCCCGAGGAAATCATCGAGCTGCTCGAGAGCGCGGCCTGAGGCCGCCGCGGCCGGCTACTGCCTGACCAGGCCGAGCTGGCGGATGATCCCGCCCCACTGGTCGTAGGTCGAGCGCGTGAGATCGGCCAGCTGCTGCGGCGTCGAGGACTCGGCCTCGTAGGCCCCCTGGCGGAAGAAGTCGCGCGTGGCGGGCATCGCCAGCACCGTGGCAAGGGCCTCGTTCAACCGGGCGACCACCGGCGCGGGCATGTGCGCCGGGCCGAAGAAGCCGAGCCAGCTCGGCATGTCCACGCCGCTGACGCCCTGCTCGGTCATCGTCGGCACGTCCGGCAGCATCGGGCTCCTCTTCGGCGCGGCCACGGCGAGCATGCGGACCTTGCCGGTGGCCGTGTTCTGGATGGCATTGGGTGCGGCGTCGAAGTAGTACTGCACGCGGCCCGCCAGGAAATCCTTCGCCGCGTCGGCGCCGCCCTTGTACGGCACATGCACCACGTCCAGCCCCGCCTGGCGCGCGAAGGCCTCGCCGTAGATGTGCGACGAAGTCCCGGTGCCGAAGGAGGCATAGCTCAGCTTGCCGGGGTTGGCCTTGATGTAGGCGACGAGCTCCTGCACTGTCTTCGCCGGCACGCTCACGTGCACCGTCAGGACCAGCGGCCCGCGCGCGCCGAGCGAGATCGGCGTGAAGTCCTTGAACGGGTCGTAGCGCACCTGCGCGAGCGTCTGCGGGTTCTGGGCCACCACCGACGAGGGCGCGTACATCATCGTGTAGCCATCGGGCGCGGCACGGATCACCTCCTCGGCGGCCAGGATGAAGCTGGCGCCGGGCCGGTTCTCCACGATGACCGGCGTCTGCAGCACCTCGGCCAGTTGCCTGGCGACGTAGCGCGCCTGCGTGTCCGAGGCGCCGCCCGCCGCGAGGCCGAGCACGATGCGCACGGGGCGGCCCTTCTCGGGGAAGGCCGCGGGCGCGGCGAACGCGGCAAGCGGCGCGAGGGCCGCGCTGCCCGCGGCACCCGCGCCGGCAGACGCCAGCCATGCGAGGGCGCGTCGGCGCCCGATGTCGAGAACGCCGCCGCTCATTGCTTCGCCAACCCGACCTGCTTCACCATCTCGCCCCACTTGTCGTAGGTCGCGCGCGTGATGTTCGCGAACTCCTTCGGCGTGCTGCCGCCCGCCTCATAGCCGCCGTTGCGATAGAACTCGCGCACCTGCGGCATGGCCAGCACCTGCACCAGCGCCGCGTTGAGCTTCGCGAGCACGGGCGCGGGCATGTTCGCCGGCGCGTAGAAGCCGAGCCAGCTCGGCAGGTCGAGGCCCGACACGCCCTGCTCCTTGAAGGTGGGCACATCGGGCAGCGCCGGGATGCGCGCCCCGGCGGCAACGGCGATGATCTTGACCTTGCCCGAAGCCAGGGTGATGAGGGCCGACGAGGCCGAATCGAACATGTACTCCACGCGCGCGCCGATCAGGTCCTTCGCGGCATCCGAGCCACCCTTGTAGGGCACGTGCACGGCGTCGATGCCCGTCCTCTTGAGGAAGGCCTCGCCGTAGATGTGGGACGACGTGCCGGTGCCGAAGGAGGCGTAGCTGACCTGGCCGGGATGGGCCTTCACGTAGCTCACCAGCTCGGCCACGTTGTTGGCCGGCACCGAGTTGCTCACCAGCAGCACCAGCGGGCCCCGCCCGCCCATCGACACGGGCGTGAAGTCCTTGAACGGGTCGTAAGGCACCTTCGCGAACGTGTGCGGGTTCTGCGCCATGGTCGACGAGGGCGCGTAAAGCAGCGTGGAGCCGTCCGGCGCGGAGCGGGCGACCTCGGACGCCGCCAGCATCGTGCTGGCGCCGGGCCGGTTCTCCACGATCACGCTGACGCCCAGCAGGTCGCCCAGCTTCTGCGCGACCACGCGCGCCTGCCCGTCGGTGCCGCCGCCGGCGGTGAAGCCCACGACGATGCGGATGGGCTTGCCCTTGGGCGGGAAATCCTGGGCCGCGGCCAGCGGCGCAAGGCCGAGCAGCAACAGGCCCGCGGACAGGGCGAGAAGGCGGCGGGAAAGTCGTCCGAAGCGGCGAAGGGGCATGAGTCGTCTCCAATCTGTCTGTGTTTTATGGACTATCGACTCATTAATGCAATCAGATTGACAGGGATTACCCTAGATACCGTATTAATTTGTTGACTAAATGGACATCAAGTCCAAAATAACGATCAAGCAACCCAGCAAACCGAATCCATGAAAACTGTCGTCCGCACTGACGAGCGCATCCTTTCCTCCGACATTTTCGACCGCGACAGCCGCGTCAAGCGGCCCGATCACGGCCTGTGGTCGGAGCCGGGCAAGGACATCCCTGTCTACCACCGCTGCGGCGTGCTGGTGGTCGGTGGCGGCCCTTCGGGCACCGCGGCCGCCGCGGCCGCCGCGCGCCAGGGCGCCGACGTGGCGCTGCTGGAGCGCTACAACCACCTGGGCGGGCTTTCCACCGGCGGCCTGGTGATCTGGATCGACCGCATGACGGACTGGGAAGGCAAGCTGGTCATCCGCGGCTTCGCCGAGGAACTGTTCGACCGCCTGCCGGCCGACGCCATCGCGGGCCCGGCGCGCGAGGACTGGGGCTCGCAGGACGCGGGCAAGGCCGCGCACTGGTCGCAGCGCACCGCCGCCTATCACGGCGTGGTCACATGGTCGCCCACCATCGACCCGGAGCGGCTCAAGCTGCTGTCGCAGGAGATCGTGCTGGAGCGCAAGGTCAAGCTGATCTATCACTCGTGGGCGGCCATCCCGATCGTGCAGGACGGCGTGGTCAAGGGCGTGGTGTTCGAGAGCAAGGAAGGCCGCATGGCCATCATGGCCGACGTGGTGGTCGACGCGACGGGCGACGGCGACCTGTTCGCGCGCGCCGGTGCCGCCTTCGTCAACGACATCGAGGAAGCCGATGTCCACCACTGCATGAACACCTCCTGGCTGTTCGGCGGCGTGGACATGAACCGCTGGATCGCCTTCAAGGCCGGCCAGCCCGAGCAGTTCAGCGCCTTCATGGCGCGCGGGCGCGAGCAGCTCGGCCTGTTCGAGCGGCCCTTCGTCTCCTGGCGCAACGAGGTCGCGCTGTTCATGGGCCCGCGCCAGTCCGGCTATTCGGCGCTCGACGTGGACGACCTCACGGCCGTCGAAGTGCGCTCGCACCGCGCAATGGCGGCGCACCTGGACTATTACCGCGCCCATGCGCCGGGCTTCGAGAACGCCTTCATGATGCTCAGCGCGCCGCAGATCGGCGTGCGCCATGCGCGGCGCCTGACCGGGGTCGGCGCGGTGCTGCGCAGCCAGTGGTCCGACGGCGTCGCGCTGGCCGACGAGGTGGGCGTCACGCCGGCGGTCTCGCCCAAGTTTCCCAACATCTCGATTCCCTACGGCGCGCTGGTGCCGCAGCAGCTCGACGGCCTGCTGGCCTGCGGCCGGCACATCTCCTGCGATCGCAACTCGCACGGCTTCATGCGCGAGATCCCGCAGTGCTGGATCACCGGCCAGGCCGCGGGCGTCGCGGCGGCCATCGCCTCGCGGCAGGGCATCGCGCCGCGCGCCGTCGACATCGACGCGCTGCAGGCGGCGCTGCTGGAACAGGGCGTCTACCTGCGTCCGCGCGCGGACGCGGCGTTGCCGGAGCTGCCGGCAACCGCCGGCGCGAACGCCTGAGACCCGCGCCATGAGCCGGAGCGCGAGCGCATCGCAAGCCTCTACATTGGGAGCTCTTTTCAAGGGTGCCCCCATGACAGCCGAAAAACACGATCTCTCCTCCAACGGCAACGACCGCTCCGACACCGTCAGCGCGCTGGAGCGCGGCATCTCGGTGCTGCGCTGCTTCAGCGAGGACCTGCCGGTGCTCGGCCACGCCGAAGTCGCGCGCATGACCGGCATCCCGCGGCCGACCGTCAACCGGCTGGTCGCGACGCTGCTGTCGATGGGCATGCTCAAGACCTCGCCGACGCCCGACCGCTTCATGCTCGGGCCCGGCGTGGTGTCCCTGGCGCGCGTGTTCCTGGGCAGCCTGGATGTGCGCGCCGCCGCGCGGCCCAGCATGCGCGCCCTGGCCGAGGAGGTCGGCGCCTCGGTCTACCTCGCGGTGCGCGACGGCATGGAGATGGTGCTGATCGAGGCCTGCCGTCCGCGCTCGTCGATGCTCTCGGCCCGGCTCGACGTCGGCTCGCGCGCGCCCCTGCCGAGTTCGGCGCTCGGCCGCGCCTACCTGTCGGCCATGCCCGAGGACCAGCGCACGAAGCTGCTCGACTCCCTGCGCCTGATGCGCGGCGCCGAGTGGGACAGCGTGGCGCCGAACATGATGCGCGCCATCGACGAAGCCGGGCGCCTGGGCTACTGCCTCTCGCTCGGCGAGTTCCACCGCGAGATCAACTCGGTCTCGGTGCCGCTGATCGGGCCGGGCGACGAGATCATGGCGCTCAACGGCGGCGGCGCGGCCTTCGTCTTCAGCGAGGAACGGCTGCGCAAGGAAATCGCGCCGCGCCTGCACGACATCGCGCTGACGATTGCGCGCGACATCGGCGGGCACGTGCCCGTGCCTCGACCGCCCGCGCCCTGAAGCGCGCGCCAAGCCCCCCCGATACCAGACCACCGACGGAGACAACAGGCCATGCACCTGAGCGATGAAGAAAAAGCCATGATGGACGGCCGCGACGGCCCCGCCGTCCAGAAGGCCATGGACCTGCTGATGCGCTACGGCGAGGCCCTGGGCGCCGAGCGCCTGGTCGAGACGCGCAACGTCTGCGCCACCATCACTTCCACCACACCGTTCCAGCGCGACTTCGCGCACGCCAAGGGCGGCGGCATGGACGCGGTCTTCTCCGAATTCAGCCTCGACAGCCAGGAGGTCGTGGCGATCCCGAAGTTCAAGGTCTTCACCAGCCACCTGCAGCTGGGCTTCGATCCCGGCCAGCCCGAACGCATGGGCGTGAGCGAGGACATCGTGCAGTTCTACAACAAGAGCGAGCGCCACGCGGCCGGCCTCGGCGCGCAGATCATGAACACCTGCACGCCCTACCAGGTCGGAAACATCCCGACGCGCGGCGAGCACTGCGCGTGGATGGAGTCGTCGGCGGTCGTCTACTGCAACTCGGTGCTGGGCGCGCGCACCAACACCGAGGGCCGCGAGAGCACGGGGGCGGCCATGCTGACGGGCCGCATTCCGTACTGGGGCTACCACCTCGACGAGAACCGCCGCGCCACGCACGTGGTCGAGCTCGACATCGAGGTCGAATCGGTCCAGGACTGGGGCCTGCTCGGCTACTACATCGGCGAGCACGTGCAGGAGCGCGTGCCCGTGGTGCACAGCCGGCGCGGCATCGGCCGCGTGCCCAACCTGCCGAGGCTCAAGCATTTCGGCGCCGCCGCGTCGTCCTCCGGCGGCGTGGAGATGTACCACATCGCAGGCATCACGCCCGAGGCGCTGACGCTGGAGCAGGCCCTCGGCGGGCGCGCGCCCCGGCAGACGATCCGCTATGGCGAGGCCGAGCGGCGCGCCACCTACGAGAAGATCAACGCCACCGGCAAGGATGCCGAGATCCAGTACGTGATGCTGGGCTGCCCGCACTACACGATCGAGCAGATCTGGGAGGCCGCGCAGCTCATCGAGGGGCGCAAGGTGCACCCGAACTGCGAGCTGTGGATCTTCACCCCGCGCGCCATCAAGTCGCTGGCCGACCGCAACGGCTACACCCGGATCATCGAGGAGGCGGGCGGCATCATCATGAGCGACAGCTGCTCCGCCATGAGCCGCGCCGTGCCCAAGGGCACGAAGACCGTGGCCCTCGACTCGGCCAAGCAGGCGCACTACCTGCCGGCCATCCTCGGCGTGCAGGCCTGGTTCGGCAGCACGGCCGAATGCATCGACGCGGCCTGCACCGGCCGCTGGAACGGAGGCTACGCATGAGCGCCGAAACCATGGAACAGCAAAGCATCGTCATCCGCGGCCGCAAGGTCGTGGGCGGCATCGCCGAGGGCGAGGCGCTGGTCACGCGCGACCGCATCTCGGGCTGGGGCGGCATCGATCCGCGCACCGGCACCGTGATCGAGACGCGCCACGAGCTGCGCGGCGTGAGCTTCGCCGGCAAGGTGCTGGTGTTCCCGGGCGCCAAGGGCTCCTCGGGCTGGTCGGCCATGTTCCACATGACGCGGCTGCTGAACTCGGCGCCGGCGGCCTTCCTGTTCAACGAGATGACGACCAAGATGGCGCTGGGCGCGGTCGTCACGCACTCGCCCTCGATGACCGACTTCGAACGCGATCCGCTCACCTGCATCGAGACCGGCGACTGGGTCCGCGTCGATGCCGATCGCGGTGTCATCGAAATCACCAAGAAGAAAACGAACGGAGCTCCATCTTGACGCGTCCCCTGCGCAGCAACTTCCCTCGCGGCTCCTACCTCTGGTCCGTGCGCAACGCCCACTGGCGCGCGCTCGGCATCCCCGAGGAGGATTGCGAGAAGCCCAAGATCGCCGTCGTCAACAGTTCCTCGGAACTGGCCGCCTGCTTCAGCCACCTCGACCAGGTGGCGGTGCAGGTCAAGGCCGCGATCCGCGCGGCGGGCGGCGTGCCCTTCGAGATCCGCACCGCCGCGCCCAGCGATTTCATCACCGGCGCGGGCGCGCGCGGCGCCTACATGCTGGCGGCGCGCGACCTGGTGACCAACGACATCGAGGTCGCGGTCGAGGGCGCGCAACTCGACGGCATGATCTGCCTGACCTCCTGCGACAAGACGGTGCCGGGGCAGCTCATGGCCGCCGCGCGCCTGAACATCCCGACGCTGCTGGTGCCCTGCGGCTACCAGCCCAGCGGCGAGTACAAGGGCCATCACATGGACATCGAGGAGGTGTTCATCGGCGCCATGCATGCGGTCACGGGCAAGCTGCCGATCGAGGAGCTGGTCGGCATGAGCCGCGAGGCCATCCGCGGCCCCGGCGTCTGTTCGGGCCTGGGCACCGCGAACTCGATGCACATCGTCTGCGAGGCGCTGGGCATGGCCTTGCCGGGCAGCGCGCCGGTGGCCGCCCTGAGCCCCAAGATGATGGCCGACGTGCGCGCCGCCGGCACGCGCATCGTCCAGATGGTGCTGGACGACCTGAAGCCGCGCGACATCCTCACGCCCGGCGCCTTCGCCAACGCGGTGCGCGCGGTGCTCGCGGTCGGCGGCTCGCTCAACTGCGCCAAGCACCTGCAGGCCGTGGCGACCGAAGGCGAATGCGGCGTGGACGTGTACGGCCTCTTCGAGCGCCTGGGGCCGGACACGCCCGTGCTCGCCGGCGTGCGGCCCATCGGCGCGCACAGCATCGAGGCCTTCGAGGCAGCGGGCGGCTGCCGGGCCCTGATGAAGCAGCTCGAGCCGCTGCTTGAAACCAGCGCGCTCACGGTGACCGGCCGGACGGTCGCCGGCAACCTGCGCGACGCACAGGTCGCGGACACGCAGGTGATCCGCCCGATCGCCAGCCCGGTGGCGGCGCATCCGGCCATCGTGCTGCTGCGCGGCAATCTCGCGCCCGAGTCCGGCCTCATCAAGACCGGCATCGTGGAACGCAAGATGCGCAGCTTCACCGGCCCGGCCCTGTGCTTCTGGACCTCGGACGCGGCCATCGCGGCGCTCAAGCAGGGCGACATCCGCCCCGGCCAGGTGGTGGTGATGCGCGGCGCGGGCGCCTGTGGCGGCCCGGCGATGGGCGGCGGCGCATCGCGCGTGGTCTTCGCCATCGACGGCGCGGGGCTGGGCGACCAGGTCGCCATCCTGACCGACGGCCACCTCTCCGGCCTCGTCTGCAAGGGCCTGGTGGTGGCCGAGGTGTCGCCGGAAGCGGCGCTCGGCGGCCCGCTCGGCCTGGTGCGCGACGGCGACCTCATCACCATCGATCTCGACGCCCGCCGATTGGATGTCGCGCTGAGCGACGCGCAATTGCAGGCGCGCCGCGCGGACTGGCAGGCGCCGCCGCCGATGCATGACACCGGCTGGCTGCAGCAGTACCGGCGCAACGTGGGGCCGCTTTCGCAAGGCGCCGTGCTCGTGCGCTTCGATCCAGCGAAAGCGCCCGGCTAGAACCCGGCATCCCCTGAGTCTTCAGACAACGGGTGTGGACCTCGCGTCCACACCCGGCGGCGCAGCCATGCCCGCGAACCCCGTTTTTTTAACCAGAGAAGAAGCAGGAGACAAATCCGTGAAAAAGAAACTATTGCTGTGCTCAGCCCTCGGCCTGGCCTTTGGCGCGGTGCACGCCCAGTCCAGCGTCACCATGTTCGGCATCATGGACCTCGGCGTCCAGCGGACCACCGCGGGCGGCGTCGGCTCGGTCAATGCCGTGTCCAACGGCGGGCTCTCGACCAGCCGGCTCGGCTTTCGCGGCAGCGAGGACCTGGGCGGCGGACTGCGTGCCGGCTTCTGGCTCGAAGGCAGCCTCAACCCCGACAACGGCACGGGGCGCGCGACCAACACCAACAACCAGGCCAGCGGCGCCACCACCGCCGGGCCCCTGGCCTTCGACCGCGAGTCCTACGTGAGCCTCTCGTCCGACGGCCTCGGCGAAGTGCGAGTGGGTCGCGATTTCGTTCCGACGCACTACAACAGCATCTATTTCGACCCGTTCAACGCCAACGGCGTGGCGCGCGCGGGCAACTTCACCTTCGCCGGCGTCACCGCGGCGCCCCTGCCAAGCGCCATCGACGGCAGCAACACGGTGAGCTACTGGCTGCCCAAGCTCGGCGGCTTCTACGGCATGGCGATGGTGGGCACGGGGGAGAACGTGTCCCCGGCGGCGAACGAGAACGACGGCAACTTCGCCGGCGCGCGTGTGGGCTTCGCCGCCGGCGCCTTCGACGTGGCCGCGGCCGTGACCCGCACGCGCAACGTCTCGACCGCCGTCATCGGCGACTACACGCACGCCAACATCGGCGGCTCCTGGGACGCGGGCTTCGCCAAGTTCTACGCGCTCTACAACGTCGTCAAGGTCAACCTGCTGGCCGGCCAGGTGCGCAAGAACACCGCCGAGCTCGGCGCCATCATCCCCGCCGGCGATGTCGGCCGCATCCGCGTGAGCTACGCCGCCCTGGACGACCGCAGCGACGCGACCCTGCGCAATGCCAACGGCACGCTCCAGAGCACCAACGACGCGCGCCAGTTCGGCATCGGCTACATCCACTTCCTGTCGAAGCGCACGGCGCTCTACACCACCTATGCGCACCTGAGCAACCGCGGGCAGGCGCGCTACGTGGTCAGCGGCGGTCCGGCGCCGCTGGGGGGCCAGAACTCGTCGGGGCTGGAATTCGGCGTCCGCCATCTCTTCTGACCGTTTCCGAAGCCAAGGAGATCGACATGCAACGCAGGACCCTCATGACATGGACCGCGATGGCGGCCGGCGGCGCCTTCGCGCTGCCGGGCATCACCGCCTGGAGCGCCGACGCCTATCCGCAGAAGCCGCTGCGGCTGGTTGTCGGCTTCGCGTCGGGCGGCGGCGCGGACTCGATCGCGCGCATCATCGCGGACGGGCTCTCCAAGCAATTGGGGCAGCAGGTGATCGTGGACAACCGGCCGGGCGCCGACGGCATCCTCGCGGCGCAGGCCGTGGCGGCCGCGAAGCCCGACGGCTATACGCTGCTGCTGGGCACCAACACCGCCATGGTGGCGGCACCGACGCTGCGGCCGGATGCGCCCTACGACCCCTTCAAGGCCTTCACGCCGATCAGCTCCGCCGGGCAGTTCTCGATGTTCCTCGTCGTGCCCGCGAGCCTGCCGGTGAAGAACGTGAACGACCTGCTGGCCATGGTCAGCGCCAAACCCGGCGGCTACAACTCGGCTTCGAGCAACAGCGCGGCGGAGCTGGCGATGCTGCAGTTGCTCGGCAACGAACGCAAGGTGGTCAACGCACGCTACAAGGGCGACATGCAGGCCATGACGGACCTGCTGGGCGGCGAGATCCAGATGATGTTCACCACCGGCACGCTGGCGCCCGGCTTCGTGAAAGACGGCCGCATCCGCGCGCTGGTCACGCTGCAGCCCGAGCGCAGCGCCCTCCTGCCCGACGTGCCGACGGCGGGCGAGGCGGGCCTGGGCAAGCTCACCATCACGCCCTGGGCCGGCTTCTTCGGGCCGCCGGGTTTGCCCGCCGCCATCACGGACAGGCTCTCGGCGGAGCTGCAGGCCACGCTCAAGCGCGAGGACGTGCATGGCCGGCTGGTACAGCAGGGCTTCGAGGGCTATGGGCTGAGTCCGTCGAAGTTCGCGGCCTTCTTCCGCACGCAGTACGACGCCTTCGGCGCGACCGTCAGGCAACACAACCTGAAGTTCGACCAGTAGCGGATCGGCGAACGAGGCGTCGCCGAATGACCGGACATCATTGGCGTTCATTCCTCGAAGGAGTGGTCATGCTCGACGATGTCAGCCCGCAGGCCTTCAAGGCCCGGATGCGCGGCGCCGTGGTGCAACCGGAGGGGCCGGACTACGACGCGGCGCGGCGCGGCGCGGCGCGGCGCGGCGCGCAAGGTTTACAACGCGATGAGCGGCAAGCGGCCGCGCCTGATCGCGCGCTGCGCCGACTTCGCGCGTGACATCCACCGGCGTCGCCGGGCTGACGCTGGGCGGCTGTTCCGCGTCAATCAGAACATCGCGCCGCCGGCGTAGTCAGCTGCTCACGGCGGGCTTGTCACCGCCGTAGATGTAGCGGCGCGACCAGGGCAAGGTGTCCGCCGGCCGGCCCGCCTTGCGCCCCACGATCTGGTAGATCGCCACGTCGTCGTTCTCGAACGCATAGGCGCAGCCCGCCAGGTACACCCGCCAGATGCGGAACTTCTCCTCGTCCACCAGTTCGTGCGCCCGCGCGCTCTGCGCCTCGTAGTTGTCGCTCCACAGACGCAGCGTGCGCGCGTAATGCCGCCTCAGGTTCTCCACGTCGAAGGCCTCCAGCCCGCCTTCCTGCATCGCCCGCAGCGCATAGCCGATGTGCGGCAGCTCGCCGTCCGGGAACACGTACTTGTCGATGAACTCGCCCCCGCCGTAGGACGCCTCTCCGCCCTCCGGGTCGGTCGAGGTGATCCCGTGGTTCATCACCACCCCGTCATCGGCCAGCAGCTCCTGCACGCGACGGAAGTAGCCCGGCAGGTTCTTGCGCCCCACGTGCTCGAACATCCCCACGCTGGTGATGCGGTCGAACTGGCCCGTGACATCGCGATAGTCCTGCAGCCGGATCTCCACCCGGTCGGCCACGCCCGCCGCCTTGACGCGCTCGGTTGCCAGATCGAACTGGTTCTGCGAAAGCGTCACGCCCACGCAGCGCGCGCCGAACTTCTGCGCCGCGCGAATCACCAGCGCGCCCCAGCCGCAGCCGATGTCGAGCAGCGTCTGCCCGGGCTTCAGCTCGATCTTGGTGAGGATGTGGTCGATCTTGCGCAGCTGCGCGCTCGCCAGGTCCTCGTCGCCGTTCTCGAAATAGGCGCAGGAATAGACCATGTTCGGGTCCAGCCACAGCTGGTAGAACTCGTTGGACACGTCGTAGTGGTACTGCACCGACTTCCGGTCCGAGCTCTTCGAATGGGTGAAGTAGCGCGCCACCCGCTGCAGCTTGCTGGGCTTGTCGATCGACGACTTGGCCAGCGCGTAGGCGATGTCGATGACGTCGCGCAGCCGGCCCTCCAGGTCGATCTTCTGCTTGATGTAGGCCTCCCCCAGGTTGTCCAGGCTCGGCTCCAGCAGCAGCGGCAGCGCCGCCGCCGACTTCACGTGCAGCGTGACGGCGGGCTTGTCGAAAGTCCCGAAGTCATACGACTGCCCGCCCCACAGACTCAAGCGCGCCGGCACATTGGCACGGGCGCGAACCGCTTCGCTCCACCGTGCAACCTTCTTTTCCCACAGCATGCGTTTCTCCTGAATCACAGCGTCTCGTTTCGAGACGCGGGCAATTCGATCCGATCCTTGACAGGGCCGTCAACGTTGTAACCTTAGGCAACTTTGACAGCGTTGTCAATGGGAACGCGCGAGAACCGGGGCGGGACGGTCTGCTAGGGCTCAGGGCTTGTTGATCGACACGGTCATGTTGTGCCTTGTCGATACGCCGCTGACGGCAATCACGATACCGGTGCCCTGAAGCGGAACCTGCACGCTCGGGCTGCAGGTGATGGGACTGCAGCCGTTCGCAGCGCGGTAGCGCATACCGCCGTAGGGCGCGTTGAAGGCGACGACGTCGGTGTGGCCATCCGAAGCGAACTGGCGCGTCACCGCGCCGGTCGCGGCGTCGACGGCCGTGATGGTGTTGCTCTCCTCGCTCACGACGCCGATCCCGGTGCTGCTGATCGTGGACTGCCAGA
The DNA here is from genome assembly GCF_056398605.1 of Variovorax sp. 01T432. Classification (NCBI taxonomy): domain Bacteria; kingdom Pseudomonadati; phylum Pseudomonadota; class Betaproteobacteria; order Burkholderiales; family Comamonadaceae; genus Variovorax; species Variovorax sp. 01T432. Next base: position 42,584 of record NZ_JBFTPS010000027.1, read on the forward strand.
ACGCATTGGAAGTGCCGACGGCGGGAAGCGCCAACGGTGCCTGCGCACTGAGGATCGTCAGCGTGCCGCTGCTTTCCAGTCCGAGCAGCAGGGTCTTGCCCGCGGCATTGCGGAATCCGAAGAGGCGCGCGCCGATGATGCCGCCCTGCCCATCGTCAATGTAGTCGAAGCCGCCGTCGGCGTTCACCGCCAGGTGCCCCTGCGGCGTGGGATCTTCGGTGCAAGCGCCGTAGCCGCCGGCGCAATTCGTCGAGACGGTGTTCACGCCCGACGCGTTCAATGTCACCGTGCCGAAGTCGCCGGTCGTACTGGCGGCCCCGGCGTACGAGCTGCGGTTGTAGACACCACCGAGCGACGCCATGTCCAGCGTCTGCACGGGCAGTGAAATGCCGATCGAGCCGCTCGCGCCGCTACCCTTGACCCATGCGGCGATGCCGGACTTGGCCACCAGCACGCGCGTGCTGCCCGAATCGTTGAGCGTGTAGTCGCAGCTGGCGTTCCGGTGGAGGGCGTAGGTGCCTCCGTTGACGGTCGCCGTCATCGCCGAAGCATTGATCGTGGCCAGGTAGTTCGTCTTGCCGACGATGTCGACCACCCGGTGCGCTCCGCTCTTGAGGGCGGCGCAATCGCTGCTCGACACGGCCAGCAGCGTGGAAACGGTCGCGGTGCCGGTCGCGCTGCCGACACCGCTCGCGCCGGCTACCGTCGTGGACAGCTCGCCCAGGCTCGTGCCTGCGGCGGCGATCGAGGCCTGCAGCCGGTCGAGCACGCCGTCGTACCCGGTCCCGCTGCCCGCGCTCAAGGTGCCGGAAAGGATATCGGTGACGGCGGAGACATCGACGCCGGCGCCGCCGAGCAAGGTCAGCAGGGCCGTCTGCGCGCTGGCGATCGCATCGCCGCTGATCGCCGTCGTGCCATCGAAGCGCGCCACATAGGACGCCGGGTCCGTGCCCGACAGCTGAGCGAGCAGCAGCTCGCTCAGCGGCGTGATGTTGGATTTCGCCGTGCCGGTCCCCGTGCCGGCGGCGACCGAGTGCAGCACGATGCTGCCGTCCGCGCTGGTGGCGGTCATCACGCAAGGCAGGCTGCCATTGTTCAGGCTCAGGTTGTAGGCGCCGCCGGTCGAGGTCTTGGCGCTGCCGCTGCCGCTCGCGCAGGTGACGCTGACGGTGGCGTCGGCCAAGGCCGCGCCGGTGGCCGCGGTGCCGGACAGGCTCAGCGCGGGGGTGGTCGAGCCAGCGGCGGGCGCGCCGCCGGACGAGCCTCCCCCGCCGCCGCAGGCGGTCAGCACGGCTGCAAGGGAGATAGCCGGCCAGAGCGCGGCAGGTGTACGCAAGAGGAGAGTATTCATGGGCCTTGTGGGATGTTGTTGGCGATGCGGCCCGATGCGACCGCTCCAGGGAGCAGGCACCGGGGCACGGCACGATTCTCAAAGGCGCATCCATGCGTCGTCTTCATCCATCTGGACGAAGGCCGCCACGTCACGCGTGACAAATGTCCCGTTTCAGGGTCGCATGGCCGGCTGTCGGACCCGGCACGGCGAACTCAGCCGGGGAGTGCCTTGAGAAGCCCGACGACCTCGGCCTGTCCGCGCGTGTTCGTCTTCGCGTAGACCGCCCGAAGCTGGGTCCGGACGGTCGACATCGACAACCGAGCTCCGCGGGCGTATTCCTCCGGCGACTTGCCGTCGAGCAAGGCCAGCGCGGCCCCGCACTCCGCCGGCGTCAGGCCGAAGATCTGCGACAGCTGTTGCGACGACAGCGTGCCGGCCTGCCCGCGTCGCCGCGCCGTGACAAGCGCGCGGGCGCGACCCAGCGCGGGCGCCAGCAGGGCTTCCTGGGGAAGGCTCGCCACGCTCACGAAGCAGGCCTGCGGTCCGGATCGCACGCCTGAGACGGGGAGGCTGCTGGCGAGCTTGCTCTCGACGGCTTGCACGATGGCGCGTCGAAGCCGGGACGCATCCGCCGGCGCCGTGGCCCTGAGACGACCGCCCTTGACCACGAGACTGTCGTCGTCCCCCAGCAGCGCCTCCGCGTGGCCGTTGGCAAAGACGATCTTGCCGTTCGCATCGAGGCCGAACACCGCCAGCCCGGTGGAATGCGCCGCCTGACGATCGATCGCCAATGATTCATGCAGGTCGCGCGTGCGCATCCACAGCCTGCATGCGCGGCGCAGATGCGGCATGAGGCGCTGCGTGCGCTTGATCTCCTCATCGGCGAAGGCGCCCCGTTCGCTGGCGCGTACCAGCCCCACCAGGATCCGATCGTCGCCCTCGGTGAGCACCGAACTCGACAGCGTGTGGCGAACGCCCCAGGGCGCCAGGTAGTCCTGGTAGTACTCGCTGCGCGAGATGAAGCTGGCGTCGAAGTGCCGCTGGCAGGCCGATACCTCGCCTTCCGGGCATTCGCTCGCCAGCACGCGCCGTGGGTCGATACGGCCGTAGTACGCGTCATAGAGCCGAATGGGGCCTTCGATGCCCTCCGAGTGCACGTTGAATCGGCTCTGCTGCGACGTGGCATTCCATTGAACGAGATGGAAGAGGTTGGCGCCCGTCCAGGAGGTCAGCTCGCCGAGCGCCCGCCGCCAGGTATCGGGCAGCAAGGCCGCGTCGTACAGGCTTCCGACGATCCGGTCATATTCCTCTTCCGAATTCATGCGCTTTGTCTTCTTGTTGGTGACGTTCGTTCGTCAGCCTGCATGGCGAGCGCAGGCCCCTGGCCCATCTTACTGAACCGGTGTCAGCGCCCCGCCTACCAGTTCGCCTCGCGCTCGGGCGTGGCCGTGATGTGGTGGATCGAGAGATCCGCGCCCTCGTACTCTTCCTCCTGCGAGAGGCGCAGACCCAGCGTCTTCTTGAGCACCCCGTACACCACGGTGCCCGCGACCAGCGCCCAGACGACGCCGATCGCCACGCCGATGAGCTGCGCCAGCACGCTCACGCCGCCGATGCCGCCCAGCGCCTTGCTGCCGAAGATGCCGGCCGCGATCCCGCCCCAGGTGCCGCACAGGCCGTGCAGCGGCCAGACGCCGAGCACGTCGTCGATCTTCCACTTGTTCTGCGTCAGCGTGAACATGACGACGAAGATCGCGCCCGCCACGCCGCCCACCACCAGCGCGCCGATCGGATGCATCAGGTCGGAGCCGGCGCACACGGCCACCAGGCCCGCCAAGGGGCCGTTGTAGACGAAGCCCGGGTCGTTCTTGCCCAGCGCCAGCGCCACCAGCGTGCCGCCGACCATCGCCATCAGCGAGTTGACCGCCACCAGCCCGGAGATCTTGTCGATGCTCTGGGCGCTCATCACGTTGAAGCCGAACCAGCCCACGCACAGCACCCAGGCGCCCAGCGCGAGGAAAGGGATGCTCGAAGGCGGATGCGCACTGAGCGAGCCGTCGCCACGGTAGCGGTTGCGGCGCGCGCCCAGCAGCAGCACGGCCGGCAGCGCCAGCCAGCCGCCCAGCGCATGCACCACCACCGAGCCCGCGAAGTCGTGGAACTCGCTGCCCGTGACCGACGCGATCCACCCCTGGATGCCGAAGGCCTTGTTCCACGCGATGCCTTCGTACAGCGGATAGACGAAGCCGACGATCACCGCCGTCGCGATCAGCTGCGGCCAGAAGCGCGCGCGCTCGGCGATGCCGCCCGAGATGATGGCCGGGATGGCGGCCGCGAAGGTGAGCAGGAAGAAGAACTTCACCAGTTCATAGCCGCTCTTGAGCGCCAGCTGATCGGCACCGACGAAGAAGTGCGTGCCATAGGCCACGCCGTAACCGACCAGGAAATACGCCACGGTCGAGACCGAGAAATCGACCAGGATCTTGACCAGCGCATTGACCTGGTTCTTCTTGCGCACAGTGCCGAGTTCGAGGAACGCGAAGCCCGCGTGCATGGCAAGGACCATGATGGCCCCGAGAAGAATGAACAGCGCATCCGCGCCCTGTCTTAGTGCGTCCATGAGGCCCAACTTGCAGATTTATGTCTTGAAATGGTGCGAATCACCGGATCTACCGGCGAAGGCGTCCTCTGCAAGCAATATTGGTGCCAAATGAGAGCTATCGTGGTGCCTTGTGTTCCACATCAGCGCGTCATGCACCGGAACGGCACAGGGCACTTTGAATGAGGAAAATGCCCGGCAGTGAGGTACAACCGCTCTTGCCGGATTGGGAAGACGGCCCCGATTCCAATCGGCAAGGCGATGAGCGACCGAAGCGCCTTTTCTCTTTCACCCCGTCGAGGAGGACCCCATGACCCGTACCGTCGCCCGAAAGCGCGCCGCCTTCCGCGCCCTCCACGCCCAAGGCTGCTTCGCCCTGCCCAACCCCTGGGACGTGGGCAGCGCGCTCTTCCTGCAAGGCCTGGGCTTCAAGGCGCTGGCGACCACCAGCTCGGGATTCGCGTGGTCACGCGGCGGCTTCGACGGCGCGATGTCGCGAGAGACGGTCCTCGAGCATCTGCGCGAGATCGTCGCCGCCACCGATCTTCCGGTGAACGCGGACTTCGAGAGCGGCTTCGCGGAGGATCCGCAAGGCGTCGCCGAGAGCGTGCGGCTGGCCATCGAGACCGGCGTCGCGGGGCTGTCGATCGAGGATTCGACCGGCGATGCCGCCGACCCGCTGCGCGACATCGGCGCCGCCGTCGCGCGGCTGCGCGCCGCGCGAAAGGCCATCGACGCGGCGGGCGGCGACACGCTGCTCGTCGGGCGGGCGGAGAACTTCCTCGTCGGACGGCCCGACCTCGACGACACCATCGCCAGGCTCAAGGCCTATTCCGAGGCCGGCGCCGACTGCCTCTACGCGCCGGGCATCCGCACGCGCGAGGAGATCGCCGCCGTCGTCGCCGCCGTGGCGCCCAAGCCGGTGAACCTGCTGGTCGGCTCCGTCAGCCACTTCACCCTGCAGGACATCGCCGAACTCGGCGTGCGGCGCGTCAGCGTCGGCGGCGCCCTGGCGCGCGCGGCCTGGGGCGGGTTCTCCCGCGCCGCGCGTTCGCTCGCGGATGGAAGCTTCGATGGCTTCGAAGGGGCCGCGTCGGGCGCGGAGCTCAATGCATTCTTCCGCCAGACTCAAGAGAAGCCGCCCGCGGGTTAGGCGCCTTGCGCAATTCGAGGCATCTTGGAACCGCTCGACAATCCCGCCGATGCCGCCTCGGTGGTTGACAGCCCCGAAGCCATCGCGCATGACGTGGCAGCGATCGGCCGCATGAGCTCGGTGCCCTCGCTGCTCAAGCTCATCTGCCAGAACACCGGCATGGGCTTCGCGGCCGTCGCGCGTGTCACCGAAGGCAATTGGACGGCCTGCGCCGTCGAGGACCGCATCCAGTTCGGCCTCCGGCCCGGCGGGCAGCTCAAGGTGGAAACCACGCTCTGCCGCGAAGCGCGCGCGTTCCGGCGCCCCGTCGTCATCGACCACGCCAGCCAGGACCCGGTCTACCGAGACCACCACACGCCGCGCCTCTACAACATCGAGAGCTACATCTCCGTGCCGATCATCCGCCGCAACGGCGACTATTTCGGGAACCTGTGCGCCATCGATCCGCGGCCGGCCATCGTTTCGGACGCGCGCATCGTGGCCATGTTCACGGCCTTCGCGGAACTGATCGCGCATCAGCTCGAGAATGAGGACCGCCAGGAGCAGGCAGAGACAGCGCTCAAGGGCGAGCGTGCGGCATCCGAATTGCGCGAGCAATTCATCGCCGTGCTCGGGCATGACCTGCGCAACCCGCTGGCCGCCGTCGGCGCCACCGCCGAGCTCCTGTCGCGGCGCACGGATGCGCCCGAACTGGTCAAGCTGGGCGCGCGGCTGCGGTCCAGCACGCGGCGCATGTCCGGGTTGATCGACGACGTGCTCGACCTGGCGCGCGGCCGCCTCGGGTCGGGCATCGGCCTCACGATCCGCGACGCGGACTTCCTGGGTTCGGCCCTGAGGGACGTCGTGGACGAGACGCGCGCCGCCAATCCCCGCCTGGACATCCGCGATGAGATCGACATCGCCGGTTCGGTTCGTTGCGACCAGGGGCGAGTGCAGCAGTTGCTGTCGAACCTGCTGGGCAACGCCGTCACCTACGGCGCGCCCGACCAGCCCATCATCGTCCAGGTGAGGGGCGAAGCCGATGAACTCGTGGTGTCCGTGAGGAACGGCGGCTCGCCCATCCCGCCGGCGGACCTCGACAAGATCTTCCAGCCCTACTGGCGACCCGCGAGCAGCAAGCCCGGCGGCGGCCTGGGCCTGGGCCTGTACATCTGCTCCGAAATCGTGAAGGCTCACCGGGGCAGCCTGACGGTCACTTCATCCACCGACGAGGGCACGACCTTCACGGCCCGTATCCCGGTTGGATGGGACCACGGCGCTGGCGCATGATCACGCCTCGCGCGCTTCCGTCGAATAGAAGGAGAAGGCCATGACCCTGCAATCCACCCTGCGTTCGAGCGCCCTGGTCCTCGCGCTGGCGGCCTGCCTGCCGCTCGCCCACGGCGCCGGCTTCACGCTCGCCAGCCCGACCATCAAGCCCGGCAGCATGCTGACCGAGGCCCAGGTCTTCAACGGCTTCGGCTGCAGCGGCAAGAACGTCTCGCCCGCGCTGAAGTGGAGCGGCGCGCCCAAGGAGACCCGGAGCTTCGCCGTCACCGTGTACGACCCCGACGCGCCCACCGGTTCGGGCTGGTGGCACTGGGTGGTCTACAACATCCCGGCCACGGCCACCGAATTGCCCGAGGGCGCCGGCGTGGCCGAGGGCAAGGGCCTGCCCGCCGGAAGCGCCCAGGCGCGCACCGACTTCGGCACGGCCGCCTTCGGCGGCGCCTGCCCGCCCCCGGGCGACAAGCCGCATCGCTATGTCTTCACCGTCTACGCGCTGAAGACCGACAAGCTCGACGTGCCGGCCGACGGCACCGCGGCGCTGGTCGGCTTCATGATCAACGCCAACAAGCTGGCCGCGGCCACCTTCACCGCCCGGTACGGCCGCGCCAAGTGAGCGCGCGGCTGCGGCGCGCCGCAGCCCGCTGACGCCGGCCTCAGGGCGCCGGCACCGCCGTGCGGTTGGCGGGCACGATCTGCTGCTGGTAGGCGAACACTTCGCGGCTTCGGGGGTCGACACGGACCCGCAGCCAGTTCACGTCGTTGGTGCCGTTGGCCTGGTTGTCGCCGAAAGTCTCGACCCGCGTGAAGTTCTCGAGCCGGCGGCCCAGGCTGTCGAGCAGCGGCTTGTCGATGCGGTGGTAGTGCGAGTCCCCATGCACGTAGGCGACGGGCTTGCGGAAGGCGATGACCTCCTCGCGCAGGGCCACCAGGTAGTCCTGGAAGCCGTCCGGCTGGCCGTCCGTCTGGGCGAGCGTCTTCGGGTCGCGCAGCGGCGCTCGCGTTGCATCGGTCGCATCCCAGCCTGGATTGGCCTGAGAGATGATCATGACCGCGGCCGATTGCCGTGCGGCGGCGAAGCGGAACGACTCCCTCAGCCAGGCGATGTTGGCCAGATTGCGCGCGGCCCACTCCGCCGCGTCGGGCGCCGTGTCGCACAGGTTGTTGCACGAGCCCTGGACATTGAGCGTCACGTAGGTCACGCCGCCGAAGGTCCAGCGGCGATTCTCGACGCAGGGCGTCGGGCCGTTCACGCCCAGGCAGAGCGCGGCGCTCTGTACTTCCTGGCGCATGCGCTGCCGGCCCATCGAATAGGGGGTGCCGAAGAACACCTGGCGTTCATGGTCCAGGCGCTCGCGCGACGAGAAGCCGCCGTTCGCCGGACGATCGCAATCGGTCCAGTCGTTGTCGCCGGGCGTGAGCATGGCGGGGGCCTTCAACGCGTCGAAGAAGCCATGGGCCTGCACATACATGGCGTCGCTGCAGGTCGTCGGCGTGACGGAGCCCGGCGTGCCGCTGCCGGCCTTGAGATCGCCGTCGTGGACGGTGAATGCCAGGTCTTGCCTGTTCATGTCCGCGATCAGGTTCGGCACGCCCTTGAGCGCCTGCTCGTCCGAATAGGGCAGGTCACCCCAGAGGCCGATGAGGTAGGGCGCGTTGCGCCCGTCCCGGCCGTCCCGGTCATCGGTGTCGTGGTCAGCCAATGCCATCGTGGTGACGCTGGAGACAAGGAGCGCGAGAACGGCCGTCAAGAACCGCGTTCTTCTGGTTTTCATGAAACTTCCTTCCGGAGTCTGTGGGGATTTCTTCGAGTCACGGGGGTGACCGGCCCACTTTAGAAGCGGCAGTTGACGGGAATGTGAATCCGGCGGCGCATGGTGCAAGATGGGTCCGATGAGCAAAGCCCGCGCGCTTCTGTGGACCGTCGTGCTGGCCATCTGTGTGGCCGTCGTGTTCCTGTTGACGCGATCGTCCATCGTGGCCACGAACACGCCGGTGGCCTACGTCGACGTTCCGATCGACGAGGTTGCCGCCGGAATCCCGATCTTCTTCACCTGGAACGACGCGCCCTTCGCCCTGGTGCGCACGACGCCGCAGATGCTCGACGACCTTCAGGCGCAGACGCGCAACACCTGGAGCCGGCGGCCGATCCCGCCCGGGCGTCCCGCCTTCTTCGTCTATTCACTGAGGAGTCCGGTGCGCGGTTGCGTCGCCCGGCATGCGCCCAAGGGTGCCTACCGCTATGCGCCCGAGCGCCTGTGGCAGGGGGGGTTCTACGATCCCTGCCACTTCGCGGAGTGGGATTACGCGGGACGCGCCATCAAGCAATACCCGGATCAGAGCGCGTCGATGCGCGTGGCCGATCTCGACTCGCCCGCGTTCGAACTGCGGGATGCGGACACCCTGCGGGTCCATCATTGAGTTCGATGGCCGCGCCTCTGGCCTTGTGGCCTGTTGCCACTCGGGGCGCATGGGTGTAAACCGGGCGCCCATCACACCAGGAGCGAACCATGCCTGCTTTCATGTTGTTCAGACACAGGGTCAAGGACTTCACGAGCTGGAAGGCCGGGTACGACGCCCATCTGCCCAAGCGCGCGGAGGCAGGCCTGACCGAGAAATACCTGCTTCGCGGCGCGGACGATCCCAACGAGGTCGTCGGCCTGTTCGAGGCCCAGGATCTCAGCCGGGCCAAAGCCTTCGCCGCGTCCGCGGACCTGCGAGAGAAGATGCAGGAACTCGGCGTGCTGGACACGCCGGACATCTACTTTCTCAAGAGCTGAGGGGCGCATCGGCGCCCAGCGGCCCGGCTCCCGCACGAGCGGCGCTTCGATCGCCGTCGCTCTTGCCTTCAGGACGAAGGCCGGCCTCCAGCGGGACCAGGAGGTTGGCTGGAAGCGTCTCGAGCCCATTCGCAATGCGGTAGATGCTCTCCAGACTCAGGTTGCGCTCGCCGCGCTCGACCTGCCCCACGAAGCTGGGATCGAGCCCGCACCGCCAGCCGAGCTCCTCCTGCGACACCCGCAGCTGGCGACGCAGCGCCCTCATCCGGGACCCGAAGGCGCTCCGGATCGCGCTGCTCCATGCCGTGTGCTTTTTCGATTGCGCCTTTTTCATCGGGACCGGATGGTCGGGCCTGGGCGCCAATCAGTCCACGGAGTTTGCGTACCAAATTCTTGCGGCGCCTTGAAGGGCCGCCGGCACCAGGGACGCATGGCGCGCCCTCAGGCAGTCTTCACATGCCCCGCCAGATCCCGCTCGCTCGCCACAGCGAAATAGAACCACTCCGTCCCAGGCAGCGCCGTCGCGCTCGGAAACACGATGAAGCCATCGCGTTCCGCATGCACCATGCGCCCGTCCTCGCGCACGCCGATGGGCTCGCCGCGCGCAACGGGGTCGAAGGTCGCCCATTCGCGCACGAACTGGTCCTCCTCGTGCGCGCGATCCGTCACGCTGACGAGCCGCAGCAGGCTCGGCGGCGCGGGCGGCGGCAGGGCCGGGTCCGCTTCGATCATCCCGAGCAGGCGCAGCGCGGCATGGATCGCCCGATGCGCCACATCCGGCGCGGCCGGGTCTTCGTGCTGCCCGCATTCGAGCGTCACGCCGTAGCCCCCCCGGCTGCGCATGTATTCATTGGTGCCCCAGCCGAAGGCCAGCGCCGCGTCGTCGGCCGCCTGGCCGCCTGCGCGCTGCGCCAGCCCCGCCGCGTAGATGTCCAGCCAGCCTTCGACCACGCGCGAGGTGCCCAGGTGCAAGGCAAGCTGGCCTTCCTCGAAGGCGCGCGAAAAGGGCTCCAGCGTGCCGCCGTTGTCGCGCGGCCCGATCATCGCGAAGGCATCGCCCTCGCTCTGGAACGAGTGCAGGTCGAGCAGCACGTCGTGCCGGTCCAGCAGCGGGCACAGCAGGTCGGTGATGCGCGCCTCGTAGTCGGCGGGCTCCTCGCCGGCCGCGGTCGGGCGAAACAGCCGATTGAGATTGCGTTCGCCTTCGCGCCGCCCCAGGCGCCGCGCCAGCGGGTTCGCCACCGGCACCATCGTCAGCTGCCCCCGCAGCAGCTGCAGCGCCCCTGCGTCCAGCTCGGCCACCGCCCGCTCGATGCCGGCGGTCCCGCAGGTCTCGTTGCCGTGCACACCCCCCAGCACGATCAGGCGAGGCCCGGGCTGGAGTGCATGGAAAGCATGAATGCGCAGCGTGTCGCGGAGTATCGTTTTAGGGTGTGGGGCTGTCATCTCGTCGGCCATCCTACAGCGCGGCGCAAGCCGGTCCTACCGCGTTTTCCTCGCCTCGACGCGACAACACGGGATGCACACGAAGGAGCGATCCATGGCCACGAAGTCCCACGGGCACCCCAAACCCGCGCCCTCCCACAAACAGGCGGGCGGCGGCAAGACGAAGGTGCAGCAGGAGGGCGAGCCGGCGCCCCGGCTGCCGCACGAGCACGACCAGTCGTCGGACAGCCAGCAAAGCCAGGGCGGCAACGGCTCGCAGCGCGAGGTGGGCCGCCAGGCGCTCGAAGACGTGGAGCGCGGCGTGGTCGATACCGACCGTGGCCCGGTGGCGGACCAGGTCTACAACGACAGGCTCAAGCCGTGATCAGGTCCTGATCAGGACTTGACCGCGTCGTCGAGCTGCGCGCGCATCGAGGCGATGACGCCGGCGTAGTCGGGCGCATTGAAGATCGCGCTGCCCGCCACGAAGGTGTCCGCCCCCGCGCTGGCGACCCGGGCGATGTTGTCGACCTTGATGCCGCCATCCACCTCCAGGCGGATGTCGCGCCCGGTCTCGTCGATGCGCTTGCGCGCCAGCTCGATCTTGCGCAGCGCGGAATCGATGAAGCTCTGGCCGCCGAAGCCGGGGTTCACGCTCATGATCAGGATCAGGTCGATGTCGTCCATCGCCCAGTCCAGCGCCTCCAGGCCCAGGCCGGGGTTGAACACCAGCCCGGCCTTGCAGCCGGCCGCCTTGATGGCCTGGATGCTGCGGTGCACGTGGGGCGAGGCATCGGGATGGAAGCTGATGTAGTCGGCGCCCGCTTGCGCGAAGGCGGCCGCCAGCGCGTCGACCGGCTGGATCATCAGGTGCACGTCGATCGGCACCGGCCGGCCGTCGGGCGTCTGGGCGTGCGGCTTCAGCGCCTGGCACACCATCGGGCCGAAGGTGAGGTTGGGCACGTAATGGTTGTCCATCACGTCGAAATGGATCCAGTCGGCGCCGGCGGCGATGACGTCGCTCACTTCGGCGCCGAGGCGCGCGAAGTCGGCCGAGAGGATGGAGGGGGCGATGCGGAACGGGCTGCTCATGGGGCGGGATTGTCGCAGGGCCGTGCCGGCGATGGCTTCCGTTACCATCGCGCCGATGTCCAAGCTCCCGATGAACGTGCAGGTCGAACCGCGATTCCTGCCTGACCAGTCTTCCCCGGAAGACCGGATCTACACCTTCGCCTATACGGTGACGGTCACCAACACCGGCAAGGTCGCCGCGCAGTTGATCGCGCGCCACTGGATCATCAACGACGCTTCAGGCCACGCGCAGGAGGTCAAGGGCCTCGGCGTGATCGGCCAGCAGCCGCTGCTCGCGCCGGGGGAATCCTTCCGGTATACAAGCGGCTGCCGGCTCCAGGCGGCAAGCGGTACCATGCACGGCAGCTATTTCTTCGTGGATGAGCGAGGCGAACGCTTCGATGTCCCGGTCCCCCTGTTCGTGCTGGAAGCCGACGCGGGGGACATGCCCTCCCCGCGCGTGCTCCACTGAGAGCGCGCTTCAGGCCGCTTTGGCGCGCTCCCAGGGCGCTCACGGTCGCCCAACGATGTTTGGTTCCGCCTGATGATGTCTTTCTTTTCCAATGACCTGCTGGGCTTCTGGGCCGAGTGGGTCCGGCCCTCGGCGGGCCTGCCCACGGTGCTGTGGTCGCTGTTGCTGGCCACGGCGGCGGCGGCGGGGCACCTGGTGCAGCGCTACCTCGGGCTGCCGAAGGTGGTCGGCTATTCGGTGGTCGGCACCATTGTGGGCTTCGCAGGTTTCGAGGGCGCGATGTGGCCGCTGCAGGGCATCAGCCTGTTCCTGCTGGAGCTGGGCGTGGCGATCGTGCTGTTCGAGGCCGGCGGCCGGCTGCCGCTGCGCTGGTTCCGCCACAACCCGATGGTGCTGCTGCAGAGCATCCTCGAATCGACGCTGACCTATTTCGGCGTGTTCTGGGCACTGCACTGGCTGGGCGTTCCCGATCCGGTGGCCAACCCGGTCGCGCTGATGGCGATCGTCGCCTCGCCGGCCGTGCTCAGCCGCGTGGTCATGGACACGCGCGCCTCCGGGCCGGTGACCGAGCGGGCCATGACGCTGGCGACGCTCAACACCCTCTACGCGCTGTCGCTGGGCTATGCGCAGGCGGGGCTGATCGAGCATGCGCCGCTGGGGCTGCTGCAGAAGCTGTATCCGGTGGCGGTGGTGCTGGGCCTGTCCTTCGTGGTGGGGGCGCTGATGGCGCTGGCGCTGCGCTCGGCCTTGCGGGTGATGAGCCCGACGAGCGAGAACACCTCGATCCTGCTGCTCGCCATCATCGCGGCGGGCGCGGCGCTGGCCGCGCACTTCGGCGGCTCGGCGCCGCTGGCGGCCTTGATCGGCGGGGTGCTGCTGAAGGCGCTCAATCCGAAGCCGTGGGCCTGGCCGCGCCAGCTGGGCACCGCCGCCTCGCTGCTGACCATGCTGATGTTTGTGCTGGTGTCCATCGTCGCCGCGCAGGCGGACTGGAGCCTGCCGGTGGCGAGCGTGGTGCTGGCGGTGATCGGCGTGCGCGCCTTCGCCAAGATCGCGGGCGTCGCCATTGCCAACCCCGGCAGCGGCGCCAGCTGGCGGCAGGCCTTGTGGGTGGGCTGCGCGATGTCGCCGCTGTCGTCCATCGCGCTGCTGATCACCTCCGGCTTCGTGACGGCTTCGCCGCTCCTGGGCACGATGATCACGCAGATCACCCTGCCCGCGATCCTGCTGATGGAAGTGCTGGGCGCCGTGCTTGCGACCATCGCCATCCATGGCGCGGGCGAGAGTTCGACACCCTGGAATCCCGAGGCCTTCAGCACCGTGGAGGAAACGCAGCGATGAGCATCCGCCCGCCCGATCTTCAAGCCGACGGCACGCCGTCGACGCCCGCCAGCCGCGTCGTGCCGCTGGAGCGCTTCAACAAGTCCGTGGCGCTGTCGCTGGGCGTGGAGCTGGAGCTGCAGCTGGTCAACACGCACGACTATGACCTCGCGCCTTACGCCGAGGACATGCTGCGCCTGATGGCGCAGACGCCGCTGCCCGGCAGCGTGGTGCCGGAGATGACCTCGAGCATGATCGAGATCTCCACCGACATCTGCCACTCCGCGCTGGACGTGATCCACCAGCTCACGCCGATCCGCGACGCGCTGGTGAAGAACGCCGACAAGCTCAACATCGCGGTGGTCGGCGGCGGCACGCATGCCTTCCAGCAGTGGCACGAGCGGCGCATCTACGACAAGCCGCGGTTTCGGGAGCTCTCGGAACTCTATGGCTACCTGTCGAAGCAGTTCACCATCTTCGGCCAGCACGTGCACATCGGCTGCCCCGATGCGGATGCGGCGCTGCTGATGCTGCACCGCATGTCGCGCTACATCCCGCACTTCATCGCGCTGTCGGCCTCCTCGCCCTTCGTGCAGGGGCAGGACACGCAGTTCGATTCGGCGCGGCTGAATTCGGTGTTCGCCTTTCCGCTTTCGGGCCGCGCGCCCTTCACGCTGAGCTGGCGCGAGTTCGAGAACTACTTCGAGCGCATGACGCGCACCGGTGTCGTGCGCAGCATGAAGGATTTCTATTGGGACATCCGGCCCAAGCCCGAGTTCGGCACGATCGAGATCCGCGTGTTCGACACGCCGCTGACGGTGGAACGGGCCGCGGCGCTGGCAGGCTACGTGCAGTCGCTGGCGGCGTGGTTCCTGCAGGAGCAGCCCTTCACGCCGACCGAGGACGACTACCTGGTCTACACCTACAACCGCTTCCAGGCCTGCCGCTTCGGACTCGATGCGCTGTACGTGGACCCGGCGAGCGGCGAGCACATGCCGCTGCGCGACCACATCCTGATGACGATGACGCAGCTCGAATGGCACAGCGAGGCGCTCAATGCGACGCAGGCGCTTGCCGAATTGCGCACCAGCGTGGAAGCCAACCGCAACGACGCGCGCTGGCTGCGCGAGAAGTACGCCAGGGAGCGCCTGCTGGCCGAGGTGGTGCGGCAGGCCGCCTTGCGTTTCCGCACTTCGGCGGTCTAGGACGATATGGGCGAATTCGATCTGATCGCGCGCTATTTCACGCGGCCCGCGAAGCGCTCGCCGCTGGGCGTGGGCGACGACTGCGCGCTGCTGGCACCGGCGGCGGGCATGCAGCTGGCGGTGTCCTCGGACATGCTGGTGGAGGGGCGGCATTTCCTCTCGACGGTCGATCCGGCGCGGCTCGGCCACAAGGCGCTGGCGGTCAACCTCAGCGATCTCGCGGCCTGCGGCGCGAAACCGCTGGCCTTCACGCTGGCGCTGGCCCTGCCGGCCGTCGAAGAGCCCTGGCTCGAAGGCTTCTCGCGCGGGCTCTTCGCGCTGGCCGATGCGCATGCGTGCGAGCTGGTCGGCGGCGACACCACGCGCGGGCCGCTCAACATCTGCATCACGGTCTTCGGCGAGGTGCCCGCGGGCGCCGCGCTGCTGCGCTCGGGCGCCAGGGTGGGCGACGATGTCTGGGTCAGCGGCACGCTGGGCGATGCGCGGCTGGCGCTCGAAGTCTTTCGCGGCACGATGTCGCTGCCGGCCGAGGCCTTCACGCTGGCGCGCGCGCGCATGGAGCAGCCCACGCCGCGTGTCGCGCTGGGGCTGGCCTTGCGCGGCATCGCGTCGGCCGCGATCGACATCAGCGACGGGCTGGCGGGCGATCTCGGGCACGTGCTGCGCGCGAGCGGCGTGGGCGCGCGCATCGACGCGGATGCGGCGGCAAGCCGGGTCGCGACGACCGGGCTCGGCCTGGAGGCGCGGCGCGCCTGCGCGCTCGCGGGCGGGGACGACTACGAACTGGCCTTCACCGCGCCTGTCGCGCTGCGCGAGGCCGTCGAGCAGGCCGGCCGCGCCAGCGCGACGCCGGTGACGCGCATCGGCCGCATCGAGGCCGAGGCGGGGCTGCGGCTGGTCGACGCGCAGGGCGCGCCGGTGATGCAGCGATTCGCATCGTTCGACCACTTCGCCTAGGCGTTGCGGGCCGCCGCCTTCAGGGCGAGCGGTGCAGGCGCGGCGCGGAAAGCAAGGCGATGTTGTCCGAGATCGCCGCGTCCACGTCCCGCCAGCGCCCGGCCAGCCCCGCCGCCGCCAGCGCGGCCTGCAATGCCTTGAGACTCTTCGCGTCCGGCGCGACCTTGATCTGCGCGATCGCCGCCGTGGTGTTGCCGGCCTTGAGCACGACCAGCACCTTGCCTACCCATTCATTTGCGCGCGCCATGTTGTTCATCCCTCTGCGTTGAGGGGGCCAATGTACACACCTCGCCGCGGGCGGGTCTCTTCAAACCAAGGCCGGCTCCAGCCGCTCGGCGAGCGTCATGCGCAGCCCGATCGGGCCCATCGTCACGGCCATGTACTCGTCGGGCTCGCCGCCCTCCACGGTCGATACGCTTTCGATGTCGAACTGGCTCAGCAGCACGGCCATGGCCATCTTGATCTCCAGCAGCGCAAGGTAGCGCCCCGGACAGATGCGCGGCCCCGCGCCGAAGGGGATGGCGACGCGCTTGGCGGAGTCGCGCCCCTGCGTGGTCCCCGCGAGCCAGCGCTGCGGCTCGAAGGCCTTGGCGTCGGGGAAGAACTGCGCCTGCATGGTCGCGTGCCTGAACACGCACCACACCATGGTCCCGGCCTTGACCCGGACGTCGCCAACCGTCGTGTCGCGCACCGCTTCGTTGAGCATCATGGGCACCACGGGCTTCAGGCGCATGGCCTCGCTGACGCAGGCGTCCACGTAGTCGAGCGAGGCGAGCGTCTCGGGGGTGATCGAGGCGATATCGGGCACCAGCCGGCGCACCTCTTCACGGCATCGTTCCATGGCGCTCGGGTTCTGCTGCAGCAGCCACAGGAGCCAGCCCAGGGTGTTGGCGGTGGTGTCTTCTCCCGCCAGCAGCATGGTCCAGACGTTGCCGGCGATCTCGCGGTCGCCACCCGCGCCCTGCTGGGTGTCGCTCGCGACGATCATGGCTTCCAGCAGGTTCGACGGCCGCTCGCGCAGGGCCGGGTCGGCCGCCATCCGCTCCCGCGCGGTGGCGATGAAGCCTCGCACGGCCTCGTCGACGGCCGCGACGCTGCGGGCCACGCGCCGGTCCGAAGGCAGGCTGAAGTAGCGCCAGTAGGGGAAGGGCGCCAGCAGCCGCCTGAACAGCACGGGCAGGACCTTGTCGAGGTGGTTCTGCAGGATCTCGCCGTCGCTCTCCAGGGTGTTCATGTCCGTTCCGAAGGCCAGGCCCGCCACCGCGTCGACGGTGTAGCGCATCAGGTCGGCGCGCAGGTCGATCGGCGCCCGGGACGCGGCCGCGCCGCGCCAGCGGCGCGCCAGCCTGTTGGCGACCTTCAACAGCGTCGGGAAATAGGCCTTGACGTGCGCCGGGTCGAAAGCCGACATGACCATGCGGCGTTGCCGCTGCCATGCCTCGCCGTTGGAGACGAACAGGCCGGGCTCCAGCCCCATCTCGCGCGTCATCTGCTCCATGCGCACGCTGCGCCGGAAGCCGTCGGGCCGGTCCCGCAGCACCGACAGGATGACGTCGGGGTCGCTAATGCCCAGGAAGCGGCGGCGGCCGAGCCGGAAGTGGAAGAAAGGGCCGTACCGCTGCGCCCATTGCTCGACATCCCGGTGCGCGCTGCGGCCGTGCAGCTGGTGGATGTTGCCGATGAGGGGCAGGCGCCGGGGGCCGGGAAGCTCGTCCAGCCGCCGCGTGGCAACTGCCGCGCCCATGGCGTTTTCGGCCTGTGTCACATCGCCCATGATGCTCTCCGGTGTGGCTTTTTCATGGCCGATTACACGACTGCGGCCGGTTCAGCGTCAACGCGATCCCGCCGCGTCCTCGACCCTCTAGGCCATCGCGTCCGCGGGATGTATGCTCGCCCTCCCGACACGCGAAGCGCCGGTTACATGATGACAACTCATGTAAACCAAAGTGTGCATTTAGCCCTTGGCTAAAGCGGGAAATGTAAGCACAATTGCTTACATGATGTACCCCAACAGATCGACGACGCTCACGGGCAAGCGCCGCAGGCTCGTGGCGCGATGATGGACGAGGAAGACGAGCTGCTCCGTCTGGCCCGGCTCAGCGTCGACGACCTGAGCGACATCGCCCTGCAATGGCGCCTTCGCGCCCTGCGGGGCGACCCGACCACCACCGCGATCGCCGAAGCCCTGGAATCCGTGGTTCGCCAGCGGCGCGCCGACATCCTGGCGCGAGCCCGCGTGCTGGCCGCGAAGAACGCCCTGGCATCCTTCCGAAAGGCCGCGGTCTGGGCGGTGTCGCGCCGATAGGGGCGGCGAGCGCACACCCATGCATACTTCCTACGTACATCCGAGCCCGGCGCCGACGGCATCCGGTTCGGCCTCGTGGCCCAGTCGCCCGATGACAAGACAGCCCCGCCAATGGCCGCGCCATTTTTCCCTCGCCGCGCTCGCGGCGTTCAGCGTTTCGGCACTCGTGGCCTGCGGCGGAGGCGGCGGCTCCTCGGGTGCATCCGCGCCGGTCGCAGACAGCCCCTCGGGCCCGGCCCTCGGCTCGACGAACACGGTCAAGACACCGCAGTCGCCCACCGTTCCGACCGACGAGGCGGGGCCCGCATTCGTGCCTTCCACGCTCGTGACGACCGTGGCGCCCGCAAGCTACGCGCCGGCCGGCGAATCGAGCCAGGCTTATGCCCTGCTCAACGCCGAGCGCGCGCGCTGCGGCTTCGGCCTGCTTCGCCAGAGCACGGCGCTCGATGCCGCCGCCCGGGCCCACGCCAACTGGTTGATCGTGAACAACCAGATGACCCATGACGAGACGGCCGGAACGCCCGGCTTCACCGGCGCCACACCCCTGGACCGCACCGTCGCGGCGGGCTACCACCCCGGAGTGGTGAGCGATGAGATTTCGGGGCTCTATGGCTCGGGTTCGACGATGGGCACGGGCGTTTTCGGCGTGCGCGCCCTGCTGGCCCTGCCCTACCACCAGCTCGGCATGCTGGCGGGCCACCGCGACATCGGGCTTTCCATGCGCGGCAGCGACCAGCTCGGCACGACCCAGACCCTGGGCCCGCGCACCGTCCAGCAGTTCGACCTGGGCTCGGAAGCGAGCGACGAACGCCAGGAGCCTGCCAGCGACCAGGTGCTGACCTATCCCTGCAACGGCACCACGGAGGTCTTCTACGAGACGACCAACGAAACGCCCAATCCCGTGCCGGGCCGCGACCTGCGCGCCAGCCCGCTCGGCCCGAGCGTCCTGGTGGCGGTGCGCACCGGGCAGACGCTCGCGATCAGCTCGGTGACGATGAAGACGAAGTACGRCAACACGCCGGTCACGCTGCGCCCCACGATGACCCGGGACAACGACCCGAACGCCGAGCTGCAGGCCAACCAGGCGCTGATCATCCCGGACGGACCGCTCATCTGGAGCACCGACTACGTGGTCAGGATCACCGGCACCAACGACGGGGCGCCGTTCACACGGACCATCGGCTTCGCCACCGGCACCGGCGCGGCGCGCTGAGCGCGGCCGCGGCCCTCCGGCGGTCGCCTTGACATCGGGGAGGCCGGCCTGATCTGATGAGGCAACGTCTTCCAGCCCGTGCCTCTCCAGGATTTCCACCCCGCCGTCGCCCAGTGGTTTCGCGACACCTTTGCCGGACCCACCGAGGCCCAGGTCGCCGCATGGCCCGCCATCGCCGCGGGCCGGAACACGCTGGTCGCCGCGCCCACCGGTTCCGGCAAGACGCTCACGGCCTTCATGGCCGCGCTGGACGGCCTGGTGCGCCAGGGCCTGCGGCCGGAAGGCCTGCCTGACGAGACGATCGTCGTCTACGTGTCGCCGCTGAAGGCGCTCTCCAATGACATCCGCCTGAACCTGGAAGCCCCGTTGGCGGGCATTCGCGCCGAACTGGCGAAGCTCGGGCTGCCGGACGTGGACATCCGCGGCGCCGTGCGCACCGGCGACACCCTGCCCAAGGAACGGCAGCAAAGCCTGCGCAAGCCGCCGCACATCATCGTGACCACGCCGGAGTCGCTCTACGTGCTGCTGGGGTCGGCGTCGGGCCGCAAGATGCTGTCGACGGTGCGCACGGTCATCGTCGACGAGATCCATGCCGTCGCCGCCAGCAAGCGCGGCAGCCACCTGTCGCTCTCGCTCGAGCGGCTGCAGTCGATCTGCGCGAAGCGGCTGACGCGGATCGGCGTGTCCGCGACGCAGAAGCCGATCGACGAGATCGCGCGCTTCCTGGTGGGCGCCGGCGCGCCGGGCGAGGCGGCGCCGGATTGCGAGATCGTCGACATCGGCTATGCCAAGCAGCGAGACCTCGCGCTCGAACTTCCCCCCACGCCGCTGAGCGTGGTGATGTCCACCGACCAGTGGGAGCAGGTCTACGCCCGGCTCGCCGCGCTGGTGCACGCACACCGCACGACGCTGGTCTTCGTCAACACCCGACGCATGGCCGAGCGGGCGGCGCGGCATCTCGGCGAGCTGCTGGGCAAGGAAGCCGTCGCGGCCCACCACGGCAGCCTGGCGAAGGAGACGCGCCTGGACGCCGAGCAGCGCCTCAAGCGCGGCGAGCTGAAGGTGCTGGTGGCCACTGCCTCGCTGGAGCTGGGCCTGGACATCGGCGATGTCGACCTGGTCTGCCAGCTCGGCTCGCCCCGGTCCATCGCCACCTTCCTGCAGCGCGCGGGTCGCGCGGGCCACGCGGTGGGCGGCATCCCGAAGGCACGCCTCTTCCCGCAGTCGCGCGACGAGCTGGTCGAGTGCGCGGCCCTGCTGGACTGCGTGCGGCGCGGCGAGCTCGACGCGCTGCACGTGCTGCCCGCGCCGCTGGACGTGCTGGCGCAGCAGATCGTGGCCGAGACCGCGTGCCGCGAATGGGACGAGGACGAACTGTTCACGCTGGTGCGGCGCGCCTGGCCCTATGCCCACCTCAAGCGCGAGGACTTCAACGCCGTCGTGCGGATGCTGTCGGAGGGCTTCACGACCCGCCATGGGCAGCGCGCGAGCTATGTGCACCGCGACGCCGTGCACCACCGCCTGCGCGAGCGCAAGGGCGCGCGCCTGACGGCCCTGACCTCGGGCGGCACCATTCCCGAGACCGGCGACTACACCGTGATCCTGGAGCCGCAGGCCCACAAGATCGGCACGGTGAACGAGGACTTCGCGGTCGAGAGCCTGGCGGGCGATGTCTTCCAGCTCGGCAACACCAGCTACCGCATCCTGCGCATCGAACCGGGCCGCGTGCGCGTGGAGGACGCGCACGGCGCCGCGCCCAACATCCCCTTCTGGCTGGGAGAAGCACCGGGGCGCAGCGACGAGCTGTCCTTCGGCGTCTCGCGGCTGCGCGAGGACATCGGCCAGCGCATCGCGGCCCAGGGCAAGGATGCCGCGGCGGACTGGCTCATGCGCACCCTCGGCCTGGACGCCGAGGCCGCGCGCCAGATCGTCGACTACCTCGGCCGCGCGGCCCTCGCGCTGGGCGCATTGCCGACCCAGCGGCGCATCGTGATGGAGCGCTTCTTCGATGCCTCCGGCGGCATGCAGCTGGTCATCCATTCGCCCTTCGGCAGCCGCCTCAACCGCGCCTGGGGGCTGGCGCTGCGCAAGCGCTTCAGCAGGAAGTTCAACTTCGAGCTGCAGGCCGCCGCGACCGAGGATGCGATCGTGCTGTCGCTGTCGACCAGCCACAGCTTTCCGCTGGAGGAGGTCGCGCGCTACCTGCATTCGGCCACCGCGCTGGATGTGCTGGTGCAGGCCCTGCTGGATGCGCCGCTGTTCGGCGTGCGCTGGCGCTGGAACGCGACCACCTCGCTGGCCTTGCCGCGCTTCCAGGGCGGGCGCAAGGTGGCGCCGCAGCTGCAGCGCATGAAGTCCGAGGACCTGCTGGCCTCGGTGTTTCCGGACCAGGTCGCCTGCGCCGAGAACCTGGCGGGCGAGCGCGAAATTCCCGACCACCCGCTGGTGGCGCAGACGCTCCAGGACTGCCTCCATGACGCCATGGACGCGCAGGGCTGGCTGGCGCTGCTGCGCGGCCTGGAGACCGGCGAGGTGGAGGTGCTGGCCCGCGACCTCGCCGCGCCCTCGCCGCTGGCGGCGGAGGTCTTGAACGCCAAGCCCTACGCCTTCCTCGACGACGCGCCCCTCGAAGAGCGCCGCACGCAGGCGGTCCAGAACCGCCGCTATGCGGACCCGGAGAGCGCCGACGACCTGGGCCGCCTGGACGCGGATGCGATCGCGAGCGTGCGGCAGGAGGCCTGGCCGCGCGCGCGCAACCCGGACGAGATGCACGAGGCCCTGAATGGGCTCGGCCTCGTGACCGCCGAAGAGGCCGCGCGCGACGCGGACTGGAAGACCTGGCTGGCGGCGCTGGCGCAGTCCGGCCGCGCGACGCGGCTCGCGGTCACGGCCGCGGGCGCCGCCGAAGCGGGCCTGTGGGTGGCGGCCGAGCGGCTGTCGCAGGCGCGCCTGCTGTATCCCGATGCCGCGCTGCGTCCCGTCATCGAAGCGCCGGCGGAATACGCGCAGGCGCTGGGCGGGCGCGAAGAGGCGCTGCGCGAAGTGCTGCGTTCGCGCATGTCGGGCCTCGGCCCGACGCCGGCCGCCGCGCTCGCTTCGCAGCTTCGATTGCCGCTGGCCGAGGTCGAGGCCGCGCTCCTGGCCCTGCAGGCCGAAGGCTACGTCCTGCAGGGCCGGTTCACGCCCGGCGCCGATGCCGCGGAGGCCGTCGAATGGTGCGAGCGGCACCTGCTCGCGCGCATCCATCGCTACACCCTCAAGCGCCTGCGCCGGGAGATCGAGCCGGTCGAGCCGCGCGACTTCGCGCGCTTTCTCTTCGACTGGCAGCATGTCAGCGCCGCCACCCGGGTCAGCGGGCCGGAGGCCCTGGCCGGCGTGCTGGCGCAGCTGGAAGGCTACGAGGCGCCGGCGGGCATCTGGGAGGCCGAGCTCCTGCCGGCCCGGGTCAACGACTACGCGCCCTCCTGGCTCGACGACCTGTGCACCGCCGGGCGCACGCTGTGGACGCGCCTGCGTCCGGTGGCCGTCGATGCGCGCACGGGCGGCGGCAGCCTCTCGCTGCGGGCCACGCCCATCCTCCTGCTGCCGCGCCGCGCCGCGGCGCTGTGGACCCGCCTCGCGCCCGCGCCCGCCGACGACGAAGGCCTGAGCTCCCGCGCGCAGCGCGTCGCCAGCCATCTCGCCGCGCACGGCGCATCCTTCTTCGACGAGATGGTCGAGGGCACGCACCTCCTGCGCGCCGAGCTCGAAGACGCGCTGAGCGAACTGGTGGTGCGCGGCCGCGCGCATTGCGACAGCTATGCGGGGCTGCGCGCCCTGCTGGTGCCGCCTTCCAAGCGTTCGGGCACGGGCGGCTCGCGCCATCGGCGGCGCATCGCGCTCTTCGGCATCGAGGATGCCGGGCGCTGGTCGCTGATCCGGCAGCCCGCGCGGGAGGGCGGCGAGGTGCCGCGCGCCCTGGCGACCGAATCCGTCGAGCAGGTCGCCCGCATCCTGCTGCGCCGCTATGGCGTGGTCTGCTGGCGCATGCTGGAGCGCGAGGCCTCCTGGCTGCCGCCCTGGCGCGATCTGGTGCGGGCCTACCACCGTCTGGAAGCGCGCGGCGAGATCCGCGGGGGCCGCTTCATCGCGGGCCTCTCGGGCGAGCAGTTCGCATTGCCCGAGGCCATCGGGCTCATACGCCAGGTCCGGCGCCGGCCCGCCGACGAGAGCCTGATCTGCCTGGCCGCGACCGACCCGGCCAACCTGCTGGGCACGGTGCTGCCCGGCCCCAAGGTGGCACGCGTGGCGGGCTCGCGCGTGCTCTACCGCGACGGCCTGCCCATCGCCACCCGCGTCTCGGACCAGGTCGAGTCGCTGGTGCCCCTGGGCCCGGGTGAGCTGCAGGCGGCGAGCCGCGCGCTGGCGCTGGAACCGCCGCCGCGCCTCATGAGCCTACTGCCGGGCTGACCCGCCCTCTGCGCCGGGGTTCGGAGGCCGACCCGCGCCGGCGCGCCTCACAAGGAGCCGAGAAAGGCCATCAGCGCATCGCGATCGGCCTTGGGCATGTTCTCGAAGCTGGTGCGGCTCGCATCGGCCTCGCCCGCATGCCAGAGGATCGCTTCCTGCAAGGTGCGCGCGCGGCCGTCGTGCAGGTAGCGCACGTTCGCCACGCCGCCCTGCACATAGGGCAGCGAGCCGATGCCCCACAGCGGCGCGGTGCGCCACATGTCGCCGCTCGCCTTGCCCTCGGCGATGCCGTCGGCGAGGCCCGGGCCCATGGCATGCAGCAGCAGGTCCGTGTAAGGGTGGATGGTCTGGTCGCGCAGCTCGGCGAAGGGATGGGTGCTGCCCGTCTTCATCTGCGCCACGTGGCAGGCGACGCAGCGTGCCTGCGCGAAGAGCGCGCCGCCGCGCTCGATCTGCTGCGGGTTCACGTCATGCTCCGGCGACACGCGCGCATCGGCCGGGAAGCCGCTGCGCAGGCTGCGCTGCGCCGGCACGCCCACCAGCGAGAGGTATTGCGCGACCTTCTGCAATTCGGCCTCCGGCAGCGAGACGCTCGCGCTGCCGGCGGCGGCGCGGCAGTCGGCGGCGCCCTGCTGGCAGCTGCGCGACGGGAAGATGGACGAGGTCACGCCCATGTCGTCCATGAACGCGTCGGCCGCCTGCTGGCGCAGGCTCGCCTTGGCGGCCTTCCAGCCGAAGCGGCCGACGCGGTTCACGCCGGTCTCCGGATCGCGAACGATGTTCGCCACGCCGCGGATGCCGTCGCCGTCGCGGTCGCCCGGGTCGGCCAGCGCCAGGATGCTTTCCTCGGGGATCGCTTCGAGCAGCCCCATGCCGATCACCTGCGGCGCCTGGCGCGCGGAGAAGTTCGCGGGGGCCGGCCCCTTGAAGGCGTAGACCGGCCTGGCCAGCTCCACCTTCTCGCCATCGGGCAGCGTGCGCACGCTGAGGTCCAGGCTCTTGACGGAGACGCCGAAGTCGCTCGCGTTGGGGTCTGTCGCGCGCTGCAGGATGGTCAGCCCGTAGTTCGCGTCGGGCGTGCGGCGGCCGTCGGCCGAGGATGAGCCGGTGAGGAAGGACATGGTGTCCAGCCGCGTGCCGATCGGCACGGCCGTGCTGCGCCCGTTCGAGGCGTGGCAGGCGATGCACTGCGGCTGGTTGAACCTCGGCCCGAGCTGGCCGATGTGCTCGGTGAAGACCGGGTTGTCGTCCGGGTGCTCCGAGTGCTTGCCGTCGGCGAAGGAGGTATGGAACAGCCGGCGGCCCTGCACGAAGCGCTTGACGTCGCCGATGCCGATGTTGTTGACCATCTGCTGGAAGCCGCGCATCGGCTCTTCCGAGTAGTTGTACGAGACGCTGGCCAGCCCGCCGAGCAGGGTGGCGTCGGGCAGCACGTCGGAGTCGAGGTTGGGCACCACGCCGTACCAGGGCCGCAGGCCCACGCCGACCACGTAGAGCTGCTCGAAGGAGTAGTAGCGGCTGCCGCCGCCGTCGATCAGGGCCTTGCCGCCGGCGTCGCGCGTCAGGCGTGGCGCGGGGGCGAGCTCGATGCGGTCGCCGATCTTCAGGGGGCTGTGCGGGTCGGTGCGCCAGTTCGAGTCGACCACCATCATGCAGTCTTCCTTCGGCTGGCCCGCGTGGCACAGGGGATTGCCGCCCTCCTTCGGGTTGTTGAAGCCGTAGTTGAGCGACCAGCCGTAGTCCCGGACGGTCGGGTCGAGGATGTTGCGGAACAGGCTGAAGGTGGTGCCGTCGAAATCGCCGTCGTTGACGCGCAGGTAGATCTCGATCTTGCCGCCGCCGGCGGGGACGTGGTCATGGATCTCCAGGCCGAAGCTGCGGTTCTGGAAATAGAAGGTCGGGAAGGTGAAGTAGCGGCCCGGGCCCACGTCGGGGTCGGTCCACGGCTCGCCGCGCTCGCGGGCGTGGCGTTCGGTGGGGCGCATGCCCATCAGGGTCACGAGGGTGCCGTCGGCCTCCTTGTACTGGGTCTGCTCGACCAGTTGGGTGCCGGGCGGGAACAGCGGCGTGTAGCCGTCCTTCGCGGGGTCGGTGCCCGCCGAGCCCAGCGCGGCGGGCGCGGAGCCGCCGCCGCCCGCGCCACCGCCGCACGAGGCCAGCGCGAATGCGGTGAGCGCGGCGAGCGCCAGGCAACCGGCGAGCCTGCCCGCCCGGGCGTGCAAGCCCCGGGCGTTCCTGTTTGGATTCTTCATGTTCTTGATTTCCAGCTTGTTGTTGGTCTTGTTCGGTCCATGGACCGCCCAGACCGCCCGCACTGGACGGGCAGCCATGGCCGTGGCAGGTCAGCAAGTCACATACCGACCGCGCGCCATGGACCTTGGCTGCCAAAAGTGACATTTCCCGCACACTTTTCTGACCAACTTTGTAACAAGAGTCCAAAGAAAGGTGAAAAGTTTGTCAGGAGCCGCATCGATCCCGACGGGATGACGGCTGGCGATCCCTGGCCCCGCGCGTGCCAGGTCAGAAGACCGGATGAGGGAGAAGCCGTGGCGCGGAGTGGCCAGCCTGTGCTTCTTGATCAAGCGCGTGATGGCTGCGGCCAGTGCGGCCGGCTGAATATCGAGCGCGACCAGCGCTTCTTCCTGAGATCAGTCCGCCTCGATCCCGGTCGCCTTCACCACTTCCGTCCACCGCGCCGTATCGGCCTTCACCATGTCCCCCAGCTGCTGCGGCGTCATGTAGTCGGCCGTCGCGCCCAGCTCCTGGGCCTTCTGCTTGAACGCGGGCGTCGACACGATCTTCGCGATGTCGGCGCTGAGCTTGTCGACGATCGGCTTGGGCGTCTTCGCCGGCGCGAAGACGGCGAACCAGGACGTCGCGTCGAGCTTGGGCAGGCCGGCCTCGGCCGTGGTGGGCACATCGGGCAGGCTCGGCAGGCGCGTCTTGCCCGTGGTCGCCAGCACGCGCAGCTTGCCCGACTGGATGTGCGCCACGAAAGGCGGCGCCGTGCCGAAGGTGATGTCGACCACGCCGCTCAGCAGATCCTGCAGCGCGGGGCCGGTGCCCTTGTAGGGAATGTGCGTGAGCTTGATGCCGGCCTGCTGCTCCAGCATCGCGCCCGTGGCGTGCTGCAGCGAGCCATTGCCCGAGGACGCGTAGTTGAGCTTGCCCGGATGCGCCTTCGCATAGGCCACCAGCTCGGCCATGCTCTTGATGGGCAGGTCGGCGCGGATCACGACGATCTGCGGCGCCGAGAGAACGTTGGCCACCGGCGTCAGGTCCTTCGCCTCCCATTGCGACGCCTGCTTGCTCACCAGCGGCGTGATGACGTGGTAGCCCGAGTACTGCATCAGCAGCGTGTAGCCGTCGGGCTCCGCGCGCTTGACGGCCACCGCCGCGATGACGCCGTTGGCGCCACCGCGGTTGTCCACCGCGAAGGTCTGGCCGAGCGCGGCGCCCAGCGGCACGCCCAGCATGCGCGCCGCGATGTCCGTCGTGCCGCCGGCGGCCGTGGGCACCAGCATCAGCACCGGATGGTTCGGATAATTGCCCGCGGACGGCTGCGCGTGGATGGCGCCCGCGAGCGACAGCAGGGCCGCGCCGACGGCCGCCGCGCTCCATGACCGGCGGGAGAGTGTGGGGTGGGGGTTCATTGAAGAGTCTCCTTGGTTTGAATGGGGTGCCCTGGCATCAGGACGCGGCCGCCGGCAGGTCGCGCGCCAGCGCACGGTCGCGCCAGGCCGCGAAGTCCGCGGGCGGCCGGTGCAGGTCCAGGCGGCGGCCGGCCTTGACGATCTGGCTCGGGATCTCGTGCCCGATCCATGCCGGCAGCCAGCCGGCGGCCCGCAACAGGGCGGGCAGATCGCAGCCGGTGTCGTAGTCCATCAGTTCGAGCGCATGCACGATCTCCTCGGTGCACACGTTGCCGCTCGCCCCGGGCGCGTAAGGGCAGCCGCCCAGGCCGCCGAGCGACGCGTCGAAACGGTCGGCACCGGCATCGATGGCGGCCAGCACATTGGCCAGGCCCATGCCGCGCGTGTTGTGGAAGTGGAGCGTGAGTTCGGTGTTCGCGAAGCGCGCCCTGAAGGCGCGCGTGAGGGCCGCGACCTGCGACGGATAGGCCATGCCCGTGGTGTCGCACAGCGTGATGCCGCGCGCGCCGGCATCGACGAAGCGCCCGGCCCAATCCAGCACGACGGCCGCGTCGACATCGCCTTCCATCGGGCAGCCGAAGACGCACGAGAGCGAGACGTTGATGGGCGTTCGCTCCTGCCGCGCCAGCGCCATCACCTCCGACAGCGCGGCGAAGGACTGCGCCCGTGTCATGCGCAGGTTGGCGATGTTGTGCGTCTCGCTGCAGGACATGACGAGGTTGAGCTCGTCGGCCAGCGCATCGATGGCGCGCTCCGCGCCGCGCACGTTCGGCACCAGGCAGGTGTAGACCACGCCGGGCGCGCGCGCGATCTCACGCAGCACGAGCTCGGCATCGCGCAGCGCCGGGATGGCCTGCGGCGAGACGAAGGCCGTGACCTCGATCTTCGCCATGCCGGCGGCGGAGAGCGCATCGACCAGCGCGATCTTGTCCGCCGTCGGCACGAAGGCCGCCTCCATCTGCAGGCCGTCGCGCGGGCCGACTTCCTGCATGTGGATGCGCCGGCGCGCGCCCGTCCAGACATCGGCGATGGGGGTGTTCGTGCTCATGCCACGGCTCCCTTCGCGCGCAGCGCCGCGACCTCGCCGGGCGAGAGGCCCAGCTCGTGCAGCACGGCGTCGGTATCGTCCCCCAGCCGGGGCGCGGAAGACCGCACCGCGCCCGGCGTGGCCGAGAGCTTGGGCACGATGCCGGGGACGTCGATCTCATGGCCGTCGCGCGTGGTCTGGCGCAGGATCATGTCGCGGGCGCGGTAGTGCGGGTCTTCGTGGATGTCGCGCGCGGTGTAGACACGGCCGGCCGGCACGTTCGCGGCGCCGAGCTCGCGCAGCACGTCGGCGATGGTGCGCGAGAGCGTCCATGCGCCGATGGCGGCGTCGATCTCGTCGACCCGCGCCACGCGCCCGGCATTGCTCTGCAGGTCGGGCGCGCTCGCCAGGTCGGGCCGGCCCACCACCGCCATCAGGCGGCGAAAAATGCTGTCGCCATTGCCGGCGATGAGCACATAGCCGTCCGAACACTTGTACGCATTGGAAGGCGCGATGCCGGGCAGCGCGCTGCCCGCGGCCTCGCGCACGGCGCCGAAGGCGCTGTACTCGGGGATCAGGCTCTCCATGACATTGAAGACAGCCTCGTGCAGCGCGACGTCGATCACCTGGCCGGGGCCGCCATGCGCCTTGCGGTGGTAGAGCGCCATCAGCACGCCGATGGTGCCGTGCAGCGCGGCCAGCGTGTCGCCGATGGAGACGCCCACGCGCACCGGCACGCGGCCCGGTTCGCCGGTGAGGTGGCGCAGGCCGCCCATCGCTTCGCCGATGGCGCCGAAGCCGGGAAGGTCGCGGTAGGGGCCGGTCTGGCCGTAGCCGGAGATGCGCAGCATGACGAGGCCGGGGTTGAGCTTCTGCAGGTCTTCCCAGCCCATGCCCCAGCCTTCGAGGGTGCCGGGCTTGAAGTTCTCGATCAGCACGTCGGCCTCGGCGATCAGCTTGCGCGCGATCTCCTGGCCGTCGGGGGAACGCAGGTCGAGCGCCACGGAGCGCTTGTTGCGCGACTGCACCTGCCACCACACGGAGGTGCCGTCCTGCAGCATGCGCCAGTTGCGCAGCGGATCGCCGCCCGGCGCGCCGGGGCGGGACGGGTCGGCGGGCGCCTCGATCTTGATGACGTCGGCGCCGAATTCGCCGAGGGTCTTGCCGCAGAAGGGGCCGGCGATGAGCTGGCCCATCTCGACGACGCGCAGGCCCGAGAGCGCGCCGGGTGCGGACGGAGAAGTCGTTGGGAGTTCAGCCATGATGGGTGCGTCCTGCTTGCCTCTGGTTTGTCTCGGGGTCGTCTCGTGCCGGGTGGACGGCGCGAGGGCCGAATGATGGGCATGCGCGCGCGCCTTGCAAAGCGGCGTTTGGCGAGGCCACCATCGCGAACCGCGATGGTGGCGCGGGCGCTGGTGTCTAATGGCCGCCATGAAGCTCGACCCGGTCTCGCTGCGCCTCTTCGTGGCGGTGATGGAAGAAGGCACCATCGCCGCCGCGGCGCTGCGCGAGCACCTGGCGCCGGCGGCGGTGAGCAAGCGCGTGAGCGAGCTCGAAGGCGCGTTGAACACGGTGCTGTTCCTGCGCAGCAACAAGGGCACGCAGGCCACGCCGGCAGCGCATGCCTTGCTGGGCCTGGCGCGCGGGGTGTTGAACGGGCTGGACGACATCGCCGAGCAGATGGCGGGCTACGCGAGCGGGCTTCGCGGGCATGTGCGGGTGTTCGCCAATATCTCGGCCATCACCCAGTTCCTGCCGGACGACCTTCGCAGCTTCATGTCGGCGGCGCCGCTGGTGCAGGTGCATCTGCAGGAGCGCATCAGCTCCGCCATCGCGCGCGCGGTGGCGGACAGCACGGCGGACGTCGGCATTCTCAATGCGGGCAGCTACGGCGAGGAGCTGACGGTGCTGCCGTACCGTGAAGACGAGCTGGTGCTGATCGTGCCGCGCGGGCACACGCTGGCCCGACGCAAGAAAGTGCGTTTTCGGGAGGCGCTGGCGCATGATTTCGTGGGGGCGCATCCGAACAGCGCGATGAACAATCTGCTGCACAAGGCGGCGGGCGAGCTCGGCCTGCCGCTGCGCCTGCGCATCCAGGTCAGCGGCTATGACGCGATGGCGCTGATGGTGGCGGCGGGACTGGGCATCGGCGTGCTGCCGCGACAGAGCGCGCGTCTGTACCTGTCATCCCTGGGCATCAGCGCGGTGGCGCTGGACGAGCCATGGGTCCGGCGGCAGCTGGTGGTCTGCGTTCGATCGCTCGCGGCGCTGTCGCCGGCGGGGCGGATGCTGGTGAAGCATCTGAGCGGCACCTGAGGCTAGAGGCCGAGTCGGGCCTCCTCATGGCGCTGCAGCAAGGTGTCGACAAGCCGCGTGGCCGTGGCTTCGAGTTGGGCGAGGAACTCGGCGAAGTCCGCGGGGTTGACCTGGATCGTGGCAGCAGTGCTGCTGCCGACCAGCGCGGTGACGAAGGCCAGTTGGCCCTTGATGGAGTCGAGGTCGTTGAAGTCATCGTCGGTGAGTGTGAAGCTCATGGTGCGCGCACCTGCACAGATGAAGAAGAATGAATGCCGCACGCCCACGGGGAATGCGACTGCCGCGTCGACTGCCGGCTGACCAAGACCGGGCCCCTCTTCGGGACGCGCCGGATGTTACGCGATCTTCGATCGCCCTCATGCGCGCGATGAAACGGCAGCTGCTCACATTGCGGGGACGCGGTGGCGGGCGGTGTGCCCTTGGCCGGCCGACGTCACCGCCCCTTCGGGGTCCCTTGCGCTGCTCGCGTCAGGCGGGGTCCGCGCAAACTCGCCTGCGGCTCAAACATGCGCGGCCCTTATCCGCCTGCCGCTGCGCTGCTCAGCGGTGCCTCAACGGCCAGCCAAGGGCACACCACCCGCCACCGTGGATACGCTAGGGTGATGGAACCAGGGCAAACCGGCCTCGCTGCGAAGTTTCTCGTCGTGATCGACGACCGTGTCGATCCGGACGCGGCAAAGCGCGAGGCATGGATCATGCAGAGCGTTGCCACCGTCACGCCGTTCACTGCGTTGGAGAGGCGGGCGTTCGTGCCGCCTTGGCAGCAGTAGCAGGTTGAGCATCGATCCGGCCCGCCGCGTGCGGGCCTTCTTGTCTGTTCACCATTCCAACGCCAGCCGTCTCGACGTGCTGCCCTACGCGCTCAACAGGATCGGTGCTACTGCGCTCGACGGCGTTCGCGTGGATACTGTCCATTCGCCCAAGGGCCGCCGGCCCCGCGCCCAGCTCCCGAGACAAGGAGTCCTCATGTTCGACCACATCGGAATCGGCGTCAGCAACCTGGAGGCCAGCAAGACCTTCTTTCTTCGCTCGCTCGCGCCGCTAGGGGTCGGCGTCGCGATGGAAGGACCATCGGGTCTCGGCCTGGGGACGCAGGGCAAGCCCTCGCTGTGGCTCTTCCAGACGCAGGACCGCCCCGCCCCACTCCATCTGGCCTTCAGGGCAGAAACTCGTGGCCAGGTCGACGCGTTCTATCGCGAAGCCATCGACGCAGGAGGCACGGACAACGGCCCGCCAGGGTTGCGCCAGCACTACCATCCCGACTACTACGCCGCCTTTGTCCTGGGTCCAGACGGGCACAACGTCGAAGCGGTCTGTCACGCACCGGAAGACTGATCCGGCCAGGGCCCCTTGGATACGGCTTCAGCCGACAGCACACCTCGCCATCCAAAACAGAAAGCCACGATGTCACTCATCCTCTACGGTCATCCCTTTTCCTCCTACACGCAGAAGGTGCTCATCGCGCTGTACGAGAACGACACGGCCTTCGAATTCCGCTGCCTGGGGCCGGATGCGCCCCAGCACACCGCCGAATGGCTGCGGCGCTGGCCGCTGCGCAAGTTCCCGCTGCTGGTGGACGGCGAACGCAACGTCGTCGAGACCAGCATCATCATCGAGTACCTGCAGCTGGTGCATCCCGGGCCCATGCGCCTGCTGTCCGCCGACCCGATGGCCGCGCTGGACGTGCGCTTCCTCGATCGATTCTTCGACATGCATGTGATGAACGCGGCGCAGCTGGCGGTCGACGGTGCGCTCACAGGTGATGCAGTGAAGCGCAAGGACGGCATGGCGCTCGCCGTGGAGAAACTGGAGCGCGCCTACGGCTGGCTCGAAGGGCATCTCGTCGGCCGAACCTGGGCCACGGGCGCGGACTTCACGATGGCGGACTGCGCCGCCGCGCCGTCGCTGTTCTATGCGGACTGGACGCATCGAATTTCCGAGGCTTATCCGGTGCTGCGCGCATACCGTGCGCGACTGCTCGCCCGTGCGTCCTTCGCTCGCGCAGTCGACGAGGCGCGGCCGTTCCGGCGCTTGTTCCCACTGGGGGCGCCGGACCGCGACTGACCCGGGTTGTGGTTCGCCCGCCCGGGCCCGTCCAGGAAGAGCTGTCGCCCGGCAGGGGGACAGACGGCAGGGGGCGCCCGTGCTGTACTGCCCGCGCTATCCGTGCCGTCCCGGTTCGCGATCGCGGCATGAAACCCTCACTTCAATGGCGCACATGAAATCCTTCCTGATCTGTTTGTCGGCCGTCTCCGCACTGGCTGCGCCAGCAGCTCACGCGCAAAAGGCCTACGGTCCCGGCGTCACCGATTCCGAGATCAAGCTCGGCGAAACCGTGGCCTACAGCGGTCCGGCCTCGAGCTATTCGATCGTGGGCCGGGTCAACACGGCCTATTTCAAGATGCTCAACGAAACGCAAGGCGGCATCAGGGGACGCAAGATCGAGCTCCTGTCGGTCGACGATGCTTACAGCCCCCCCAAGACCGTTGAAGTAACGCGCAAACTGGTCGAAGGCGACAACGTTCTGGCGCTGGTCGGCTCGATGGGAACACCCTCGCAGACCGCGGTGCAGAAGTACATGAACAGCAAGAAGGTGCCGCAGCTCCTCTTCTACGCATCCAGCCCCGGCCTGCACAACGCGAAGGAGACACCGTGGACCGTGCCGTTCGCGTTCGCCTACGACATCGAGGGCGCGATCTATGGGAAGTACCTGGCCGCGCAGAGGCCTGACGCGAAGATCGGCGTCCTCGTACAGAACGACGACGTCGGCAGGTCTTACATGCGCGGCCTGCGCGAGGGCCTTGGCGCCAAGGCCGGCCAGATCGTCAAGGAGGTGAGCTTCGAAGTCACGGACCCGACCGTCGATTCGCAGATCCTGCAGGTTCAGGCGGCGGGCGTCGACACGCTGGCCGTGTTCGGATCCAACAAGGGACAGGCGCAGGCGATCCGCAAGGTGGCCAGCCTGGGCTGGAAGCCCTTCTACATCGTGCCGTACGTCTCCAGCTCGATCTCCGGGGTCCTGACGCCGGCGGGCCTGGACAATGCCGTCGGACTGGTGTCGAGCTACTGGTTCAAGACCCCCTCCGATCCGGCGTGGGCCGACGACAAGGCAATGAACGAGTACCTCGCCTTCATGAAGAAATACCTGCCCGCCGACAACGCGGGCGACACCTCCGCCGTGTACTCCTACATGGGCGCGCAGCTCACCGCCCTCGCGCTCGAACGCTGCGGCGACCAACTGACCCGCGAGAATCTGCTCAAGCAGGTCACGACGATGAAGGATGTCGAACTCGGGATGCTGTTGCCCGGCATGAAGGTCAACTATCGGACGGACGACTATTTCCCGATCCGCCAGGCGCGCCTGGCCCGCTTCGATGGCAAGTCATGGAAGCCAATGACCGAGCTCATCACCGTCGACCGCTGACTTCGAACCATGGCCGACACTCAGCCTGTGCTCTTGATTCCGGCGCTGTACTGCTCGGCGCGCCTGTTCGCAGCGCAGTTGCCCGCCCTCTGGCAGTTCGGCCCGGTCACCATTGCAAATCATTGCAAGGGCGACTCGATCCCCGCGATTGCGGCGCAGATCCTGGCGCACGCCCCGCCCCGCTTCTCGCTCGCGGGCCTGTCGATGGGCGGTTACACGGCGCTTGAAATCATGCGACAGGCACCCGAGCGAGTGACGCGACTGGCGCTCCTCGATACCTCGGCCCGAGCGGACACGCCCGAGGCTGCGCAAGGTCGCCTCGATTCGATCCGCGCCGTCGAACAGGACGGCTTCGATCGCTACCTCGATCAGAGTTGGCTGATGGCGGTCGCATCGGCGCGTCGCGACGATGCCGAGCTGCGCGCCCTCTATCGACGCATCGCCTGGGATGTGGGCCCCGAGCGGTTCATTCACCAGCAGAAGGCGATCGGTCGGCGTCCCGACTCGCGGCCGCACCTGGGCGCGATACGCTGCCCGACGCTGGTCCTCGTCGGCGAGCACGACTCGGCCACGCCGCCTCATCTGGCCGAGGAGATTCGCGATGGCATCGCGGGCTCCGAACTGCGCGTCATTCCGGACTGCGGCCACCTGTCAACGATCGAGCAACCGACACTGGTGACGCAGGCCCTGGTGCAGTGGCTGGCGGCCGACGCGGGATGAGCACGTGAGGGCGCTCACTTCCAGGCTCGTCGACGATCGAGTCGTCTTCGTGACGGGCGGCGGCTCGGGCATCGGCCGCGCCACCTGCCTCCTGCTCGGGCGCGAAGGCGCGCGTGTGGCCGTGGTCGATCGGGACGCCGCGGCCGCCAGATCCACGGCCGCCGAGCTCGAGGCCAGCGGGAGCGAAGCCGTGGCGATCGAAGCGGATGTGGCATCCGAACCGGAGGTGGCAAGCGCTGTCGATAGAGCCGTCGAGATCTTCGGAGCACTCGACGGCGCCTTCAACAACGCGGGTGTCGGCACGGCCGCTGTCGGCACGACCGGAAAGCCGCTCGCGCAAGTCGAGCTCGAGGCGTGGCAGCGAACGATCGCCGTCAACTTGACCGGCGTCTTCGTGTGCATGAAGCACCAGATCGCAGCCATGCTCCGACATCAAGGCGGCGGTGCCATCGTCAACATGTCGTCCATCGGCGGCCTGGTCGGCCTGCGCGGATCCTCGGCCTACGTCGCAAGCAAGCACGGCGTGATCGGCCTCACGAAGGCCGCGGCGCTCGAGTACGGCATGTCGGGCATTCGCGTGAACGCCGTGTGTCCGGGTCATGTGGACACGCCGATGGTCAGTTCGGCCGCCGCATTGAGGGGTGTCCCGACCGATCCGCGGAATCAGCTCGGTCGACTGGGGACACCCGACGAAATCGCGGAGCTGGTCGTCTGGCTTCTGTCCGATCGAGCCAGCTTCGTCACAGGAGCGGCCTACGTCGCCGACGGCGGAAGGCTTGCAGGGTAGACATGATGAGCGCAAGCCGCAGAGGGTGCGCGCGCCGGCCCTAACATCGCCGCCATGTCTTACATGAGGGCTGGGAACATGAACAAGTCGGATGCGAGCCAAGGCCCGTCGGCATCGGAGCTCATCTCGGAAAGAATCGCCGAACTGGCCGACTGGCGCGGCGAAACGCTCGCCCGGATGCGCAAGCTCATCAAGGAAGCAGACCCGCAGGTCGTCGAGGAGTGGAAGTGGCGGGGCACGCCGATCTGGTCGCACGACGGCATCATCTGCACCGGCGAATCCTACAAGGCCGTCGTGAAGCTCACCTTCGCCAAGGACGCATCCCTGCCGGATCCGGCCCGCCTCTTCAACGCCAGTCTCGACGGCAACACACGCCGCGCGATCGACATCCACGAAGGAGAGGAAGTCGACGAGTCCGCCTTCAAGGGGCTCGTTCGCCAGGCGGTCGACCTCAACAGCGCGGGCAAGCCGAAAGCCTCGAAGAAAGCAAGGTCCTGAGGGATTCCGCCCCGGGGCAAGAAGAGGTCGGACGCTGTGAATGTCCGGCCGGGCTCCGCCCTCAGCATGCGTCGATGGAAAGCAGCGGCCATCGCTCGCCGAACCGCTTCGATGCCAGGCGCTGCCTGTAGGTCGCGACGCTCGCTCGGAGCGGGTTGTGCCGGACCCGCAGGCCGAACAGGTCGTCGAGCCCGTGCGGAGCGACGACTCCGATCGATTCCTCGTCGTCGAGGTTCACGCCGACGCAGGTGGCGAACTCCGGCCACGTCGCCACGCCTTCTTCGAGGGAGCCCAGCGCAGGCACCACCTGCCCGAGATTGCTGGCGAACCACTCATGCACGGTGGCCTGGTTCGTGACCTCCCACCGCAACGCCGGCATGACCGAACGCAGACGAGTTTCGAGGTCCGCCTCTTGCCCCCGGCCGCCCGCCGCGTCGTCGAAGTAGACGACATCGACGTCTTCAATGGCTGTCGCTTGTTCGAAGCCATGAAGGGCGTCCCACACCAGCGAGCGCACCGCGCCGGCGCCGATGCACCAGGCGGCGCCCAATCCCAGCGAACGGACGGCCCTCAGCGCGGCCATCAGGCTGTTGGACGAACGCACCATGGCGACAAGCCTTTGCTCGAGCGCGGGCTGCGAATGGGGGGCCATGAAGCCTTCCTGCGCCATTGGCGCGACGAAGTGACGGGTGATCCAAAGGGGTGCTCGCCCGCGAGGCGCCTCCCTGGCCGTCGAGGGTATCCGACCGGGACGGCGAGGGTCGACGAGCACGGCCGTGTGCCACTTGCGCGCCTCCAACACCGCTCCGCCTGCCACGTCGAACGGCGAGTCCTCTTGCGCCAGCGCCATGGCCTGTTCTTCTGGCAGCCTGAACCGGCCCTGGTTGAGTTGGGTTTCGTCCCTACATCGTCCTCCGCGGGCTGGGATCTCACCGGGTGCGGCGATCTCAGAGAGGCTCGGACAAGGTCTTGAGCCCCAGCCAGGCCGCCGCGATGACCGCATTCACCGACACGCTCAGGGCGCTCGGCACATAGAAGAGCGCCGATACGGCCGGCGCGCCGAGCAGGATCTCGACAATCCCCCCCAACCCGTACAACAGCACGGCGCACCACAGCCAGCGCCGCATGTAGGTGAGAAGCCAGTGGGCCTGGGACTGGTTGTGCCGTCGGGCCGCCGAGCGCTCGATGAGACTGCCTTGCGTGACGTCCAGGAACAGCCACTCGAAGAAGAAGTAGCGGTACAGCAGCGTGCGGAAGGTCAGCTCATGCACGATCCAATTCCTTCTGACGTGGGTTCGTCGCAGTCGTTTCTGACAGCATATCGGGAAGACGGCCACCTCCTGCGGATGGATATCAACGACCGCGGCGCCAGCACTTAGATGAGCCGGGCCCTGCCGGGTTCCTGCTGCCGCGGGCCCAAGGCGGCCACTGCACCTCACAATCGCCCCTTCGCCCGCGCAGCCGGTCGATTCCTCCTTTTTCAGCGACACATGTTCACCCTGACCCGTTTGACGATCCACCGCGCGAGGAAAGAGCGCTTGCCCCAGGTCGCCGGGAGCCTGACCTTCGCAACCTTGCTGTCCATCGTGCCCTTGCTGGCGGCGAGCCTTGCGCTGCTGGCGCGATTCCCGGTCTTCAGGCGCTTCAAGGATGCGCTTCAGGAATTCTTGCTGAGCAGGCTGCTTCCGGCCGACATCGCGCGCACGGTCCTGAAGTACCTGAACCAGTTCGCCGCGAACGCCAGCGGGCTGAGCTGGGTCGGCTCGCTCCTCCTGCTGGGCTCCGCCGTCGCGATGCTGCTGACCGTGGAGAACGCGCTGAACCAGATGTGGGAGGTGAGGAAGAACCGGCCATTCTTCAGGCGGGTCGGCTTGTACCTGCTCATGCTGGCCGTCGGGCCACCCGTCCTGGGCCTGAGCCTGTGGGCCACCTCGTACTTGCTGGGCGTTTCCATGGGCCTGATCGGCGCGTTGCCGCCATCGCTCAAGTTCCTGCTCGACCTCGGCCCGCTCCTGCTCGGCGTGACCGTGCTGACGAGCATGTTCTACCTCGTTCCGAACACCAACGTACGGCTGCGCGACGCCGTCGCGGGCGGCCTGATCGCCAGCGTGGCCTTCGAGTTCGGCAAGCGGGGCTTCACCATGTACCTCGTCAAGGTGCCCACCTACAAGACGCTGTACGGGGCCTTCGCGGCTTTTCCGCTCTTCCTGCTGTGGGTGTACTTCTCGTGGCTGGTCACGCTGGTCGCGGCCATGATCACGGCCAACATGGCGCTCGCCCGGCGGCGACCGGCGGGCAAGGGCGCCCGGGCCCGGCAGCCCGGCCCCGGCTGGACTACATGACGCCGAAGGTCCTGAAGGCCTCGACCGTGCTCATGCCCTCCTGGATCGCCTTGCGCACGCTGTTCTCCGTGCCGGCCTTCTCGAGCGCGAGGCGGATGGCCTCCTCTTCGGCTTCGCGCGGGATGATCAGCACGCCGTCCTGGTCGCCGAAGACGATGTCGCCGGGACGCACGCGCACGCCCTGGATCTCGACCGGCACCCGGTAGTCGACCACCTTGCCGCGCGGCCCCTGGTCCTGGGAATAGCCGCCGAGCGAGAAGACCGGCAGGCCGAGCTCCAGCACCTCGCTGGTGTCGCGCGAGTAGCCGTCGAGCACCGCGCCGGCCGCTTTCAGGTGCATGGCACGCGTGGTCATGAGGCCGCCCCACAGCGCGAACTGCGGCGCCGCGCCGGTGGCCACGTAGACCTCGTGCGGCGCCAGGTCGTCGAGCGCCTCGAACAGCAGGCCGAAGGCCTTCTGGCTCAGCGGCGACTTGCCGAGCGGCTCCGCGCGCGCGAAGCAGTTGGTCTCCAGCACCGGCATGGCACGGCCGGCCACCACCATGGACCGCGCCACCGGCTTGATCGCCGGCGGCAGGAACTGGTGCAGCAGGCCCATAGTGTCGAGGATGTCCCCGACCACCGCGGGGAACAGCCGCGCGCGCATCAGGGCGAAGAGCTCGTCATCGTCTTTCCACATTGTTCTTGTCTCCAATAGGGGTGAGGAGGGCCGTGACCTCGATCTCGATCTTCATGCGCGGATCCGCCAGACCCGCGGAGATCATCATGGCGGCGGGGCGAACCTCGCCGAAATACTTGCGCAGCACCGGCCAGCACTGCTCGAACTCGGCGCCGTCCGGCAGCACGTAGGTGACGCGAACGACATCCCGCAGGCTCGCGTTCGCTTCCCG
Source organism: Variovorax sp. 01T432 (assembly GCF_056398605.1). Classification (NCBI taxonomy): domain Bacteria; kingdom Pseudomonadati; phylum Pseudomonadota; class Betaproteobacteria; order Burkholderiales; family Comamonadaceae; genus Variovorax; species Variovorax sp. 01T432. The sequence goes on from NZ_JBFTPS010000027.1 coordinate 81,789, forward strand.
CAAGGCGGACTCGATGTTCTTCAGGCATTGCTCGGTCTGCTCGACCAGGCTGCTCGAGATCGACATCGTGCCGTAGTCGAAGCCGGTTGTCCCCGAGACGAAGACCCAGTCGCCGGCGACCACCGCGCGGGAATAGCCGATCTGCGCCTCGAAGGTGGAGCCTGAGCTGATGAGTCTTCGCTTCATAACGGTCCTGGAGAATACACGCCGCGCTCCGGCCGCCGGCTCAGAGCGCCATCTTGATGAGGGTGAAATCGTCCTCGAGCACGCCGGGGCCGTGCGCGTCGCGTGCGAAGTCCAGCAGGCGGTCCAGCTCGGACTGCCCGTCCCGGACCGGCCGCGCGAGCATCTCCGTGAAGGCGGAGAAGGCCAGCATGGAGCCATCGGGCCTCGTGATTTCATAGGCTCCGTCGCTGAAGACGAAGAGCCGCGCGGGCGACCGCAGGATGCACTGCTCGTCGCGGTAGCGCGCGGTCGGGGAGAGGCCGACGCAGGGGCCCGATGCCTGCAACGGCAGGGCCTCGCCGCCGGCTTCGGGCGGGCCGCTCACCAGCAGCGCCGGGGGGTGGCCGGCAGAGGCGTAGCGCAGGCAGCCGGTGGCGCGCTCGTAGACACCGTACCAGACGGTGCAGAACAGCTCGCCGTGCCGTTCCATCGGGTAGGCGAGGTTGAGCGCGGCGAGCACCTCCGCGGGATGGCGGAAGTCCGTCCGCGGCAGCGCCCCCGAGCGCAGCGTGTCGGCCACCGCGACCGACAGCAGCGCCGCACCCACGCCATGGCCGCAGACGTCGATCAGGTAGAGCGCGAAGTGATCGGCATCGACCCAGTGGTAGCCGAACGAATCGCCGCCCAGTTCGGTCGAGGGAACGAAGCGCCAGTCGACCACGAAGGGTTCCGACAGAGGCGCCGGCAGCATGGCGAGAACATAGCGCTCGGCGTCGCGCAGCTCCTGCTGCAGCCGGTCGTGGGTGAGCAGCAGGGCCTCTCGGGACGCGGCGAGTTCGCGATGGGCGCGCGTCAGTTCCTGGTTGGCCGACTCGAGCTGCTCGATGAGCCTGGCCTCGCGCTGGCTGAGCAGGGTCATGTCATAGGCCTTCTGCTGCACCAGCCGGGCCTCCTCGTATTCCGCCGTCACATCGAGCAGAAGAATCCAGACGGTGCTGTCATCCGCGAAGAAATGGACGTCGGCCACGCGGCCGCTGGGCATCTCCATGGAGCGGATCAGGAAGGGCGTCTCCACCAGCGGCAGCAGACCTTCCAGGAACGGGATCTGCTCGCTGGCTGGAGCGCCGAGTCCGAGGCCGTCGAGCCCGTAGTGCGCCAGGTGGCCGCCGGCCTGCACCAGGTTCTGCGAGGCATCGATGACCAGGTGCGCGAGCACGCGCTGCGCGTGGAGCAGCAGGAGCAGCGAGTCGGAGATCCGCGCCGGCAGGTCGAGCATGCTACCGCGCCAGGCGCCCCGCCAGTTCCTGGAAGGTCTCCTCGACGCCGAAGCCCGTCTTGGCGCTGGTGCGGCGAAAGGTCCAGCCCGCGGCCTCCAGGATCTGGATGCGCTCCATCGGGATCGCCCAGTCCTCCTGCAGGTCCGCCTTGTTGAGCAGCGCGACGAAGGGAACGCCCCCGATCTCCGCGCCGATGCGCGACTGGATCGACACCGCCGTGTCCAGGGTCTCGGGCCGCGTGCCATCCACCACCAGGAGGTATCCGGCGGCGCCGCGCAGGTAGCTCACCCGGACGGCCGAGATCTCGTCCTCGCCGGCGATGTCCCACAGGATCAGTGCCATCTGCTCTGTCCCGACGGTCACCAGCTTCTTGTCGATCTTCACGCCCACCGTGGTCAGGTAGGCATCCGAGAAGATGGTGTCGACGAAACGCCGCACCAGGCTGGTCTTTCCCACGCCGAAGGCGCCGAGCAGACAGATCTTCTTCTGCAGCATGGCTAGTCCCCCGTGCTCACGCCGAAGGACACGCGCCGATTCATCGACAGCTCGTCCTCGCTGGCGCCGGGTCTCAGGGGCTCCAGCGGGCCGGCGCCACGCACGGCGAGCACGGCCGGATCGACGCCGCGCGCCCGCAGCATGGAGCGCACGACCTCCGCGCGGCCCACGCTCAGGGCCAGGTTGGAGGTGTCCTTTCCCGTGGCGTCGGCGTGGCCGACGATTGTCACCTTCACCGGGAACCCCAGGGCGCGGGCCACCTGCACCAGTTCGCGCATGTCGGCGGCCACGGCGTCGAGCTTGCTCTCCTGGTCCGCCGCGGGCCGCGGCATGCTGAAGTCGAAGTGAATGAGCTGGGCCTGGATGGCGTCGCGCAGGCGGATGTAGTCAGGGTCCTGCACGTCCTTGAGGGCGCTGAGATCCACCTTCGGGGCGCCGGCCGGCAGGGTCTGCATGAAGGCCCGCGCCTTGTCCATCCAGTGCTGGGGCGCGCTGCCGCTCGCGCGAATGCCGCTCGCGTCCTGTGTCAGGACGACGGTCGGCGGCGGATCCAGAGTCGCCTGCAGGCGCTTGAGAACGATGGCCGGATGCAGCGCCTGGTAGGGCTCCCAGCGGCCCATGATGCGCGCCGGGTCCAGGTGTGACTGCGCCAGCAAGGCTTCCGGCTGCGCCGCCAGCGGGTCGCGCAGCCCGGACACCAGCCACTTCCCGTCGCGGCGCTCGGCGCCCGTCACGACGATGCCCGGCTGGTCCTGCAGCGCCGCCACATAACTGTCGACGCGCCTGCCCTCGACGATCCGCTGCGTGAGCCAATAGCCCAGCGCGACCAGCAGCGCCAGGGGCACGAACCAGAGCAGCGGCGAGACGTTCCTGTGCGCCTCGGCGGCCTGGGACAACAGGCAGGGCCGCAGCAGCGGCCCTGCCTCGTCGAAGGGCGCGGTGTCGCCGTCGAATGCATCGAGCGCCGTGCGCCATTGGTCGTGCACGGTGCCCAGCGTCTCCCCCAGGCGGGTACGCACCATCGCGGGTGGATTGCCGTGGATCACGGCGGCGAGGAAGGCCGACGGGCCTTCCTCGCACCACAACAGCAGGTCGCCCAGGCGCAGGCTGTCGATGCTGCGGCCGCTGGTGCCGCCGCTGGCGGACTCGTCGAAGGAATCGCGCACGAAATCCTGGATCGCGGAGAGCATCGCCGAGACCAGCTGCGGATCGCGCGTGGTCGCATCCTCCCTCGCCACGTGGGCGAGCAGAAGGCCCGTCTTGCGGTGGATCAGGAACAGATGCTCGACCCGGAAGACGGCCGTGTGCCTGAGCACCACGTCGGCGAAGCTGCTGCCGCTGCGCCAGGCCTCGATGCGCCACTTCAGGCCGCGCCATGACAGGCTGTGCTTGACCGCCTGATTGATCGATTGAAGCGTGCCCTCCAGGGTCTCGGCAATGGCCTTGCGAATCGCCGGCCCCATCACGGGATACAGGATGTCGACCATGGTGCCCGGGTTCTTCTGGATGGAGGCCTGGGCCGCACGCTCGACGGTGGGCGCGATCACCTGCCCGAGGCGCTCGTCCTGCGCCGCCGCCAGCGCGAAGGCGGCGGGCAGCACCGCGCCCACCGCGTCGGCGAATTCGCGCGGGTCGTCGAACTTCTGCTGCAGCCGCGCCAGGGCCACCTGCTCGCGTTCGAGCAGCACGCCGCGCAGCGCCTCCAGACGCGGATCGTCCGCCAGGCGGCTCGGCAGCGTCGCGGCCACTTCCGGATTGATGCAGCGTGCCAGCTCCAGCAGAAGGCCGGCGAGTCGCCTGCCCGGGTCCTCTTCGGAAGCGCTGCCGGGCGCGCGCGTCACCGACAGAGGCAGGCGCGCCGTCACGGCGCCGCTGCCCTGGCGTGCAGGCTCGCCAAGCGGCCGGCCGCCCGCCAGGCGCGACTCAAACGCGCTCGCCGTTGCCGCCCTTGGGCGATACGTCCTGGTTCAGGCATTTGGCGATCTCGACGAACAGGCCCGCGAGCAGGTTGCGATCGGTCTTGACGTTGCTGAGCTCGGCGAACATCCGCTCGATGGTGGTGCGGCTGTCGTCCTGGCGGCGCCGCATCTCGTCGCGCAAGCCCTGGATCTCATGGCCCAGGCGATCGGTGAAATCGCGCTCCTGGCGCGCGAGCTGGTCGGACACCTGGGCGAGGCGCTTCTCCAGCGCCTGGGTGTGCTCGCGCAGGCTGCGCTCCAGCTCCTTGTCGGCATCGGAGCGCAGGTCCTTCTCCTCGCGGAACTGGCCGGCGACCGACTCGAGCTGCTTCTTCATCGTCGATTCGAGGCTGCTCAGGCTGCGGGCCGACTCCGCCTCCAGGTCGCGCAGCCTCTGCTGGAAGCGCTCCTCGAGAATGGAAAAACGCTTGTCGTAGTCCTGCATCTGATTGCCGAACAGCAACTCGCGCATCTTGTCGACGCCGGAAGTCTCGGACTGGCCGTTGGGTTGGCCGGCGAGGGCGGCCTGTGCCGCCATCGCGCTCTGCGCATCGATGCTGGGTGAAGTCTTGGCTGCGGTTCCCATTTGAATGATCTCCTCGGTTGTGAATCGGTGGCGAAAACGCGCGCGACGAAGCGCCCTCAGGGCGGCGCGGTCGCACGGAATAGAAGCGTCAGGCAATTGCGGCCGCCTTCGTGGCGATAGAGCTGGCCATCGGAGAAGCGGCGAACGATGGGAATGCCCCAGCCACCGATGCGCGCGTCGAGAACGCTGGTCGCCGGCACCGGCTCGGGAACCTGCCGCAAGTCGAACTTGCTTCCCTCGTCCTCGACTTCCAGCGCCACGTCTTCGCCTTGCCAACCCAGGCGCAGGACGATGCGCTGCATGCCGTTGCCACAGGCGTAGCTCATGATGTTGGTGACTACCTCGGTAGAGCAGAGGTCGAGGTTCTGCACGACCCTTGCCGGAAGACACTGACGCTCGGCCCAATCCTGCACCCAGGCACTCACGCGCGAGAGTTCGCGCAATTCACTGCTGACGATCAGGGAGGCCCGCGGCTCCCCGTCGCTGGAGGACATCAGCGGCTTTCGGCTGCCGCCATCAGCGCGCTGCAGGCGGTGTGGACATCGGGGTACACCGGGATGATCGTGTCGATGCCTGCCATCTTGAGCACCTCCGCAACAAGGGGCTGAGGGTTGGCCAGGGCCATCCCGCCGCCGCGCAACGCCTGGGCCCTCGCATTGATGACGAGCGTGCGGATGCCGATGGACGCCAGGAAAGAAACCTCGGACAAATCGACCACGGCGAGAAGCTTGCGGGTCGCCACGAGAGCGGCGAAGCGCATGTCGATGTCATGCCCGCCCAGGCTGTCCATGCGCCCGACCAGGCTGATCTTCTCGACGCCGTCAGCGAGTTGTTCGCTCCTCAGGTCCATACGGTCTCCGCAGTCGATATCGATGGCTATTGAACCGGCCCCTCCACCGCAAGCATCGCCTCACCCGCAGGTTCTTCTGGGTCTTGGAAAGCGGGTTGGAGCGTGCTGCAACCAACGAGTAGAACCTTTTTCTAGCATACGCGCAATCGGTGGCAACGTCGACAGCCCCCACTCCCGGTGGAGGCGGCCGGGGATCAACCGGGCGCGGGCGTGCTGCCGCCGCCGACGGCGAACACCTCGACCGGCGCCGCCTTGCCCCGGAACTGCGCCGGACCGAGGGCCTCGACCGGAATGCGCCCGGCGAGCGCGGCGCGGGTGGCCGGATCGATCAGGATCGTGCGCATCGCCAGCTTGGTGTGCGTCTCCAGCCGCGCGGCGAGGTTGACCGTGTCGCCGATGCAGGTGTAGGTCGCGCGCTGCTGCGTGCCGGTGTAGCCGGCCACCATCTCGCCGGTGGCGATGCCCACCCCGATGCGGATGGCGGCCTTGTTCGACGCGATGCGCTCGGCATTGAGCAGCTCGATCATCTCCACCATGTCCAGCGCCGCGCGCACGGCGGCGGCGCTGTGGTCGGGCAGCGGCAGCGGCGCGCCGAAGATGGCCATCAGCCCGTCACCGATCATCTGGTTCACCACGCCGCCATGGCCGTTGATCGCGTCGAACATCAGCGTGTAGTAGGAGTTCAGCAGCTCGATCGTCTCCTCGGGCGGCTGCGACTCGACCATCGCGGTGAAGTCGCGGATGTCGCAGAACATCACCGCGCCCTGCACGCGCCGCCCGCCGAGCGAGAAGCCGGATTGCTGCAGGTCCTGCGCGACTTCGGAAGTGGCGAAGCGCCGCACCATCTCCTTCTGCTGGTCGCGCAGGCGCTTCTTCTCGAGGCTGGCGCCGATGCGCGCCTTCAGCAGGACGGCGTTGACCGGCTTGTGCAGGTAGTCCTCGGCGCCGAGTTCGATGCAGCGCGCGATGTCGGCCACACCCTCCAGCGACGAGGTCACGATCACCGGCAGGTCGCGCAGCCTGACGTCGGCCGAGAGGTGTTCCAGCACCTCGAATCCGGTCATCTCGGGCATTTCCATGTCGAGCAGCATGAGGTCGAAGCGGTCGCGCTGCAGCAGCTCCAGCGCGATGCGGCCGTTTTCGGCGCACTGGACGCTGTGGCCCTGGAGTTCGAGGCTGCGGGTCAGCAGCAGGCGGTTGACCTTGTTGTCGTCGGCGACGAGCAGGCGGGCGGGCGCCTGGCGCAGATCAACCACGGCTCAACTCCGTCAGGGCCGCGGCGACCCGGGCGTACTCCTGCGCCAGCGCGTCGAGTGCGTTCGATTGCCGGGCGGCCGCCAGGCCTGCCAGCTCCTGCTCGCGCGCCATCGCCCCCAGCGCGAGCGCGCCGAAGGTGAGGCTGTTCGACTTGAGCGAATGCGCCGCGCGACGGAACGCATCGGCGTTGCCCGTGACGAGCGCCTCGCGAAGCTCCGCGAGCATGATCGGCGCCTCTTCAAGAAAGGTCTGCACCAGTTCCTTCACGAAGTCGGCGCCGGCGGTGTCCTGCAGTTCCGTGAAGGTCGCGTGGTCGATGGTCGCATTGGTCATTCAGCGGTCCTTGCGTGCGGGCACATTGTTCAAGGCCTCGATCAGCCGATCGACGCGGATCGGCTTGGTCAGGTAGTCGGCCATGCCGGCCGCGATGCACATCTCCTGGTCGCCCTGCATGGCGTTGGCCGTCATCGCCACGATGCGCGGCCGTTGATCGGCCTCGATCAGCGCGCAGATCTGCCGGGTCGCATCGAGCCCGTCGAGTTCCGGCATCTGCACATCCATCAGCACCACGTCGTAGGCCTGGCGTTGCACCGATTCGACCGCCTCGATACCGTTCGCGGCCAGGTCGGCCCGGTAGCCCATCTGTTGAAGCAGGCGCATCGCGAGCTTCTGGTTCACGGCGTTGTCTTCGGCCAGCAGGATGCGCAAGGGGTGGCGCGCCGCCATTGTCGAATCGATCTGCGGCTTGGCCGCGCTGCTGGGCGCGGGCTTCGCGGCCGGCTCGTGCGCGAGCAGGCTCACGAGCGTGTCGAACAACTGCGACTGGTGAATCGGCTTCGACAGGAAGGCATTGAACAGCGATCCGGCATCGCCCACCTCGCGCCGGCCCAGCGAGCTGAAGAGCACGAGCGGCAGCGTGGCGTGGTTTGCGCGAATGCGCCGCGCCAGGTCGCCGCCGTCCATCTCGGGCATGTGCATGTCGAGGATCGCGAGGTCGAAGCGCTCGCCCTGGTCGAGCCAGCGCAGCGCCTCCAGCGGCGACCCGGTGTCGCGCGAATCCATTCCCCACTTGCCGGTCTGCAGCACGAGCACGCGGCGGTTCGTTGCGTTGTCGTCGACGACGAGCACGCGCTTGCCTTCCAGGTCGGCCTGCACGCCGGCGAGGATGCGGCGCTTGCTCGGCGGGATCTCCGCGACCGGTGCCTCGATGGTGAAGAAGAAGGTCGAGCCCGTACCCGCGCCATCGCTCTCGACCCACATGGTCCCGCCCATCAACTCGGCCAGCCGCTTGCTGATGGCCAGGCCGAGGCCGGTTCCGCCGTACTTGCGCGTGGTGCTCGAGTCGGCCTGCGAGAACGACTGGAACAGGCGGCTCATGCCCTGCGGCGACAGGCCGATGCCGGTGTCGCGCACGGCGAAGGTCAGCCCGACCTTGCCCGCGGCCAGGGCGTTCGAACTCACCGTGAGCACCACCTCGCCGGTTTCCGTGAACTTCACGGCATTGCTCAACAGGTTCAGCAGGATCTGCCGCAGCCGCGTGAGGTCGCCGCTCACGCCGGCCGGCACATCGCCATCGAACACATAGGCGATGTCGAGCTGCTTCTCGGCCGCGCGCGTGCTGATGAGGTCGAGCGCCGACTCCACGCAGTCGCGCAGGTCGAAGGGGTGCGACTCGATGTCCATGCGTCCGGCCTCGATCTTCGAGTAGTCGAGGATGTCGTTGATGATGGTCAGCAGCGCATCGCCCGAATCGCGGATCGTCTCGACGTAGTCCTGCTGCTCGGTGTCGAGCCTGGTGTCGAGCAGGAGGCCGCTCATGCCGATCACCGCGTTCATCGGCGTGCGGATCTCGTGGCTCATGGTCGCCAGGAACGCGCTCTTGGCTTCGTTCGCCGCCTCGGCCGCGGCCCGCGCCTGCTCGGCCTCCTTGTAGAGATGCGCGTTCTGGATCGCGATCACGGCCTGGCTTGCGAAGGTCTGCAGCAGCGAGACCTGCTCGTCGCTGAATGGCCCGGCGGCCCGGCGGTTGACCGTGATCGCGCCGATCACCTGCCCCTTCCGGAACATCGGCACGCTGAGCACGCTGCGGTTCCCGGTGGCGAGGGTGAGCTGCCGGATCGCCTCGGAGATCCCGGGCTCCGCCAGCACATCGATCACGCGGCTCACGGTCTTGTCACGGATGGCCCGGCCCGTCACCGAGCCGCCGTCCGCGCGCATCGGGAAGGTCCTGCGCGCCGCCTCGATCCCTTCGGCGTCGACGCCGATCAGGCTGACGTGGTGGATCCATTCGCCGTCGAAGCGGAACACGAAGCCGAAGTCGGCGCCGGTCAGGCGCGCGGCGCGCTCGGCGATGGTGTCGAACACCGGCTGCGTCTCGGTGACCGAGGCGCTGATGACGCGCAGCACTTCGGAGGTCGCCGTCTGCCGCTCCAGCGCCTGCTTGGTCTCGTTGAACAGGCGCGCGTTCTGGATGGCGATGACGGCCTGGTCGGCGAAGGTCTCCAGCAGCTTGATCTCCTTGTCGGCGAACGGCTGCGGCGGCTGGCGCGCGATGTGGATCGAGCCGATGTGGCGCCCCTCCCACATCAGAGGGGCGATCATGATCGCGTAGTTCCCGATTCGCTCGGCGACCTCGCGCATGAAGGCAGGCAGGCTCGGCTCGGCGAGCGCATCCGGGACATGGAGAACCTCGGGGCTGCCCATGGCGGCACCGATGGCCGAGTGGTCGAGGGGCCGGGGATAGAAGCGCTCGAGCGTTTCGCGCGCGGAGCCGCGATGCGCGCCCAGGTACACCAGGCCGTCGTCGCCGATCAGCGAGATGCCGAGTTGCGTGCCGGCGAACAGGCGCTGGCAACTCTCCAGGATCTTGTCGAACACCGGCTGCGCGTTCTCCATCGATTCGCTGATGACCTGCAGCACATCCGCCGTAGCGGTCTGCTGCTCCAGCGCTTCCTGCGTCTCGCTGAACAGCCGCGCGTTCTGGATCGCGATCACTGCCTGCTCCGCGAACAGCTTGAGCAGGTCGATCTGCCGCTGCGGCGTCGTGCCGGGCGCCGGCCAGGCGGTGGTGATCGCACCCACCGGCACGCCGTCCTTGAGCATCGGTGCGGCAATCATGCGGCGCCAGCTACCGGCGGTTGCCAGGGTGCGGTCGTATTCCGGGTCGGACCAGGCGTCCTCGATGCCCAGGGCCCTTCGCTCCATGATGACCCGCCCGTTCATCTGGCGCGGGTCGGGCGGCGCGGGCCAGAGCGTGCGCGCCGCCCCCAGCGCCTGCGCGGGCCAGTTGCGGGTCGCCGCCAGGTGGACCTTGCGGCCATCGAACGTGAAGATCGCGGTGGCCGGGCCTTCGAACAGCCACATGGTGCAGTCCAGGATGGCCTCGAACACCGGCGTCACGTCGGTCGGCGATTCGCTGATGACGCGCAGCACGTCGCTGACGGCGGTCTGGTATTCGAGCGACTCGGTCAGCTCGGCGGTGCGCTCTTCGACCTTGTGCAGCGCCGCCTGCGTCTCGTCGAAGAGCCGCGCGTTCTGGATCGCAATGACGGCCTGGTCGGCGAAGGTCTTGAGCAGCGCGCGCTCGCCCGGCCGGAACGGACCGACCCCGGTGCGCTGCATGCTCAGGATGCCGATGCCCCGGCCCTCCCACATCAGCGGCGCGGCCAGGTTCGCAAAGCTCGTTCCCGCACGCTCCGCGTTGCGGCGCAACACCAGCGGCGCCGCGGCATCGCCGAGGACATCGGCGAATTCCACGAGATCGCCCGTCTGGAAGGAGAGTTCGGCGGAGGTGCCCGCCAGCGGCATCGGATAGTCCGAGTGCATGAGCGAACTGAGTTCGGCCAGGCGCTTCTCGCCGATGGCGGCGCGGCCGGCCGCCGTCATCAACCAGCGCGTCAGCGCAAGATGCCCCTGGGCGTCGACCATCAGCAGGGCGAAGGAACTGCCGTCGAACAGGCGCGCGCAGCACTCCAGGATCTTGTCGAACACCGGGCCGGGGTCGGCCACCGAGCTGCCGATGACCCGCAGCACTTCGGCGGCGGCGGTCTGATGGGCCAGCGCCTCCTGCATCTCGTGGCCGTGGCGCTGCGTCTCGTCGAACAGGCGCGCGTTCTCCAGCGCCAGGCCCGTGCTGGCCGCCACGGTCTCGAGCAGCCGGACCTCGTGCGCCCCGAAGGCGTATTCGCGCTCGTGGTTCTGCAGCGCAATGATGCCGAGGGCGCGGTCGCTGCCGATGATCGGGACAGCCACGATCGAAAGAGCCCAGTCGGTTCCCGGTGAGGGATGGAGGCCGGCGCGGGTCTGCTCCTCGCGCGTATTGACCACGCCGACCTCGCGCGTGCGCAGGATGCGCGCCAATGGCTCGTCCGGCTTCAAGGGCCGTGCCGGCGGCAGTGGCAGCGGCAGGTTGTGTTCGTAGCGGTACAGCACCTGGACCAGATTGGTCTTGTCGTCCCACCACACGATGTTCAGGTCGCCGGAGTCGAACAGACCTCGCAGCTTGTCGCCCACCAGGTCGACGATGGCCTGGAACCCGAGCTTGGCCGCCATGCCTTGCTGGATCGCGTTGATGAGCGTGAGCTCGTCGCTGCGCTGCATGAGCTCGCGCTGGAGACCCTCGCGGTCGCGGATGTGGGCCAGGGCCCCGGCGGCCTGACGCGCCAGCGCGGCGAGCAGTTCGCGGTGCGGGGGGTCGAAGCGACCGAGCGCGCCTTCGATGTCGGCGTAGAGGTAGCCGAACAGTTCCTGCTGCGCGGCCAGTGGCGCGATCAGGCACGAGCGCTGATCGGCCGCCCGGGTGCCCTCGGGCCCGTGCCGCAGGCTGGGCTTGCGCGTGCGGCGGGCTTCGGTGAGCCAGGGCGTGATGGCGCGCAGCAGCGCGGCGGCGTCCTCGGCGGGCGGCAGCCGCGCGCCGGCGCTGCGCAGGCACGTCCCTGTGTCGAGCACCAGCAGCACGCGCTGTGCGCCGAGGAGCCGGGCGGCTTCGTCGACCAGCAAGTCGCGCACCTCGCCCGCGCTAGCCCGCGCGTTCAGCCGCAGGCCGATGTCGACCAGCCGCTCGAACGGCTCGCGCAGTGTGCTTCCGGCGCGCGGCGCCTGCTTCGACGGGGGTCGAGACCGGGACTCAGCCATGGGGCATTGCCTTCAGCGATCAGCGGAGGGATGCGCGAGCGGCGCACACGAGGTGGAGTCTAGCGGCGAAGGGCCCCTCTCTGCACGCGCGCGTTCCCAGGGGCGCCGCCCCCCTCGGACCATGGCGACCGGTCCCGCCTCCGGCCCAAGGCGTTCAGAGCGCGAGGAAGTCGCGAACCAGCCGGATCGTGGCGCCGGGATTCTCTTCCATGATCCAGTGACCCGAATCCGGGACGATGCCTTCCTTCACGTCGTCGCCCGCCGCGCGCATGACGGTCGCCATCATCGGACCGAAGGACTTCTCGCCCCCGACCGCGAGGATCGGCATCTTCAGGCGGTCATGGGCAAGGAACGCCCGGTTGTCGATCGCGTCCTGGTCGAATGCCGCGAACTGGGCGAAGCCGGAATGCATGGCACCGGGGCGCGCATAGAGCCGGGCATAGTGCTTCCGCGCCGCTTCGCCGAAGCGCGCGGGCGTGGCCGAGAACTCGTTCCAGAACCGGTCGAGGTAGATCCGCTCGCGGCCGGCGACAAGGCGTTCCATGTCCGGCCCGCCGAACCGGAAGTGCCAGAGCAAGGGGTTCTTCAGGATCTCTTCCCATGGGCCGACACCCGGCACCGGCGCATCGATCAGCACCAGCCGGCGCACGCGCCGCGGGTACTGCGCCGCGAACTGGAACGCGACCATGTTGCCGATGTCGTGCGCGACGACGTCGGCCTGCTGCACGCCCAGCGCGTCCAGCACGCCGCTGACGTCCCCTGCCTGGGTCTTCTTGTCGAAGCCGGTTGCGGGCTTCGACGACAGGCCGAGACCGCGCAGATCGGGAACGATCACCGTGTGGTCTCGCACCAGCTCGTCGGCGAGGGCGACCCACATGTCGCCCGTCTCTCCATAGCCGTGCAGCAGCACCACGGCCGGGCCGCTGCCGCCGGAGCGGACGTGGATGGTCGCGCCGTTGGCGGCGATCTCGCGCGTCGCGAACTTCGCCGGGAAGTCGAAGCGGCTCTGCGCCGACGACTGCGTCGGCAGGACGAAGGCCACCAGTGAAGCCAGGAGCAGACGGACGAGCGTGCGCATCGGTATTTCTCCAAGTGAGTTGCGCCTTGCAGCAGCGCAGCCTCCCAGTGTCTCGGCATCCACAGCCGCCGACTAGCCCGATTCGGCGCCAATCAGCTTCAACCGCCGGTTTAAGATCGGCCGTGGCTCATCTGCAGCATCTGATCTCCTTCGTCCAGACGGCGGAGCACGGCAGTTTCTCCGCCGCGGCGCGGGTCCTGGGCATGACGCCGGCCGGCGTCAGCAAGAACGTCGCGCGCCTCGAATCCGACCTGGGCATGCGCCTCTTCCATCGCAGCACGCGGCGCCTGGCCCTGACCGAGAGCGGCGAGCGCTTCCTGCAGCGGGTCGACCCTCCACTCGCGTCGCTGCAGGGCGCGCTCGCGGGTGCCGGAACGCGCGATGATGTTCCCGCGGGCACCTTGAAGGTCAGCATGGGCCATGCCTTCGGCCGGCACTTCCTGGTCCCGCTGCTGGCCGATTTCCTGGCGCGGTATCCGGCCGTGCTGCCCGACTGGCACTTCGACAATCGCCAGGTCGACCTGGTGGGTGAAGGCTTCGATGCCGCGATCGGTGGGGGATTCAAGCTGATGTCCGGCGTCGTGGCGCGCGAACTGGCACCCGTCCATATCGTCGCCGTGGCCTCGCCGGCCTACATGGCGGGGCGACCCATGCCGCGCCATCCGGACGAGCTCGCAGGCCTGGACGGCATCATGCGCCGCTCTTCGCCCACGGGACGCGTGCGCCCGTGGACGCTGCGCTCCCGGCGCTCGGCCGAACTCGCGGTGTCGTGCAGGCCGCGGCTCATCTTCAGCGATCCGGAGGCCATCGCGCAGGCGGTGCGGCTCGGGCTGGGCGTCGCGCTGCTGCCGATGCCCTTCGTGTTCGCGCCGATCGCGAGCGGCGAACTGGTACGGCTCCTTCCCGGCTGGTACAGCGACGCCGGGCCGCTCTCGCTGTATTACCCGAGCAGGCGATTGCTGGCGGCCAAGACGCGGGTCTTCGCGGACTTCGTCGTGGAACGCTTCAAGGCCGCCGGCTTCGCCAGCCTGGTCGACGGACGCTGAGCAGGTCTTGACGCCAAAGCCCGAGACCGGCGCGGCAGTGTAGCCTGTCGTCATGGACTCCCTGATCGCCGCCTCCGCGCGCGCCCTCGCCGCCGGCGACGCGCTCGGCGCCCTCAAGCGCGTGGCCCTGCGCGATGATCCGCCGGCGCTGGCCCTGCGCGGCATCGCCATGGCCCAGCTCGGCGAGCACCCGCGCGCCCGCGAGCTGCTGCGGCGCGCCGCGCGCGACTTCGGCGCCCACGAGGAACTGGCGCGCGCGCGCTGCGTCGTGGCGGAGGCGGAAGTGGCACTGGCCATGCGCGACCTCGGCGGCTCGCCGCGCGTGCTGGCGGCGGCCACGGCCACGCTCGAGGCGCGCGCCGATCGGGCCAATGCGCTGCAGGCGCGGCTGATCGCGGCGCGCCGGCTCCTCCTGCTCGGCCGCCTCGACGAGGCCGCGGCCGCGCTGGCGCCGATCGATGCGCGCGGCCTGGCGC